>NZ_LT629772.1:2448332-2754373 GCF_900105385.1 Microlunatus soli | reverse complement strand
AGTGAGATCCGCTCCAGGGGTGTCGTCCAGTCGGTGGTGTTCACCACGACGAGATTGACCGGGAGATCGGCGGGGTGTCCCTGGGTGCCGGTCGGGAACTCGATGTAGACCGCCTTCGATCCGTCCGGCGACAGGTGCGGGAACCAGTCGACGGTCCCGCTCTCGACCAGTCGTTCGAGTGTGCCGCCGGACTCCCGGATGCGGCAGACCTGGGCGTGCCCGGGTTCAGTGGCCCAGTGCTCGCTGTTCAGGTAGAGCCACTGTCCGTCGGGCGACCATTCCGGTCCGTCGATGTGGCCGGCGCCGGTGTCGACGAGGGTCGGCTCGCCACCCGTCGCAGGAATGATCATCAACACACCCGGCACGCCCTGAGCGGACATCTGGACATAGGCCAGTCGCTTGCTGTCCGGGGACACCCCGTGCAGGTAGTGCTTGAGACCGTCATCGGGAGTGATCTTGGTGACCGGGCCACCGCTGAGCGCTGCTCGATAGATGTGGCCATCGGCTGCCGAGAGGTAGATCGACTCGCCGTCGGGGTCGAGGACGTGATCATTGTTGATGTCCGGTAGCCCGTCATGAGTGATCGTTGCGGGTGACGAACCGGCCTCGGGCGCAAGCGACCACAGGACGCCGTTGCCGTTGAGCAGGAGTGCCCGGCCATCCAGCGACCAGTTCGGAGCCTCCAACAGGACATCGGGGTCCTCGAAGATCACCGTGTCGGTCCCGTCGGCCGCATCGTGCACGTGGATCCGGGCAACCTGATCTTGGTGGAGTGATCGATAAGCCATCTACGTGGTCCCTTCTGCTCAGGCCGCGGCGGTGTCGGGTCCGGCGGCGAGCCAGGCCGCTCCGTGCACTTCGGCGACGACGAGCAGGACGTTGTCACGTTTGATGCCGAGCTGGGCGAGTTCGTCGGCGATCGCGGTCATCGCCGCCTGCTTCTGTTCGTCGCTGTAGCCGACCTGTGCCAGCAACTCGATGAAGATGATGTCGTCACGCTGGTGCCGCGGGTGGGTCGGCGAAAACACCAGCTCGCCCGGTTCGTGCAGCCGGAAGATCTGGAACAGGTCATCCCTCGGCATGTCGAGCCCGCGCACCATCCCCTCCAGGATGGCGTCGCTGAACTCCTTCAGCCGTGGTTGATGGACCTTGTGCAGATCGATACGTGCGTGAGGCATGTCGTCCCTTCTGAGATCGGTTCGTGGGTCGTGCTACTTGAGTGCGCCCGCGGCGAGACCGCGTTCGAAGTATTTCTGCAAGAAGATGTAGGCGATCACGATCGGTAGACCGATGACCACCGCTGCCGCCAGAACCTTCGTCTGATCGTTGTTGTACTGACCGATGAAGAAGGACGGCACCAGCGTGACGGTCTGCTGCTCCGGGCTCTGCAGGAACAGCAGTGGGAACAGGTACTCGTTCCAGGAGTTGATGAACACCAACACCCCCACGGCGGCGATGATCGGCCTGGTCAGCGGCAGCATGATGTGCCAGAAGATCTTCAGGATGTTCGCGCCGTCGACACGCGCCGCCTCCATCAGCTGATCAGGGATGCCGTCGACGAAGTTGCGCGCGAGCAGGACGGTGAACGGCACCTGCAGTGCGGCGACCGGGATGATCACCGCCCACAGCGTGTTGTACGCACCCATCCTGGTCACCGTGGCGAACAACGGTGCCAGCAGTACGACGCCGGGCAACGTCAGGCAGGCCAGCAGTGCCCAGAAGAAGATCTCCTTGCCGCGGATCCGGAGCTTCGAGAATCCGAACGATGCCGTCATGGTGCAGATCAGCACCAGCACGATCACCGAGGCGGCGATGACGGCGCTGTTGATGAAGAAGCCCGGCAGCAGGGGGAGCGAGAGCACCGTGGCGTAGTTGCCCCATCCCTGTCCAGCCAGGGATCCCTGCACCATCGCCACCAACGGGAACACGAACGGGATCACCAGGACGGTGAGCAGGATCTGCAGCAACACCCGGGTCCGGGTGCGTCGGATCTCAAACATCGGCTTCCTCCCCTCGTCGACCGGCGGTGTTGATGATGATCGCCGCCACGATCGCCAGCACCAGCAGCACGATCGAAATCGCGGCGCCGTAGCCCACCTGCGCATAGGAGACGCTGACCCGGTAGATCAGCGTGCCGAGGAACTCGGTCGCGTAGCTCGGACCGCCGCCGGTGACCAGGAACGGCACGTCGAAGGTCTTCAGGGACCCGATCGCGGTGAGGATCGCGATCGCGATCGTCGTACCCTTCACACCGGGCCAGACGATCGCCCCGATGATTCGGAGATTGCCGGCGCCGTCGATCCGCGCGGCCTCGATGGTTTCCGGTTCCACCTGACCGACCGCGGCGTAGTACAACACGAAGACCACACCGGTGGACTGCCACACGTGCACCATGATCACGATGATCAGCGCGAAGACCCGGTTGGCCATCCACGGTTGGGCCAGCCCATCGAGTCCGACCGTGTTGAGGATCGTGTTGAGCACTCCGTCGGCGGCGAAGATCTGCCGGAACACCGGCGCCACCGTCGCCGTCGCCAACACGACGGGAATGAAGATCAACACCTTGTAGAAGGTGCGCAGATACAGCTTGGAGTGCAGCAGGCAGGCGAAGACCAGGCCGAGTACGACCTGCAGCGCGAAGGTCGACACGGCGAAGATCACCGTGTGCACGATCGCTCCCCAGAAGATCGGGTCGTGCACCAGGTGGACGAAGTTCGCCGCACCGACCGGCTGCTGCAGCGGGCTGGCGCCATCCCAGTCCAGGGTGGAGATGTAGCCGGTGTAGCCGATGCAGTAGTAGAGCGTTCCGACCGAGAAGATCAACGCTGGAAGGATCCATGGCCAGCCGACCGGCGTCTTGAGTCGCCGACCGGTCGACAAGCCGTTCGTTCGGACGATCGGATGGACCGCCTCCGTACGGCTCCGCAACACCTAGCGGCCCTCACCAGAGTCTGCGGCTGCCTGGATCGTGTCGGCGACCTGCTGCGGGGTCTTCGTGCTGTTCACCATGGCCTGGGCCGCATCGGTGATCGCCTGGCCGACTTCGGCCGACATGCCGATGTTCCGCGGCGCAGTGGACTCCTCGAGCAGTTTGGTCTGCGCCTTGAGCGCCGGCTGCTGCACCTTCGGGTTCACCAACTTGATCTTGTCCCACTGCGGACCGACGTCCTCTCCTTTCAGGGTGGGGAATTCGTCCAGGTTGTTCGCCACGACGTGAGCACCCTCCGGCGTGTTGCCGAGCCAGAGTGCGAAGGTGATGGCCGCATTCAAATGCTTCGACTTCGCGTTGACAGCCTGGCCGGCATCGGGGTCGGAGTAGACCGTCATCGGGATGCCGCTGCCGCTGACGTCGGGGAACGGGATCGGCATGATGGTGATCTTCTTCGTTCCCTTCGGCACGCCGGCTCCTTCCAGGGCGGCCTCCATGCTGTTGACCGTCGCATACTGCGAGTACCAGGTGCCCATCTGGACCATCGGGATCTTCCCGGACAGGAACGCGTTGTTGACATCGGGATACTGCTGCACGCCGACCGCACCCTTGTCGAGAATTCCCTCTGCCTGCAGGGTTCTGAGATTCTGAAGTCCCTTGACGAAGGCGGGGGAGTTCCACTTGCCCTTGCCGGAGAGGGCGTTCGTCCAGGCGTTCGGGTCGACGTTGTTGACCAGCGAATGCAGGGTGTCGGTGCCGAAGTTGGACGTCGAGGCGAAGCCCTCCTGGAAGCAACCGTGACCCTTCGAGCGGAACGTTGCGCACAGGGTCTTCCACTCCGCCAGGTTCTTCGGTGGCTTCAGACCGTACTTGTCGAACATGTCCTGGTTGATCCACATCATGCCGGCGCCGACCTTGGCCCACTCCGCTGCGACGAGGCGACCCTTGACGGTGAACGCGTCGGCGCCGGGCGCGAACACCTTGGAGCGCCAGTCGTCGCCGAGCAACTTCTTGATGTGCGGTGTGAGGTCCTCGGCGTACGCGGCGAACGCCTGCGCCGAATGCGATCCGCTGGCGTTGACAGTGAACACGTCCGGGCCGTCGTCCGAGGCGAGTGCCGGTCGGAGGACCGCGGACAGTTGATCACTGTTGATCTTCTTGTACGTCACCTTGATGTCCGGATAGACCTTGTTGAAGGCCGCGATCTCACGCTCGGCAAGATCATTGTCCGGGGTCCAACTCCACCAGTTGAGGGTGCCCTGGGTGGCCGACCCGCCGTCCTTGGTGCTGCTGTCGGTCGACGGGCTGCATCCGGCGAAGGTCATCGCGGTCACCGCAAGGACGGTGGCGCCGGCGAGCACGGCTCGGGTGCGCTTGAGGCGAGGAAACATCATGGTTCTCCCTTGTGAGGCGAGGCCGGCGTGTGGAGACGACACGGGCCCCGCGTTCCGACGCTGGAACTGACGGCACAGTAAGCGAGATCCACTAGACTTAGCAATAGATAGTCAAGAAAGTTAGTTCAGATGAGATCACCCGAGCCCTGAGCCTGTTGAAGGGTGGTGTAGCGGGTTGGCGCTACTGCGAGTTGAGTTGAGGAGTGAGGTGACGATGCAGGACCAGTGCGGCTGCTCCGAGTGCCGCGATGTCGGCGCTCGCCTCACGCAGCTGCACCTCGATCGGATGGATGGAGCTCATGTACGTCGTCCGGATGCGGGTGCGGACGGCTTCGACGTAGACGTCGGCACCGACGGAAAGTCCTGGACCGGCGAGGATGATGCGGTCCAGGTCGATGGTGTTCACCAGGCTGACCAGGGCAGTGGCGAGGAATCCCGCAGCCTCCTCGATCGCGTCCCGGACCACCGGCTCACCCGCTTGCGCCAGCGCCGCGACCTTCGCGTAGGTCACCGCGGGGGAGTCATCGCTGCGCAGCTCCCACTCGTCCTTCTTGTCGGGCGAGGTCAGCACGGCCCGGGCGATCGCCTCCGGTGTTCCCACGGTGTCCAGGCAGCCGACGGAGCCGCACCAACAGGGTCGGGCGGACGGGTCGACGAAGCTGTGGCCGATCTCGCCGAAGTGGCCGGATCGGCCGCGGTAGGCATCGCCGTTGATGATCATGCCGACGCCGACGCCGTCGGCCAGGTAGACCAGGGCGAAGTCGCGATCATCCGGCACTCGTCCGGACCAGAATTCCCCGAGCGCAGCGCAGTTGGCGTCGTTCTCCTGCAGGACATCCAGGCCGGTGAGCTCCTGCAGTCTGTCGGCGACGAAAGGTTGCCCCCACCAGGCTTCGGACGGTGCAGATCCCGGGGCAGGATCCTCGATGCGCCGGCCCGAGACCGCAACCCCGAGGCCGATCACGGCGTCCTTGGCGACGCCGTTGCTCTCCAGGAGTTGGTGCACCGCGTCGGCGACCGCGTTCAGCACGGTGTCGGTGTCGTCATGACCGGCACCCGGCAGCTCGACAGAGGCGACTTGGCTGCCGTCGATGCCACACAACGTGGCAACGATGCGGAAATGATCAAGGATGACGCCGACGGCCCAGCGCCCCGAGTTCACCAGCCGGAGCAGGATCGGCCGTTTGCCGCCGGTCGACTCGGCGTAGCCCGACTCCACGATGATCTCTTCGGCCAACAGCGCCTTCACGGCCTTGGAGACCGTCGCTTCGGTGAGCGCGGATTGGCGCGCCAGGTCTCGACGCGAGATCTCTCCACTGGAACGGATCAGATCGAGAATCGCTCCCCGGGTCTCGGCAAAGGACCGTCCCCGCCGGCTACGTGGCACCGTCGACACAGATTCCCTCATCCCCTACCTCGTGCTCTTGAGCTGTGCGAGCACGATAACGCCCGGAACCCATTCACCAGCACAGGAGTCGATCAATGCCCGAGTCACCGATCATCCCTGCACCGCGTCCGCGACAGCCCGCACCAGCACTGAAATGGGGCATTCTCGGCCCCGGCGGCATCGCCGGCCGCTTCGTCGATGCACTGCACCGGCAGAGCGATCAGCAGGTCGTCGCCGTCGGGTCACGAGCGCTCGCGAGGGCACAGGAATTCGCTGCCAGGCATGACATTCCGCAACCCGTCGGCTCACCGGCCGAACTGGTCGGACTCGACGAAGTCGACGTCGTCTACATCGCCACACCGCACGACAGTCATCGGGCCATGGCCGAACTCGCCCTCAACGCCGGAAAGCACATCGTGGTGGAGAAGCCCTTCATGATGACCGAGGACGATGCCCGATCCGTCTTCGAGCTCGCGCGGCACAATGGGCTGTTCGCGATGGAGGCGATGTGGACCCGGTACCTCCCGCAGGCCGACGTCCTGGCCCAGATCCTCGAGGCCGAGCTGATCGGCGAGGTGACCTACGTTGCCGCCGACTTCGGATTCGTCGCGAACTACGACCCGAAGCACCGGCTCTTCAACCCCGACCTCGGCGGCGGCGCGCTGCTCGACGCGGGCGTCTACCCGGTCTCGTTCATCTCCTCGGTGCTCGGTGCGCCACGGGCGGTGCATGCTGTCGGATCACTGGCTGCGACCGGAGTCGATGATCATGCCCAGCTCTCGCTGAGCTACGAACGCGCGCTCGCCTGTGCTGTCACCTCGCTGCGCTCCGCCTTGCCGGTGACCGCGGTCATCGGTGGCACGAAGGGACGGGTGGAAGTCGACTCGCCCTACATCCGGCCGAGTGGGCTGATGCTGTCGACCAAGGCCATGTGGGGCCCGGATCCGGACGCCGTCAGATGGACCGACACGGCCTTGGCCGAACCGTACGACGCGCTGCACTATCAGGCTATCGCCGCTGCCGGCTACATCGGCGAGGGGTTGGTCGAGTCACCGATCCACACCCATCAGGAGACGACGGCTGTCGTCGGTGTGCTCGAGCAGGCTCGGCGGCAACTGGGCGCACGCTGATGCGCCGCTACCTGCTCGATGATCTGAGCCGCATGACGTACCGCGACGCCTCGTCGGCCCGGAACGTTTTCCGGGCCTTCACGATAGAGAGCCGGGTGATTGTCGGCGACAGGATCATCAGCTGATTCCGGTGGCTGGATCCGCCGACGGACATCAGTGGAACCAGGCGCCCCCGGTGATGTCGACCGTCGTACCGGTGACGAACGCTGCACCGTCCGAGCACAGCCAGGTGACAGCCGAGGCCACCTCACTGACCTGACCGGCGCGGCCCAGCGGGATGCCGGCGATCATGGTCTGCTGGGCCTCGGGCGGGGAGAAACGATCATGGAACGGGGTGTCGCCGATGAAACCGGGCGCCAGCGCGTTGACCGTGGTTCCCGAGCCAGCGATCTCCTTGGCCAGCCCCTTGGTGAAGCCGAGGACGGCGGATTTCGCGGCCGCATAGATGGTGGAGCCATTGCCGCCGCCGTTCTGCGCGGCCAGCGACGACATGGTCACGATCCGACCGTGATCGGACTTCTCCAGGTGGGGGAGGGCAGCCCGGACCGTGCGGAACGTCGCTCCGATGTTCACCTCCATCACCGACGCGTAGTGATCGTCGGTCATCGTGGCGACGGCTTCACGTCCGACCAGATGGCCGGCGTTGCACACCAGGATGTCCAACCCACCCAGGAAATCCACGGAATCGGCGATCAATCGGTCGACCTCGACGGTCCGGGTGACGTCGGCCTGCAGGATCGTGCTGCGGACACCGTGCCCGGCAACCTGCTGGCGAGTCTGTTCCGCCTTGTCCGCGGACTGTCCGTAGTGCACGACGACATCGGCACCCGCCGCAGCCAGCGCCGTGGCGATGCCCGCGCCGATGCCGTGCCCGGAGCCGGTGACGAGTGCTCGTCGACCTGCCAGCGATCCGTTCGTTCCATCGACCATGTGAATTCTTCCTTCCACGTCGGGTGCGGCCCTTCGACAGGCTCAAGGGCCTTTGGGTGTCAGCCCTTCTTCTGCAGCTGGTCCAGGTATTCCTTCCGGATGGTGTCGCCGCCGCCGGAGCGCCAGCTGTCCAGCAGGCCGTCCAACTCGGTCAGCGGCTTGCGGCCCTGGATGATCTGGTTGACGCCGTCGTCGAGGTTCCCCGAGATCGTGTCGCCCTTGGACGCGAAGGTGTCGGAGAACAGCCCGAGCGTCGGATCCTGGATCCCGGTCGGGATCTCCTTGCTCTGATAGGCGTGCTGCAGCTTGACGTCCTGCGGCCGTCCGGGCTCATAGATCACCGACGGCGCGTCGGCCAGATACTTCGCCGGGACGACGGTGTTGGTCAGGCCGGTGGAGGTCAGCACCGGGTCGCCATCGGCGGTGAGCTTGTGATCAACACCCTCCTGACCGTAGATCCGGTACAGGTATTCCTCGGTGCCGAAGGGTGCTGCCAGCCAGTCCAACACCCGCAGGATCAACTTCGTCTTGTCCTTGCTGTCCTGCTTCTTCAGTCCGGTGAACGCGGTGTGGAAGATGCCCGGACCCTCGTGCCAGTGCGCGAGCGCGGTGCCGTCCCGGTTGTAGCTCTCCATCAGACCGAGCTTGAAGCCGGGAACCGTCTTGCCCTCGGCGGTGAACTGGGTCCAGGTCACGTAGCCGTCGTTGGCGTTGATGCAGCAGGTGCCGCCCATGAACAGCGCGGCCTTGTTCTGCGAGTCGTCGAAGGCATTCGGGTGGATGACGCCGCTCTTCCACATCGTCGCCAGATCGCTGACCGTGCGCCGGTATTCGTCGGTCTCGACCTGGTTGGTCAGCTTGCCGTCGGCGTAGCGCCAGCCGTTCGGCTCGTTGTTCATCATCCCCAGCAGATTGCGCGGTTGCTGGACCAGGCTGAACGCCCACCGCCGCTTCTTGGCATCGGTCAGCGCCTTCGTCGTCTCGACCAGCTCGTCGTAGCCCTTGGGGCTGCTCGACACCCCGGCCGCGTCGAACAGGTCCTGCCGGATGAAGTTGTAGTTCATGATCGTCGCGCGCGGGATCGGGATGCCGTAGATGTGGCCGTTGTAGATCGTGTGTTGCCACGCGACCGTCGGGACGTTGGCCAGGTTGGGGTAGTCCTTGATCGCGTCCCCGGCAAGGAACTCGTCGAGTGGCGTGAACAGCTTGTCCAGCATCTGCGGGAAGTTCGCCTGGACCTCGAGCAGCATGGTGTCCGGCAGATCCGACCCGGCGATCACCGTGGCGAGCTTCTTCTCGTAGTCGGTGCTGCCGACCATCTGCATCTGAAGATCAACACCGAGACGTTCGTTCAGCCCTGCCCAGTAGCTGTTGCTCTTCGGCCCCGGTGGCACGGCGTAGTAGATCGGCGCCATCCCGGTGATGGTCTCCTTGCCGGTGCCCGGCTTGTCGGCGACCGCGTTGGGTGGATCCTTCGGGTAGCTGAAGAAGCCGGGCATCACGCCGGTCTCGGTGCCGGCGAGGTCGGGTTTCGCACCGGTGTACTCGGTGTAGGTCGGCAGCTTGGTCGACGCGTTCTTGGTGGCGGTGTTGGCCTGGTCGGTCGACTTCGGGCTGCAGCCCACCGTGGTCGCGACACCTCCGACAAGGGCGGCCGACCCGGCTCCGGCAAGTAACGATCTCCGACTGAGCCGGGGATCCGAACTGATGGACATAGCTCCTCCTTGAGCTGATCAGGAATGCGCGTAGCTGGTCACGTCTCGCTGCTGGTGGACGGCCGCGGCGGTGGTGATCACTGCTCGACCACTCCGGTGTACGGACTGTCCCACCGGACGGGTGGTCCCTCCGGCCGTTCGATCTCGGTGGCGGCGACGACCGCCAGTCGCCCGCCGGAGAAGATCACCGCCCTCGCCCGACCTCGGACGTTGCGACCATCTATGAGACCCTTCCGACCGACGGTGATCCACTCGGCTCCGAAGTCGTAGCTGTCACCGTCCACCTCACGGAGCGCGGCCGGTGCGGGGTTCAGCGCGGAGGTGGTCTCCAGCACCGTACGGAAGGTCGCCTCGGTGACCGGTTCGGTCTGCCACGCGGTCGTCTGCAGGGTCCGGGTGATCAGCAGGCTCGGCGTCGACCCGGTCGGATTCGCCTGCACCTCGGTGGGTTCGAAGGTACGGTCCGTCGGAGTCCCCGGCAGCCGGATCACCCGGGCCATACCGGGTCCGCTCCGCAGGATGACCGACCGTTCGTGCGGGATCGGGAACGTCCCCGGATCCGGCGGCAACTCCTCGGCGGGCCAGTCACCATGCAGCAGCCACCGCCAACGGCGCGGTTGATCGGCGCGGCAGTCGTCCAGCACGAGAACGCGTCCCTGCGGGGTGGCGATCAGCGTACGGTCCAGCCGGGTGACTCCCAGTGCCGGGTCGAACATCATCGCCGTCCGCGAGGTCGCGTGCAGAAATCCCTGTTCTGCCAGCACATCGACCAGCTCCGGGCGGGCATCGTAAGGGAGGTCGCGGTAGGCGTTCTTGCCGCCCTCGCCGTGCCAGCCCTGTCCGTCAACCAAGATCAGATTGTGCTGCGCCGCGCGTTTGTTGTTGGCGTAGCCGTCGTCGACCACCAGCAGTGCGCCGTGCCCGGCCAGCAGGAACGCGCCGGCGTCGGGATGATGGTGCCCGGCGTTGAGCGTCTCCAGGTCCTGCTGCCGGCGGAACCGTTCCGCGGCATCCCAGGCGGTGTGCCCGCCACCGGGAGCCGAAGTGAAGCTGACGACCGTCGCGTCCGGATCGGTCCACGACGTCCGGGAGACGACCTGACCAAGATCAGGAAAGTGGGCGGTGACCGGATCGTCGTCGGGCGGCGTCGGTGTCACGCTCGGGTCATACCAGAGCAGCTCCAGGTACGCCTCCGGCTTCACGCCCGGCTTGATGCCCGACTCGTACGCTTCACGCCAGAACAGCTTGTCGGCAACGAGATCGGCGAGCCAGGCGGCCCGACCGTCCCGGTAGGCGGCGGCCAGCCGGTAGTACAGCGCGACACTGTGACCGCTGCGCCGATCATGGCAGTCACCGATGCCGAAGCTCTCCCCGAAACCGGGCAGGCTCTGCTGCAGCCGCCAACCGATCGTGTTGGCCAGGAAGTCGCAGTGCTGCCACAGATCCTCGCCGGTCGTCCGCTGCACAAGATCGAGATAGATCGCCAACCACGGCACGCCGTAGCGCCAGTAGGCGACACCCTCATAGTCGGAGCCGTCCGCGGCGAGCAGTGGCAGCACGGTGTCGAAGTTCGTCCGGGCACGTTCGGCCCACTCGTCGCGACCGAGCACCTGTGCAGCGGTCGCGAGTCCCGCGTAACAGATCCAGTTGTGATTCTGCCAGTAGTTGGTCGACCAGCCGTGGCCCTCGGTCTCGGCGGCGTAGTCGTAGAGCCGCTTCCCCTGCAGCTCCAACTTCGCTCGGAGCCGGTCACGCCGCGCATCATCAAGATCATCACCCAGCCAGTCGTAGGCCAAACTCAGACCGTGCAGCAGCCAGCCGGCGTCAAGATCATGATCGGGCAGCTTCGCCTTGCCCCAATGCGGATAGCCGATACAGGTCGAGATCCAACGCCATGCCTCCTCCCGGTAGTGCGGCTGGCCGGTCAGTCGATAGGCCAGCGCGAGATTGGCTGCGGCCGGGCCGAAGTAGGTGATGCTGGCGGTCGGGTGCTCGGTTGGCGGGACCTGTTCGCGATAGCTGTTGCACTGCTCGTACAGCCGCTGCCACTGCCGGGCCCGGGTGCTGCCGAGTTCGGTTCGCAGTTGCTCGAGGTGGCCGGAGTCACCGATCAAGATCATCGCGTGACCTCGTTCGCGGCTCGGTCGCCCTCGAGTGGCGGGGCGACCCGGTAGTGGGAAGTGAAGGTGATCTCCCGGCAGTCCTCGGCGATCCAGTCGATCTGCGGTACCTCCCGTTGCGGGTCGTCCGCCGGGCCAGGTCCGGGCCGAACAATCGGTTGCGCCGGTCCGGTCGCCTGGTGGGAACCCATCAGCACCTCCGCATCGGACGAACCGTGCCAGACGGTGCTGAAACCGTCGGCGGTGACGAGGGTGTCGACCGGGCCCACCGGGCGTAGCTGCAGGGCGACTCTGCGCGGCCGGTCGCAGCGTACGGTCACCTCGTCGTCGAGCCCTTCGACGGTGTGCCGCAGGGTCCGCGTGATCCGCACGCCAGGGTAGGCGGTGTCACAGCCGACGGTGACGGAGTCGTCATCGCGGCCCAACAGACTGCCGGTGCAGGCGGACTGGTCGGTGTCGTCGATGATCACGGTCGGGTGGGCCGCCGTGCTGGCGTAGTGCCTGCGCCAGAAGCGATTCCCGTACGGCACCTGCCCGGGATCGGCCTGCCAGCTGGTGGTGCGGCCGTAGAGGCTGAGGGACAACTTGTCGAAGTGTCCGTGCGACCCACCATGCGGTCCGAACGCGAGGATCGCGTGCAGGCCAGGACGGGACAGGATCGCATAGCCACCGTCGGGTTGGACGGTGATCGTCGCCGGGGCACCCACTGTTGCGCGGTCGGTCTCGTCGAGGTCGAGTTCGGCCAGCTCCTGGTCGTAGCCGTCGCGGCGATACGGACCGTCGTGCAGGGCGGGGAGTTCACCACCCGGCGACCGCAGCTCCCGCAGGACCTGGTGCATGGCTCGCAACCGTTCGGCAACCTCGGGCGGCGGAACGGCACCGGGAACGTTCGCGATCGCGATCAGGCATGCACGCAGCACGAACGAGTGGTAGTAGGTGCTCGCCTCCCATTGCCAACCGTCGGAGAGGGTGGCGGCCAACAGGTGCGGATAGATCCCGTGATCGCCGCTGAGCCACTGCTCGTCGCGACTGCAGACGGCACCGGCTGCGTCCAGCCAGGCCAGGTAGTTCGACGTCGAGCGATCTTGGTCCAGCAGCGTTGCCCGGCTGGCCACGGCAGCGCGGGTCAACTCGGCGAGCAGCTCGGTCACGGCCGTCGGCAACGTGACGCGATGATCATGAAGCGTCCAGGCGGCCTGTCCGATGTTGACCGCCCAGATCGCCTCGGTGAGGGCTTGGTGGAAGAGTCGGCCGGCCAGCATCCAGCCCTGGGCGCCGTCATGATCACCGGGCAGGCTCAGGTAGCGATCGGCGCAGCAGGTCAGAAAGTCCAGCACTCGGCGTCCCGACTCGCCCTGTGGGTCAACGGTCGCGAGCCGGCGAGCTTGTCGCGCGCGTGCCTGGTGAGCCAGCGTCGTCCAGGCTCCGCGGACGGCCGTCGTGTCGAGGCGGCAACCGTGTGGACACCGTGCGCCACCGTCGGGAAACTCGCCGATCAGCATGTTGTCGTGCAGGAGTTCGGTGCCGTGCGCGGGGCAGACGAAGTCGTGCCACCAACCACCACGTCCGGCCGGTGGGATCAAGACCTGCCCGGAGGCCGCGCTGTGCGGAGGCCGTGACTGGCGGATGCCGTGTGGCAAGGCTGTTGCTCCGATCGTGCGATGGCCGCGCCGATGTCGGTGATCACGTGTGGAGGCGTCGTTGTGCGACTCCGTCGCCGCTGAGTTGGTGCATCGGTTTACCGAGCCTAGAGCGAGACCTTCCGAGATGTCAACGATCGTCGTCCAGGCTGAAATGCGCCGTGTGACCGGGAAGTTCCGCGCGAATGTGTGCCAGACTGCGTGGTGGGTCGGTCTGCCGAGGAGGATCAATTGGGTGTAACGATCTACCAGGTGGCGCGAGCCGCTGGGGTGTCGCCGAGCACGGTCTCGAACGTGCTCAACGGTCGGGACGGGCGGATGCTGCCGGAGACCCGTTCCCGGGTCGTGCGTGCGATGCAGGACCTCGGCTACCGTCCCAACCATGCGGCCCGGCAGCTGCGCACCGGCCGGGCCAGCGCGATCGGCCTGGTCGTCCCGTCGGTGGCGAACCCGTTCTGGGGAGCGTTCGCCCAGCGGGTCGAGGCGGCTGCGCTGACCCACGGTCAACACGTGCTGCTCTGCAACAGCGAACGCGATCCCGATCGGGAACGGGCCTACGTCGACGAGCTGTGGGCCGAGGGGCTGCGGGCGATCGTGCTGTGCACGTCGCTGCCGTCCCTTGATCATCTTGCCGACAAGATCAGCGCCGGGCTGCGGCTGGTCGCCTTCGACCGGACTGCTCAGCTGGGTGATCCCGATCAGGTGATCAACATCAGCATCGACAACGTGCTCGGGACCAAGATGGCAACTCAGCATCTGCTGGACCTCGGGCATCGTCGGATCGCCTTCATCTCGGGGTCGTTGGGCAGCATCAACCGCAAGGAACGGCATCGAGGATTCGTCGAGGCGGCCGCAGCCGCGAAGCTCGGCGACGGAGCGATCACCTGGGCTGCCGACGATGACGATTTCGCCGATCTGGACGCTGCGGCACTCGGCCGGGCAGCCGTCGCGGAGTTGCTGCAACGCCCCGAGGAACTACGTCCGACCGCGGTGCTGACGATCAACGACATGACCGCGCTCGGCGTCTGTGCCGGCGCCCGTACGGCCGGACTGACACCCGGTCGGGACCTGTCGGTGATCGGCTTCGACGACATCCTGCTGGCCGAGCTGGCCTGGCCGCCGCTGACGACGATCCGGCAGCCGTTGGATGCGATGGCCACTGCTGCCGTCGACTATCTCCGGGCAGATCCCGACGGGGCGGTCACCGCCCCGTCGGTGCTGATCCGTCCCGAATTGGTGACCCGGGACTCCACCGGACCCGCAACGGCTTGAGTCGTGTGCGCCACCGCCGACCCAGGGTCGGTGCGCGGCTGGACTTCTGATCCACCGGGTGCGCGCGTCGGTCCGGGCGGATTGCGCAGCTGAAGGCGGGGTTAGGTGCTCGCCAGTGCTGCCTCGACCTGGCTACGGGCGGCGGTCAGGGCTTGCTTCGCCGTGATCTCGCCGGTGATGGCGCGCTGCAGTTGTGGCCGGTAGATCGCAACTGCCGCGGCAGTGCCCGCGGAGAAGTTGATGGGCTTGCTGTGGTCCTGGGCGTCGACGAACAGCTTGATGTTCTTCGGGTACTTCCCGGGGCTCGTCAACGACTCGGCCGCCTTCTTGTTGATCGGCACCACCAGGCCTGCCTCGGCCAGGACCTTGCCGCCCTCCGGGCTGATGATGTAGTTGAGGAAGTCCCAGGCATGATCCGGATTCTTGGCCTTCTCCGGGATCGTGTAGACGATCTGACCGCCCTCCTGGAACTGATGCTGGTTCCCGGGCACGGGGGCGATGTCCCACTCGAAGTCCTTCACGTTCTCCGCGTAGTAGGCGATCGCCGACGACGGCGCGAACAACATGCCCAGCTTGCCTCCGGCGAACAGTCGCTGTTCGGCGCCGTCGGCCTGGATGTCGCCGTAGGCCGGGGTGACCTTGTGTTTCAGGGTGAGGTCGTACACCCACTGCAGTGCCTCGACACCCGGCCCATCGGCCAGCGTGAACTTCTTGCCGTCCGCGGAGAACGTGCCGACGCCACCGTTGTTGAGACAGAAGGTGTTCTCGTACGCCGTGTCCTTGACGACCACCGCGCCCCAGGTTGTGGACCCCTTGGTCAGGGCCTTGGCAGCGCTCAGGAAGTCGTCCCACTTCCAGCCGTCATCGGTCCACGTCGTGGGAGGCAGGGGAATGCCTTCCTCCTTGAACATCGTCTTGTTGTAGATGATGCAGCGGGCCAGGGACCCGATGGACATGGCCCGTTGAGTGTCGCCGCGCTTGGTGAAGTTGAACGGTTTCTCGAAGAAGTCGGAGGTGTTGATCTTGGACTTCTGCAGATAGGGAGTCAGGTCCTGGGTCAGCTTCTTGTTGGTGACCTCGGCAACGAAATCGTCGTTCACCTCCAAGATGTCCGGTGGTTGGCCACCGGCCAGAAGAGTCCGCCACCGCGTCTGGTAATCGGCGAACGCGACACTGGCCTGCGGTTGCAAAGTGACACCCGACTTCGCCGCGAACCCCTTCGCGATCGGTCCGTAGATGACATCGGTGATCGGGTCGACCCAGGCGGCTGAGGTGATCGTGTTCTTGGTTGCGGCGACTGTCCCGGTTCCCTTGGCGCAACCGGTGGCAGCGGCCATGCCTGCCGCGATCCCGGCGGCGGCCAGAAATCGACGGCGGGACAGTGGTGATCGTGCGGTCGTCGACATTGGCGTCGGCCCCTCACCATTCTCTGAAGGTCGATTGCGTCCGTGGACTACTTCTCTGCGTGCCGTTCCTGGTCCACATCAGAGGGGCTGTGTTCGGCGAGCCAAGCCCGCAGGGGTACGTCGTCCTCGGTCGGGGTGTAGCAACCGTTGGCGCTGGTCGCATAGCCCAGGAGTTGCTTGCGGATCGGGTCGCTCTGGTCCCAGTACTCGGACAGGGTCATCTCGTCCTTCGGCTTGATCCAGCGATGTCCGTAGCCGTAGAAGAGCACCTTCCGAGTGATGTCGGACCAGTTCGGGCTGGCGGCGTGCCACAGTCTGCGGTCGAAGAGCACAGCCATGCCAGGCTTGGCCAACACCGGGACGGCACCCTCGGGTTGGCCGTCCCCGTCCGGAATCGTGACGTCCTCGTTCTTGTGGCTGCCCGGGATCACCCAGAAGTTGCCGCGGCCCGCTTCCGACACGTCGGACAGGAAGTAGGCGACCTTGACCGACAGTCGGGGGTGCGGGCCCGGCATGTCGAAATTCACCCGGCCGGAGTCCTGGTGCCAGCCGAACGTCTTCTCCGATCGGGTGGCACCCGAGGGCGGCGTCACGATCAGGTGGGAGTGATAGAGCGAGAGGTTCCAGCCGAGGATCCCCCAGATCTTGGGCAGGATCGGCTCGTAATCGACGAGGTCGAGATACAACTCGTCCTCCGGGATGAAGTTGGGCACGAACATCGCTTGGTTGTCAGGGTTCCCGGCTGCGACATGGCGCTCATGGATCCGGTCCGTCGCCTCAGTCAGGAGCTTGAGGTGGTCCGCCGCGATCGCGTCTTCGATCTGAAGGAACCCCTGGTCCTCGAAGGTCGCGCGCTCTTCTTCGCTGAGCCTGTGTTCCAGTGCTGAAACCTGCATCTGTTCGTTCCCTCCATTGGGTGATTCAGTTATGCTGAAAAGCGGTCTGTAACACTGAATGGCAGCTAAGCATCGGTGGATGGGGATGTCAATGGCGCGGTGGGCTGATGTCGAACACCTGACGCGCCGGACAGTCGCGTCGTATGCAGCCGGATCCCCAACCCTGCAAGGAGATTGATGTGATGATGGTCGCGGCCAGCCGGAGCCGGGCGCGCAATCGGTGGCTATCCGGTTACCCTTCGGGCCATGGCTAGTGCCGCAGATCCCCGGGCGGGGGACGTCCAATCGCTGCATCGGGCACTGGATCTGCTCGAGGAGATTGCTCGGCGCGGCGAGATGGGCGTCAGTGCGCTGGCTCGCGAGGTCGGGCTGAAGCCCTCGACGACACACAACTTGCTGAAGACCATGACGAAGAGGGGCTACCTCCTGGTCACCGACGGTCGTTACCGGCTTGGCCCCTCGGTGACCGCGATGACGGCACGATTCGATCCTGCCGTGGCGCTCCCGGCAATCATCCGGCCCGCCATCCAGAAGGCCAGCCGAGCAACCAAGATCAACGTCCTGGCGACGGTGCTGATCAACGATCGTCTGCAGAGCATCGGGTGGGCCGAATCGGCAAGTCTGATCTACCAGGTTGCGTCGCCACGCGAGGAGTGGGACCCCGCCGCAGTCCTCGATCCAGCCGCGGGTCGGGTCCTGGTGGCCTTCTCCGATCGCGCGAGATGGCCGGCATTCATCGATGCTGCCACCGGCGTCGAACCGGCTTGGACATCGGAAGATTGGGAGCGGCATCTGGCCGACATCGTCGATCACGGCCTGTGCGTGAAGTTCGATCCGAAGCGCTACCTCGCTCTGGGGGTGCCGGTGTGGTCCGGCGCCGGGGTGGTGATGTGCTCGCTGGCCTGCGCGCTGCCGGCCAATATGGCGAACTCCGAGCTGATGCAGTCGATCCTCGATGCGTTGTGGGCGGCGACCTCCGAGATCTCTTCACTTCTGGGTTGTCGCGATCTCCCCTATGACAAGCCGGTCCTGAGGCCCGAGCAGCTCTCGGCTGTCGACGACAGGTCGCCCGGCCGCCCATAGATACGAATCGAGATGATGATGACACCTGCTGTTGCGGACGAATCCGCGTCGTTGGCGAGGCTCGCGCGTGCGCTGTCGGATCCGGTCAGGCTTCGCATGCTGGTCGCACTCAGCGAATCGCCGGCTTACCCGTCCGATCTCGCCGACGCTCTGAAGGTCTCACCGTCCAACATGCTGGACCACTTGAGACACCTTCGTGAGTGTGGGCTGGTCGAGTCGGTCCCCGGCGGGGTCGGGAGCTTCGTCAGATTGGCCGATCTCCATCTGGTGACCGCGGTCGAGGAACTGCGCAATTCTGCGGCGTTTGCTGTGACTACACGCAATGCTCGTTCCGGTGATCGACCAGCGGGCATCGCCGACGAGAGCGTGATCCTCGCCGGCTCCTGTGGGTAACACGGGTCGGATCAGGCATGGTGGTCGAGTTGATCATCACCGGCCGGCCTCGCGCAAGTACGCAAGACATTCGCCGTACGACTCGATCGGTCCGCAGGATCGATAGGGCAGGCCGATGTCGGCGCAGTAGTCGCGGATGATCGGCGCGGCGAGCTTCAGGTGTGGCCGCGGCATGCTGGGGAACAGGTGGTGCTCGATCTGGTAGTTGAGGCCGCCGAGCATGAAGTCGACGAGCGGGCCGCCGGTGACGTCGCGGGAGGTGAGCACCTGCTTGCGGAGGTGGTCCATCCGCGATCCCTGCGGCGGCATCTCCATTCCCTTGTGATTCGGGGCAAAGGCCATCCCGAGGTTGAGCCCGTACAGTCCGCGATGGATCAGGATGAAGACGATCGCCACCGGCAGCGGCAGCACCATGATCAGGAATCCGAGATAGACCGCCCAGTGCAGCGCCAGTAGCCCGATCTCCAGGCTACGAGACTTGGCCGGTCGGGACCTGATCGATCGTAGGCCGGCCAGGTTGAGGTTCCAGCCTTCCAAGGTGAGCAGCGGGAAGAAGAACGCCGCCTGGCGCCTGGCGAACCAGCGGGCGAAGCCGGTCTTCTTGGCGGCCTGCTCCTCGCTCCAGGCGATCACGCCCTCGCCGACGTCGGGGTCCAGCCCCTCATGGTTGGGGTTGGCGTGATGCCGCAGATGCTTGTCCTGCCACCAGCCGTGCGAAATGCCGGCGAGCACGTTGGCGGCGATCAGGCCGGTCATCCTGTTGATCTTGCGGGAGTCGCTGATCTGCTGGTGTCCGGCATCGTGACCGTAGAAGCTGATCTGTGCCGACACGATCGCCGCAACCGGAGCGAGCAGCAAGACCCACCAACTGCCGGCTAGCAGGATGATGCCGACGGCGGTGGCGAGCAGCGCGACCAAGATCAAACCGCCGCGCAGCGCATAGTGTCCGACCCGCCGGCCGAGCAGCCCTTCGGCGACGATGCGATCACGCAGCGGGCCGAACTCGCTCCTGGCACGTCGACCGGATGATTCGGGAGCGGCGTGCACAGTCGTCGTCATGACTCAACAGTGCTTGCTGTCGCGCCGGCAATCACTGGGAGCAGCACCCGAACGCGTACGGGGGTTAACCGGTCCGCACGCAGCGGCAACGGCGGGACTCGGTCGGTGGGGAACGCGTTCGGTCTTCACCTGTGAGGGCTGCGCTCGGGTCGGCGTTCGCTCGCTCCCTGGTCGGCATTCGGTTTGGTTGCGAACTCTTGGTCCAGGCGACCCGATCAGCTCCTGATCAAGTTCGGATGCCGAGGGATTCCGTGCTGGACAGCGAATCAGCGCTCTCGCCACGCCGCAGGCCGAGGGCGGCCGCGCTGGACAGGACGGCGACGCCGATCACGTAGATCAACAGCGGCTGCCAGCCCGAGCCCGCGGCCAGCAAGGCCGTTCCGATCAACGGTGACAGCCCACCGCCGAGGGTGGCTCCGACCTGCTGGGTGACCGAGAGACCGGTGTAGCGGACGCCGACCGGGTACAGGTTGCTGAACAGGGCGGCCTGGGCGCCGTACATCGATCCGTGGCCGATGGCCAGGCCGAGGGTCAGGGCCAAAGCGGTGAGCGCGATGTTGCCGGTGCTGATCATCAGGAAGAACGGCACTGCCAGTACGGTCTGGAAGAGTGCGCCGGCGACATACACCCGCCGTCGGCCGATCCGATCGGACAGGGCACCGAACAGCGGCAGCGTCAGGCATTCGATCAAGCAGGCGATCAGGACTGCCACCAGGATCGGGCCCTTCGGATGCCCCAGACTCGTCGTCACGTAGGTGATCGCGACGACGTAGTAGATGTTGAACAGGCCGCTCTCGGCGATCTTGGCCAGGATCGACAACACCACCGAGCCGGGGAATTCGCCGAGCACCTGCTTGATCGGCACCTTGGTGGTGTCGCGTTGTTCGCGAGCGACGACGAATTCGGGAGTCTCGGTCAGCTTCAGCCGGATGAAGAAGCCGACGCCGATCAACACGATGCTGAGCAGGAACGGCAGCCGCCAGGCCCAGGCCAGGTAGGCGCCGTCGGGCAGGAACGTGTTGAGCAGTGTGACGATGCCGACCGGGATCAGCACGCCGGCCGGGGTGCCGATGTGCACCAACGAGGTGAAGAAGCCCTGCCGTTTGACCGGAGCATTCTCCAATGCCATCAAGACACCGCCACCGTACTCGCCGCCCATGCCGACGCCCTGGATCAGGCGAATCAGCACCAGCAGCAGCGGAGCCGCGATGCCGATGTGCTGATAGCTGGGGATCAGCCCGATCGCGAAGGTGCCGAGCCCCATCATCAGCATCGTGATCACCAAGATCGTCTTGCGGCCGAGTCGATCACCGAAGTGGCCGAACAGCACGCCACCGAGCGGCCGGGCCAGGTAGCCGACGAAGAAGGTGGCGAAGGAGTACAGGGTGCCGACCAAGGCATTGCCGGACGGGAAGAACACGGTGCCGAAGACCAGCGCCGCGGTAGTCGCGTACAGCGTGAAGTCGTAGTACTCCACGGTCGTGCCCAGCACGCTGGCCCAGATCACCCGACGCATCGGAGCGGGAGCGTGGACGGACGTGTCGGTGGCTCGATCGGACATGACGTCACCCCTTTGGGACATGGTTTGCACCTGCGCTGGTATCTAATATGATCAGATTTCAGATGTCAATCCATGTTTGCCACCTTCCCAGGAGGAACGGATGAAGGATCCGAAGTTTCACGGGATCATCTCGACCGTCGTCACGCCGTTCGATGAGAACGACGCCGTCGACCACGGACTGCTGAAGCAGGACGTCGACTACCTCGTCGAGTCGGGGATCACCGCGATCTGCGCCACCGGCAGCACCGGCGAAGGACACACCCTGTCGCTGGAGGAGAGCGTCGCCGTCGCGCGGACGGTGATCGACGCCGTGGGTGGACGGATCCCCGTCATCTCCGGGATCATCCAGAACTCCCTGGCACAGGCCAAGCGGTACGGCCTCGCCCTCAAGGACGCCGGCGTCGACGCCCTGCAGATCACTCCCGTGCACTACGTCTTCGCGCCGTCGCCGGAGGAGACCGTCGAGTACTACCGGGAACTCGGCGCCGAGATCGGGCTGCCGATCATCCTCTACAACGTGGTGCCGTGGGCCCTGGTGCCGGTCGACACCATCGAGCTGATCGGTCGCGCCGTGCCCGAGGTGGTGGCGATCAAGCAGAGCGGTGGCGACATGCACCTGCTGGGCCAGCTGCTGCACCGGACCCGGGACCGCTTCACCATCCTGGCTGCGCTGGACGATCTGCACTATCCGGCATTCCTGATGGGAGCCCACGGGGCGCTGGCCGCGATCCCGACCGTGACGCCCAAGCTCAGCGTGCAGCTGTGGGATGCCGTCCAGCAAGGCGACCTGGACACCGCCCGCGATCTCCACGAGCGGATCCTCACGGTGTGGACCGCTATCGATCGGCCGAATCTGCCGGCCACCCTGAAGGCTGCGCTCGAGTTGCAGGGACGGCCGGCCGGCTATCCGCGCAAGCCGTTCACGCCGGCAACCGATGAGGATCGGACGCGGATCGCAGCGGCGCTGCGAGCAGCCGGCGTGATCGGCGGATAAGCTCGGCTCCTGCTCAGTCGTCCTGTCGGAGAAATGATCATGACCCCCGGGAAGAGTTCCGCCAACGTGCCGTCGCCACGATCCGACGAGGTCAGCGACGGCCTGGTCGTCGACTCGATCGCCAGTCAGCTCCGGCAGATCCTCGCCCGCAGGATCGCGACCGGGATGCTCAAACCCGGCGAACGGTTGGACCGGGCAGCGATCGCCCGGGAGTTCGGCGTCTCGAGTGCCCCGGTGCGGGATGCGTTGCAGCGGCTCGAGGTCGATCAGATCATCGAGACCCGGCCGCGTTCGGGGACGTACGTGGCGACCCCGACGATCGCCGACATCCACGAGGTCTGCCAATACCGCAAGGGCATCGAGTGGGTGGCGACCGGGCTCGCTGCCCGGGTGATGCCGCGATCACTGCTGGACGAACTGCGCACCGAGGTGGTCGAGGCGCTCGCGGCCGCGGACCAGGGTGATTTCGAGCCGTTCTTCGCCAGTGACGCCCGGCTGCACGGAGAGATCGTCGCCGCCTCCGGCAATCAGCGGTTGATCCGTGCCCGCGCTGCCGTCGAACCGTACGTCTACTGGCTGCGGATCCTCGGCGCGACCGGACGGCATCGGGTGGCCGGCTCGACCCGTCGGCACCTGGAGATCCTGGACGCCATGATCACCGGCGACATCGAGGCGGCCAAGCGGGCCGCCGAAGTGCATCTGGACGAGGTCGAGGCCTGGACCGTCGAGGACATGCGGGCCTCGATGTCCGCCGGTGATCCCGATGTCGTGCCGAGCCCGTCAGTCGACGGATAGCAGCGCACCGCATCCGCGGGCGCTCGCGGCGGTCCTTGATCATCTCGCCGCGTTGCGGTGCCGACGCCGAACCCGGCGGGGCTCTGTCCCGGGTGTGCAGGCTGTGGATGAGTCGGTTCCGGGTCGGGTACGACGTGTGTAGCGTGACGGCATGGCCCCCGAATTCGAGCATCAACTACCCAACGGCGAACGCCTGATCGTTGTCGACTCCGACACTGCTGCGGAGTATCTCGCCCGCGTCCTGCAGAGCTTTGAGGACGGCAACTCCGAGCCGTTGATCGTCGCCAACGACGACAAGCCGCAGGGTGTGGTGATCCCCTTCGAGCAGTGGTTGGACTATCTCGACCTTGCCGAGGAGGCGGCCGGTGAGGAGCGGATCGCCAACATCGTACGGGATCGGATTCGGTCCAGCCGACCCGACGAGGGTGTCGACCTCGACGACTTCTTGAAGGAGATTGACGACTCGCCGAGCGGGCGCGGCGATGGCTGATCCGTATCGGGTCATCCTGCAGCATGATCTTGCGGCGCGGCTACGGGGTCTACGGAAAGGTGCGGCGGCAGATCCAGGCGGCGCCGATGCGCGTCTGCTGACCGCAGGGCTGAAAGCCGCACGGGCACTACGGGCCGGCCGCGAACGCGACTTCGCGGGCGAGCGGCTCGGCTACTCGCCCCGGCACTACGACCTTCGCGACTGCGCCGAGATCAAGGTGCCGGTCGTCCAGGACTTCACCCCGAGCGGCAAACCGATGGGACCGTCGCATCGGATGATCTACCGCGAATTCGAGCCGGCCCCGGACAGCCCACTGCCCATCCGCCAAGTGCTCGCCTTCGAACACCGAGCGAACGGTCTGCCGTTTGCCGTCGCGGCCGCCGCCCTCGATCGCACCAAGGGCCGCGGCGTCGATGCGCTGAAGGACTTGCCCGCAACACGGCCCGCGATCGGCAAGAACAAGGACCCGGATCGTCCGATCACCCCACCGCGACAGTCACTGCCGCCGGAGATCGCCGCGGCCGTGAGGACGTCGAACGCCAAGCGAACGACGGTGCAGAACCAGTTGGCGAACAGCCGAACCGCAGCCAACGGTGCGCGGCCTCCGCACCGTGACCGTGTGCGTCCAGCGCCGTCCGCAGCTCGCGGCCGGCCCCTGGGCAGATGATCTTGCTGGCTGGCCGTCAGTGTGGCGTCGCGACGGCGAGGGTGGCGAAGATCTGGATCATGGCCGACTGCTCCAAGGTCTCGGCCGGCGCATCCGGGTCGTAGTCACCGCCACCGGACGGCTGGAAGCGGTAGAGACCGGTCGCCGGATCCCGGTTGCTGGCATAGGTCGCGGCGGCGTAATCACTCATCGCGATCAGGAAATCCCGATTGCCGCGGATCGCGTCCAGCTCGAGCAGATCCTTGAAATAGAAGGCGTTGAAGATCGCCGGTTGATCATGGAGCCGCGTTCCCTGTGTCCAGTAGGCCAGTGAACTGCGCGCGTCCTCGACGGCGTTGGCCAGATACGACCGGTCGCCGGTGCTGCGGAAGAGCGAGGTCGCGGTGCCGATCATGGCTCCGGAGTTGTAGCTCCACAAGGTCGGGTTGGTGCTGCCGTCGTCGTTGCGGTCGTTGTCGTACAGTCCGGGTGCCTGCCGCATGCAGGTGTAGACCCAGCCGTACCACTGCTCGGCCTTGGCGAGGTAGTCGGCGTTACGGGTGCGTTCGTAGAGCCGGGCCGCCAGTTGGGCGGACAGGGCGGTGACGTTGGTGGCGCGGTAGACATTGTTGGGCGAGTCGTACCAGTCCATGCCGCCGGGGCAGGTCAAGCTGTCGTCGGTGTCCCAGGCCCGGGACACGATCGGAACGATCTGCTCGGCCCGCTTCAGGTAGATCGGCGATCCGGTCAGTTCGTATTGATCAAGTTCGCTCAGTCCGACGACGGCATTGTCGTCGTAGTAGACGTCGCCGCCGGTGCCCAGCGGAGCCGGCAGATAGGACTGGTAGCCGGGGCGTTCGCCATCGCCGAAATACAACTCGATGGTGTCGAAGCGCTCGGCAGCGTCATCGCGATAGGCGGCGCCTCGCCGCGGCAGTCGGGACATGTCGACGGCTGCCGCCGCTGCTTCCCGCATCGGCCACAGGTAGGAGTGATCACGGTCGGCATCCTGTTTCGGCGTGCGCTCCAGATACAGCCCATGATCATCGGCACCTTGATACAGCTCCCGCTGCAGGGCGCGGTAGGCGTCGGTGGCTCGGTTCGCCCAGGTCGCCGCCGACGCGGCCGGGGTGGCCGGTTGATCGGGGACGGCGTGCGCCGGTGTCGCACTCCAGATCAGTCCGGTGCTGAGGAGACCTGCGACGCTGGTGAGGACGGCGCGGGTCAGGCGTGCTGGGGGCAAGAACGTAGGCATGGTGAGCTTCCATTCGTCGTCGAGGAGGAAGGCGAGGTTCGCAGCGAACGATAACGATAACGTCGCCTGACGGCAATAGCTGGCGTTATCGGTACCGTTTCCTGCTGTGCGCTCGCCTCCACGGCCCACGCCGCGGATGACCATGCTCGGTTGTTCCGGCCGGCGAATCCCGGTCAGTCGGCGCAACCCGAAGGAACCGCAGTCTTCCTCAGGCGCTTCTGTTCGCAGCGTCTCGGTCAGGACGACGTTCGTGCGCTGGGATCAAGGTGATCCGTCATCGCGGCGACCGCAGCGTCCGCGTCGTGTCGTGACAGGGCATCGGCGATGCGGCGATGCTGCTCCATGACGGCGCCAGATTGTCGTTGATCATGGACGCCCGTCTGCCCGATGCCGCGCCGGACATCGGTCAGGGAGTTGATCAAGGCGCTGATGATCTCGTTGCCGCCGGCTCGGGCGATCGCACTGTGGAACTCCTCGGCGACGGCAACCCAGTTCCCGGCTTCATCGGGCAAATCCACCAGTGCGTCACGGCTGGCCAGGACCCGTTCAAGATCATCTTCGGTCGCCAGCGTGGCGGCGAGCTCGACCGCCCGGAGCTCCAGGCTGGTCAGGACCTCGTTGATCTTGTCCGGATCCAGCGCGTCACGCTGGGTCAGATACAGCTCGATCGACTCACTGATGGCCTCGTGTCCGATGCTGGCCACCCGCACCCCGGACCCGGTGCGGACCTCGAGGATGCCCTTGGCGGCCAGATGCCTGATCGCCTCTCGGACCACCGGACGGGAGACCCCGAACTGCTCGCCGAGCTCGCGTTCGGACGGGATCTTGTCGCCGGGGCCGAGCCCGGCTTCCTTGATCGCATCGGAGAGCCCTGCGCTGACCATTTGATACAGATTGGGATTCCGCTGTACAGAATCCAACCTGAGTGATGACATCTGATCATCATGCCAGACCGGATCGCAGAGCCCTCCGGGGCGGTCACAGACTCCTGAAAGGGCGATTCATCGGGGGGACTGATCAGAAGACTTCGGCGTATTTCGCGGCGGTCTGCGGCTGCACCGTCTGGTCAGCCGGGTAGAGCTGGAACTGGTCCGGCCACAGGTTGAACTGCACCTCGTACAGCAGCTTCCCCGCCTGTGGCGTGCCGTCGCCCGCATGCGCGGTCATCCAGCGGTGCATGCTCTCGATGAACTGTGGCGACTCGCCACCGCCACCTTCGGCGACACCGCGCCGAGCCCCTTGGTTGGACCATTCGTTGATCGCAACCGGCAAGCCCTGCTGGGCATAGAACTGGGCCAGATCGTTCAGGCTGTAAGCCCCAGCGGCGTTGTCAGCCTTGGCGTCGAATCCCGCTTGGCTCGTGACGAAGGGGTAATTGTTGTAGAAGTCGACGCCACCGACGTCCACGTATTCCTTGCCGGGGAAGGCCGAGTAGACGTCCGAGCCGTTGGCGGCCGATGCGCAGTAGACGAGTTGGACGCCGGGGAACTCCTGGCGGGCGATCGTCGCGACCCGGATCCAGGCCTGCTTGAACGCCGCGGTGTCACCGCCGCCGACCGCGTACGGCATCCAGTTGCCGTTGAATTCGTACCAGGGCCGGACGTAGGTGGTGCCCTTGCCGTCACGCAGCTTCTTCATGGTGGCGAACGCTTGCCGGTAGAAGTCGTCGTGGGCGCCGGCCGCCTCGGCCTGCCAGCCCTGCCAGTCCGGCGGCGAGATCCCGACATCCACCGGCTTGTCCCAGGCGCCGAGCTCGCCGCCGGGCTGCAGCGTGTAGAGCTCGGGGGAATTGACCCAGGTGCCGGCGATCTCGGTCTCGGCGCCGCGCCAACTGCCGAACGAGCCGTCCGCGGCCTGCGGACCGGATGCGCCACTCAGCCAGCCCGGACTCGCGTCGTCCGGCGCCGCGTGGGCCGTCACGGAGGGGCCGGCCAGGGCCAGGGTCAACACCGCTGCCGCGGCGGTGAACTTGGTCGAAAACCGCATATCGAAGCTCCTATGGGGGATCGGGGTGCCCCGCAGTTTGCTGAACCTGCCGGCTCCTGTCAACGATTGGTCTACCTGTCGGACCAGTTATTGGCTGATCCCTGAGCCTGTAGGTGGAACGTCCTCGACAAGCTCACGCCGCCTTGGGGAGCCGGGACTCCCCAGGGCCGGTATGCGTCGACGGCAGACGGCCGATTGCCGTCCTGCTCGGGCGGCCTGACGACGTGGCTGCCGACAACGCTCCGGGTCCCCCTGCCACGGTCGGTTGCCGGAACCGGCTCCGTCCTGGCAGCACTCGGCCCGCGGCTAGGATCAGGAGCCGTACGGACGGAAGGTGTCAGCGGTGTCGAGGTCGGATGTAGGTCGCACTGTGGATGCAGCGGGCGGCACGGACGCTGACCCGAAGCTGCTTGCCGAGGTCGCGCGTCGGTACTACCTCGACGACGAGTCCAAGGTTGCGATCGCTGGTGACCTCGGATTCAGCCGGTTCCAGATCGCAAGGATGCTGCGTACGGCACGCGACTCGGGGATGGTCCGGATCGAGGTTGGCGGTCGACCGGGAACGATCGACGACGAACTCAGTGCTGCCGTGCAGGATCGGCTCGGTGTACGGCGCGCCCTCGTCATGTCCTCGACGTCGCGGCAGCCGGCCTCGACGATCATCCAGCAGCTCGGTGCGTTGCTGGCCGACCTGTTCGGCAGGATTGTCGAGCACGGCGACGTGGTAGGTCTCGGCTGGAGTCGCGTCTGCGACGCGATGGTCGAGCAGCTGACCGAACTGCCGCGCTGCACCATCGTCCAGTTGGCGGGCAACCTCTCCCGACCTGGTGACACCTCGGGCAGTGTGGAAGCAGTACGTCGTGCCGCCGCGGTCGCGGGTGGCGAGTGTTACCCGATCTACTCACCGATGATCATCGAGGACGCCGGCACCGCAGAAGCACTGCGGCGGCAACCCGAGATCGCGGAGGCGCTCGACCGTGCCAGAGACCTGACGGTCGCGCTGGTATCAGTCGGAGCTTGGGGTTCGCCCCGGTCCCGGGTGTACGAGTCCGTTGCGCCGGAGCTCCGTGAGGCAGGGAAGGACGCCGGCGTCTGTGGCGAGATCTCTGGACGGCTCTTCGATCATCACGGTCGGCCGGTGACCGACCTGATCGACTCCCGGGTGATCAGCATCAGTCTGGAGAAGCTCGCTGGTGTTCCCGAGGTGGTCGCAACTGCCTGGGGCCCGGACCAGGCCACCGCCATGTCGGTTGCGGCCGCGGCGGGGTGGGTCCACACTGCCGTTGTCGACGAAACCCTGGCTCGCGAGCTGCTCGCCACCGTGGATTGACCGATCAGTCCCGATCGGATGACGCCAAGCGACCCTCGGAGATCACCACACCGCGACGCGTGGCCTGCTGCGGTCCTCGACGCCCGTCTGGGTATCGACGAGCTTGATCAACATCTCGGTCCGTAGTTGTTCGGACCCTGGTTGATGCCAGAGATTGTGCAGCTCGGCCGGATCCGTGTCGAGGTCGTACAGTTCACCTTCGGCCGCTCGGTCTGTCGCCGGATCGCCGTGCCAGATGGTGATTTTGTGCCGACCGGAGCGGAGCATGGTCGTGAAGATCGGCGGGTCCTGCGGAAAGTTGCTGTCCCGATACTCGACCAGTGCCCAGTCGCGCCCCGAGGCTCGTTTCGGCTCGGGCTGCGTGAGCGGGGCGAGATCCTGCCCTTGCGCCCACGGCATCGCCGCCGTCATGCCTGTCGCGGCCAGGATGGTGCTGGTGAGGTCCACGGTCTGAGTGACCGTCTCCACTCGGCTGCCTGCAGGGATATGGTCCGGCCAGCGGATCAGCAGCGGCACCCGCACGGCACAGTCATACATCATGGGACCCTTCAAGATCATCCCGTGATCACCGAGCATCTCACCATGATCACTGGTGAAGATGACCAACGTGTCCTCGGCGAGGCCCTGCTCGTCCAATGCTCGCAGAATCCTCCCCGCCTGGGTGTCCACCTGCGTCACCATCGCGTAATAGCTGGCAATGATCTCGGAGATCTCGTCGGGGCTGTAGTCCTGGAAGCCGGGAGCGGTGCCGCCGTACGACGTGGCTGACCAATCTGCTTGTGCGCTGGGCTTTCCGGCCAACTCCTCGACACTGCCGACCGGTTTGGGGAGCGTCTCGGCGTCGTAGAGTGCGCGGAATTCTTCCGGCGCGCCGAACGGGTGGTGCGGGTCGAAGAAGTTCGCGATCAGGAAGAACGGCTGATCGCCTTCCCTCCGGTCGTCGGTGATGAAGTCGAGCGCTGTCTCGGCGACCCAGGTGCTGTAATGCGCCTCTGGACGGACCGTGTCCAGGTAGAGCGCGCCCTTGGCCTGGTTCCCCGCCTCGGTCTCCCACGGTTGTGCAAGGGTGGCACTGAACTCGGCAAACACATCGGGATGATTCTCTGCCAGCCAACGATGATAGGCATTCTGCGGCGACGGGTGGATCGGATCATGAGCCCACTCGAACATCCGGAAACCGTCGTCAACACGCCGTTCGGTTCGGCCTTCCGCGGCGGCACCGAGATGAAACTTGCCGACCAGGCCGCAGTCGTATCCCGCATCGGTCAGCACCCGAGACAGCAGCCGATGCCGGTCGTCGATCTCCACACCATTGGCCCACAGGCCGTGGTTGCGCGGGAAGAGTCCCGTCATCAGGCTGGCCCTGGACGGAGCGCACATCGGGCTCTGGCTGTAGGCGTTCTCGAAAAGAGCGCCCTGGCCGGCGAGCCGGTCGAGTTCTGGGGTCCGGATGTGCTCGTTGCCGTAGCAGCCCATCGCATCGAAGCGTTGTTGATCACTGGAGATGATCAGGACGTTGGGTCGGCGGTTGGTGGGCATCAGTGGGTCAGACTTCCTTCCGGGTGGGTGAAGAGTTGTCAATCGCATCGAGTGCATCCAGGTCGGCGCCCCGGGTCTCCTTGCCCACTACGATCACGAAGACCACGAGCAGAGCGAAGGCCACGCCAACGCCGACGAAGTAGGTCGTCCAGCCGATACCGGCGATGGTCGCGGTGGTGAAGATGTTCAGCCCGATGAACTGACCGAGCTTGCCGCCAGCACTGCCGATCGATTGGCCCGTGGCCCGGATCCGGGTCGGCAACTGCTCGACCGACCATGGCCAGAACGGCACGGGCGCGACCTGGGTGGCGACCGCGAACACCCCGAACGCCACGACCAGAGCGACGGTCGTGTGTCCGAGGATGCCGGTGGCGATCGCACCGAGTGCCGCGATCGTGCAGACGACGGCCGCCAATCGTTTGCGCCCGAAGCGATCGAGGATCACGAACTGGGCGAAGACGTTGGCCAGTACGTACACGAACGACAGTCCGGCATTGAGCAGCAGGGCTTGGGAAGCCTCGAAGTGCAGCACCTTGTTGAAGATCAACGCCGTGTAGACGAACGGCGGGCCACCGAGGAACGATTCGACAACCCAGTAGACCGTGAAGAACCCGACGGCCGACCTGAAGGCCGGAGTTCGGAGAATTTCCGCTATCCCACTGCGACGACCCGGCAGACCGGCGGTCGGGACGACAGTCGAGCGAGCTGCCTTCCACCGCGGTGTCTCGGGTAGCGAGTGTCTGGCGATCGCGATGATCAACGCAGGAATCGCCGCGGAGGCGAACATCCAGCGCCACGAGGATGCGCCGAACAATTCGTGGAGGATGTAGCCGACGATCGCGGCAACCATCCCGCCGAAGACCCAAACGGTCTGCATCAGGCTGGTCAGGCGGCCCAGTAGTTTCGGGGGAGAGAACTCGGCCAGCATCGATGTACCGGTCGGCATGTCCATGCCGATGGCGACCCCGAGCAAGAAGCGCAAAATGACGAGCTGCCAGAACTCCTGGGCTCCGGCGAGCAACAGTGTGATCACCAGGAAGCAGCCCACGTCGATCATGTAGATCCGACGTCGGCCGAAGAGGTCGCACAGTCGTCCGGCGGCCAGGGCGCCGATCACCATCCCGATGAAGGGCAGCGAGGTCAGCATGCCGGTCCGTGCACCGGAGAGCCCGAATTGTGGAACCAGCGTCAACAGCGCGGCATTGATGATCAGGAGGTCGTAGCCGTCGAGGAACGCGCCGGCGGCGCTCAGCGCTGCCCGACGGCGAAGGGCACGTCCCTGCAGGTATGCGCCGCCGGCTCCATCGCCGGACCTGATATCCGCCATGATCAACGACCCTTACGGCTCGTGCACAGGTGAGCGCGGTCTCTGCGCTCACTTGATAATGTGTAGGGCAGTCGTTGGTCGGGTGTCAAGGTGCTGCTTCGCCATCCGGGATGTCTGCGTCGATCAGTTGTGTGTGGTCAGCACGGCTCTGCGGACACGGAGGCGCCAGTGTTCACCGATCCGTGTCGACCGGCATTCCGCTCGGGCCGCGACCGCTAGCGGTATCGGACGATCGAGGTCGTGATCATCTCGCGTGCGGGTTGGGACGGTCCTTCGTCGCGCAGCGCCAGTCGGTTGAACAGCAACTCGGCGCTGCGTGAGCCGAGCTGCTCCGCCTGGTACTTCACCACCGTGAGCGGGTGTTGGAAGAGGTCGGCGACCTCCAGATCGTCGAAGCCGGCGACGGCAGCGGTGGAACCGACGTCGCGGACCGCCCGCAGGACGCCGATCGTCATCTGGTTGTTGGTGGCGATGATCGCGGTCGGCGGGTCGTCAAGATCAAGAAGTCGGCGGGTCGCCTGGCTCGCGGTCTCGATGTCGCCCGCACGTTCGGCGATCAGCGCGCTGTCGATGGTCAGACCGGCCTCGGCGTGAGCCGCCGCGTAGCCGCGGTGCCGTTCGGAGCCGGTCCACATCGCGTGATTCAGCCCGATCAGCCCGATCCGGGTATGGCCCACGCTGAGCAGTCGGGTGCACAGCGACCGCATGCCGCCGAAGTCGTCGACGGTGACACTGTCGGCGTCGATGCCGTTGGGTGGGGTGGTGGCGAAGACCACCGGCCGGCCCTGATCGGTCAGGCCGGCGAGGTGTCGGTGATCGGGGGTGGCCGGAATGATGATCACCCCGTCGACCGGGCGGCGACGCAGGTCGGTGACGACCTCCCGTTCGGTGTCCAGGTCAGCCATCGTGCTCATGATCATCACCCGCGAACCGTGCGCGGCGGCCACTCGCTCGACACCGAGCGCCAGCTCGGCATAGAACGGGTTGGCGAGATGGGTGACGACCAGGGCGATCACATGGGTCGGGCCGCCGGTACGGAGCTGGCGGGCGAACTCGTTCGGCTGATAGCCGAGTGCCTCGACCGTCGCCAGCACCTGCGCTCGGGTCTGCTCCGACACCCCGCTGCCGCCGCTCAGCGCGCGCGAAACACTCATCGGGGAGACGCCGGCCTGGGCGGCGATGTCGCGCATGGTGGGGCGACCGTTGGCCACGGCGTCTCCTCTCCGACGAGCTGGCGGTGCTGATCGGGTCGAAGTCCCTTCGACAGGCTCAGGGACCTTGTGTGGTGCTGCGTGCTGCGACAGGCTTCGGGGGATTCTCGGAGCCCGTCGAGACGGTATCGGTAACTTAGCTTGTACGGAGCTCTTGTCGTCAGGCCGGTGGTATCGGTAACGTTACCTTTTGACGGACCAAGGGAGGTCTTCCATGCGGCACACCTCAACGAGATGGAGCCGGCGGGGGTTCATGGGACTCGCGGCGGCCACGAGCGGACTGGCGCTCTCGGGCTGCGCCGGGACGCTGACCAAGCCTGCGCCCGGCGACGTCGTCACGTTCATCAACACCAACGCCACCTGGGGCCCCGGCTTCGACGCGGCCAGCAAGGTGCTCAAGGAGAAATGCGGCTACGTCCTGCAGTCCCGGGGCGTGTCCAATACGGCGAACTTCCAGCAGATCGTCCGGATGTCGTCGCGGACCGATACCTCATCGGACCTGATCAAGTGGTGGAACGGCTACCGGCTCACCGACGTGGCCCGGGACGGGATGCTCGCCGACGTCACCGGCGCCTGGGACCTGGCCGAGAAGAACGGCTGGATCGACGACCCCGAGCTGAAGAAGTCCTTCACCTGGGACGGCAAGCAGTACGGGATGCCGCTCTACAAGACCTACTACGTGATGTTCTACTCCAAGAAGGCCTTCGCCAAGGTCGGCGCCGAGGTGCCGACCACCTGGCAGGAGTTCCTGGACGTCTGCGAAAAGCTGAAGAAGGCCAAGATCACGCCGATCGCTTCCGGCGGCGCCAGTTCCTGGGAATCCTGCATCTGGTTCGGCCAAGTGCTGAACGGCAGTGATCACCAGTTCTACCTCGATCTCGTCGAGGGTCGCGCGTCCTACCTCGATCAGAAGTCCGTGGACGCGATGAAGCTGTGGGTCGAGCTCTACCAACGCGGCTACTTCTCCGCCCCCGACATCGACTCCACCACCGTTCCCGGACTGTTCAACACGGCCAAGGCCGGCATGCAGCTCTACGGGACCTGGAACACCGGCTCTTTCACCGCAGCGGGCCTCACCGACAAGGACTTCGGCGAGTTCATCCTGCCCGCCATGCCCGGCGGCGAGGACTCGGTGATCGTGGAGAGCTCACCGTTGTCGATCTCCTCCGAGGCGCACAAGCCGGATGCGGCCATGAAGATCGACGAGGTCTGGCTCGACCCGGATGTGCAGACGGCCTGGGTCGGCTTCCTGCAGGACCTGTCGGCCAATCCGAACGTCGTGCCCAAGGTCAAGGCGCCACGCGACATCGCGGCGGCGGTCGCGGAGCGCAAACCGTCCCAGGCGATCCGCTACTGGGAGGCCTCACCGCCGCCCCTGGTGGAGGGCAACGTGTTGGACCTGAGCGCCTTCATGACCAACCCGACACCGGGCAACATCCAACCCACGTTGGAGAAGCTGCAGAAGAGAGCCGACATCGAGTGGAAGGCGTGGAACCTGTGAGCACCACGACCACCACCGAACGTCCGACCACCCGCCCGGCGGCGACCGACCAGACCCGCCGCCGCGCTACCGGCGGCTCGACTGCGGCGTTCGGCTTCCTGCTGATCCCGATCGCGTTCGTCCTCGCCTTCATGATCATCCCGTTCCTGATCACCGCCGGTGACAGCTTCTTCTCCGACAACGGTCTGAGCAGGACCTTTGTGGGCCTGAAGAACTACGGAGCGTTGTTCACCGACTCCGGCTTCGGTCACGCGATCATCAACACCCTGATGTGGGTGGCCGGCACGCTGATCCTTCCGGTACTGCTCGGGCTGATCTTCGCCGTCCTGTTCAACAGCGTCAGCTGGGGAGTGGTCGCCCGTTGGGCGGTCACCATCCCGTACGCGTTGTCCGGCTCTGCGACTGCGCTGATGTGGACCTTCATGCTGCAGAGCGACGGCGCGGTCAACCAGATGCTGGCCGCAGTCGGGCTGGACGCTCTGCAGCAGGAATGGCTGCTGCACTGGCCGATGAACACCATCACCATGATCGTCGTCACCGCCTGGCAAGGCACCGGCGCGGCGCTGATCCTGTTCCTGATCGGCCTGCAGTCCATCCCGGCCGAGACGATCGAGGCCGGCCGGCTCGACGGCGCCTCCGGATTCTCGATGTTCGCCAACGTGATCGTGCCCCAGCTGCGGCCGATGACGGTCGTCGTCGTCGGCATCTCCATCGTCAACAGCCTGAAGACCTTCGACCTGGTCTGGCTGCTCACCCAGGGCGGACCGGGCACCGAGTCCGAGACCCTGGCCCTGACCATGTATCGGGAGACCTTCACCCTCAACCGCTACGGCTACGGAGCCGCGGTCTCGGTCGTGTTGACGATCGTCGTCGTGCTCGCCTCCTGGCTCTATCTGCGCCGCCAGGTCGGCAGCACCAAGGGAGCATGATCATGAAGCCGTCCAAGATCGCTGTGAACGTCGTTGTCGCGTTGATCGCGCTGATCTGGCTGGTGCCGACCTATCTGATCGTCGTCAACGCGTTCACTCCGGCCAAGGAATACACCGGCAGCCCGAGCTGGTGGTTCGCCTCGGCCGACATCTTCAGCAACATCAAGGCCGCCTTCGCCGGCGCCAACGTCGGCGCCGGGATGCTCAATTCCCTGCTGTACGCCGTCGTCGGCGGCGTGATCGCCGTACTGGCCGCTGCACTCGGCGCCTTCGCGGTCACCGTGATCCCGGTCAAGCGGCCCGCCATCTGGTTCTGGGTGATCTTCATCGGCACCGTGCTGCCGTTGCAGACCTTCCTGGCGCCGCTGTTCAACGGCTACGCCGCACTGTCGCTCTACGACACCCAGTACGGGATGATCCTGATCTACGCCGCGCTCGCGGTGCCGTTCGCCTTCTTCGTCAACCGCAACTTCATGCTGACCATCCCCAAGGAGGTCTCCGAAGCGGCCCGGTTGGACGGAGCCGGCTGGTTGTCGATGCTGGTCCGGGTGCACCTGCCGCTGGCCAAGGGTGCGTTGGTGGCGGCGTTCATCTTCCAGTTCACCTGGATCTGGAACGACCTGCTCTTCGGCATCACGCTGTCGATCAGCCCCAACGTCCGACCGGTGATGGCCACCCTGGCCGACCTGTCCGGCTCCTACTCCACCGTCGGACCGCCGGTCATCCTGGCCGGTGCGATCGTCGCCTCACTGCCGACGATCGTGATCTTCTTCGCCGCACAGCGGTTCTTCGTGAACAGCCTGCGGCTCACCTCCTGACCTGACCACGGCCCTGAGCTTGTCGAAGGGTCGCTACCTCGCACGAACCAGCCCAACGACTGCGCTCAGGGCGCTTACCCGGAAGGAACGATGACCACCAAGGCGTTGATCAAGGACCATCCGTGGTCGAGTGAGAAGGCCCGTGCCGGCACGGTCGCGCAGGCCGTTGCCGCCACCGCCGAGCTCGGCGAGCTGACGGTCCGGGTGATCCCCGAGCACCTGGTCCGGCGCGGTGATCAAGGACGCGAACGGACCTTGCGGGTACTGATCGAACGCGACGGCGCCCCGGTGAGCGGCGCGCACGGCGCCGGCTGGTCCTACACCCTGCGCAGTGGCGCCGATCAGCTGCCGGTGCACGCCGAGCCGGGCCCGGCCGACACCGTACGGCTGTTCACTCCGGTCGCTGATCAGGCGAATCCGGTGACGTTGACGGTGGCCAACGCTGGTACGTCGGCGGATCTGGAGTTCGTCCTGGAACCGCCGCGGGACTGGACCATCCACCTGGTGCACCACTCCCACCTCGACATCGGCTACACCGATCCGCAGGGTGTGGTGCTCGGCGAGCACGTCTCCTTCCTGGACTCGTGCCTCGATCTCACCGGCAGCACCGACGACTGGGAGGACGACGCCAAGTTCCGCTGGGCGGTGGAGTCGCTGTGGTCCTTCGAACAGTGGGCCGCAGCTCGCCCGGAGCACCGGGTCCAGCAGCTGATCGACCGGGTCAAGGAGGGCCGGGTCGAGCTGACCGCGATGCCCTACAACCTGCACACCGACACCTGTTCCACCGACGAGCTGCACGAGCTGCTCCGGCTGGCCCAGCGGGTCGAGAAGAAGTACGGCGTCAAGCTCAAGTCGGCGATGCAGACCGACGTCCCCGGCACCGTCGCCGGATTGCCGGATGCTCTTGCTGCGTTGGACATTCGCTATCTTTCGGTGGCTCACAACTGGGCCGGACGGTCGGTGCCGCAGCTGGTCGGTGGCCAGCATCTGCCCCGGCTCTTCCGCTGGCGTTCGCCGGCCGGCAACGAGGTGCTGGTCTGGATGACCGACAGCCCGCACGGCCTGGCCTACATGGAAGGTCCGGTGCTCGGCTTCGACACCTCCTACGACATGGTCGACGACCTGCTGCCGGCCTACCTGACGTCGATGGCGACCAACCCGTACCCGTTCCCGCCCGGCATGTTCGGCTGGCACGGGCCCGCGGTCGAGGATCGCGAACCGTACCCGTGGGACATCCTGCACCTGCGCGTCCAGGGTCACTTCGGGGACAACGCGCCGCCGCGGTTGATCTTGGCCGAGACCGTCAAGCAGTGGAACGAGACCTGGGAGTCGCCGCGGATCCGGCTGAGCACCAACGCCGACTTCTTCGAAGACGCCGAAGCCCGGCTCGGTGATCAGATCCAGACCTTCGAAGGGGACTGGGGCGACTGGTGGGTCGAGGGTGTCGGTTCCGGCGCCCGGCAGCAGGCGATGGTCCGGCAGGCGCAGGCCTCGGTCAACTCGAGCCAGTCCGCCTACGGTCTGGCCGCCGCGGGACGGCCGGCGGAGCCGAGCAACACCGCCGGCCGGGTCGACACCGAAGCGTCGCAGGTCTACCACTTCGTGTCGTTGTTCAACGAGCACACCTGGGGTGCGGCCAATTCCTGGACCCACTCCGATGCGGGCATGAACTCCGGCTCCCAGCAGGAGATCTGGAAGTTCGCCAACGCGATCAACGGTTTCGACGAGGCCGCGACGATGGCCGATCATGCTGCCTCCGCACTCGGATCGGTGCTGCCGATCAACCCTGATGCGACGGTCAGCTTCTGGGCGGTCAACCCGACCGCCGTCCCGCGGGCCAGCGGCACGGTGCGGCTGTTCCTCCGGGAGAGCCGGGTCCCGCTGAACCGGCTCATCACCGTCACCGACGGCCGGACCGGAGCGGAGTTGCCGTTCGTGGAAACGCCGCAGATCAATCCCGATCACCGGGACGCCGGCCGGTTCGTGGACGTCCGGATCGCCGACGTTCCGTCGTTCGGGCAGGTGCGGATCGACATCACCCAGGGTGACCCCGTACCCCCGACCGACGGGGCCGGCGGCGATCTGGAGTGGGGCGCGGACTTCTTCGGACGCCCCTCCAGCGCCAACATCCCGGCACCGGGAACACCAGCGATCCTGGAAAATGATCACCTGCGGGTCGAGGTCGACCTGGCGAAGGTGGTGATCAGGTCGATCATCGAGAAGGGGACCGGCCGTGAGTTGGTCAACTCCGATGCGGTGGTCGGTTTCAACGGCTACGTCTACGACACCTACACGACCGCCGGCGGCTACAACCACCAGGCCAACAAGACCTCGGTGTCGGAGGAACTGGAGTTGCTCGGCAGTCGGACCCTGGCCCGGCCCGCCGCGCTGATCGAGTGGGTCGACGACGGGGTCGAGCAGCGGCTCGCCTACGAATGGACCGCGGACGGCGTCAACCGGGGTTGGACGATGCTGCGGCTCGGCGCCGACGACGCCCATCTGGTGATCGACAACCGCTTCGACAAGCCGTCCACGATGACCAAGGAGAGCGCCTACCTGTCCTTCCCGTTCGCGGTCGATCAGCCCGACGTCAAGTACGAGATCACCGGGGCACAGACCGGCAGCGGTCTTGATCATGTGCCCGGCGCTCCGCGGCACATGCGGGCCGTGCGATCGTTCGTCACCCTGACCGACGACCGGGGTCCGGTCGCCTGGGTGACCCGGGACGCGCCACTGGTGCAGAGCGAGACGATCGCGCTGCCGTACGCGCCGTTCCCCGACTCGACCGCACCGCGCGAACCGGGAACGCTCTACTCCTGGGTGCACAACAACATCTGGGACACCAACTTCCCCGCCCAGCAAGCCTTCGAGGCGACCTGGCGGTACGCGGTGGGTGTCCGTCGCGCCGACGAGACCGATCTCGACCCGGCCGTCCTCGGAGTGCGCACCGCAGCGGCGGTCGATCAACCACTGCTGGGAATCCTCGCTGCCGGTCCGGCCGACAGCACCGACGCCGTACGCAGCCTGCTGAGCGTCGACGACCCACGGGTCCGGGTGATCGCGGTCCGACCGATCGAGGGCCCCGATGGCCGGGATGATCTTCAGGTCCGGCTGCAGAGCTACGTCGACCAGCCGGTCACGGTCGCCATCAACCTGACCTCGACGCCGACCGCGGCCTGGGCGACGACGTTCCTCGGAGACGACCATGATCAACTCGAGGTCGCAGCCGCCGAGGACGGTGCGAGCGTGTCGGTGTCGGTTCCTCGGCTGGGGGCGGCGGCGGTCCGGCTGCGGTGGTGACGGCGGGACACGACACTCCTCCGGGTGAGCCGGCGCCGGTCATGCACGATCGATGCCTTCCCGATCCGTCCGGTCCGGCATTGCAGGCCCGCGCCCGGCACGTCCTGCAGCAGCATTGGAGTGACGATCGTGGCTACTGCCTGCCTCATCCGGGCGTCTATCCGCACCTGTGGCTGTGGGATTCCTGCTTCCACGCGATCATCTGGGCGGCACTGAACGATCGACGCGCAGGGAGCGAGTTGGATGCCGTCCTGGCCGGGCAGCTGCCCGGCGGGATGGTGCCGCACATGCGCTACGCCGGCGCCTCCGATACCTGGCTGGGTCCGCTGCAGGCGACCTCGTCGATCACCCAGCCGCCGATGTTCGGCCATGCCGCACGAGTGCTGACCGATCACGGGATGCGTCCCGGCGACGGCACCCTGGCCAGAGCGAAACGCGGGCTGGACTGGCTGTGGGAACAGCGGCGGACCGACCGCGGACTGATCTACGTCGTGCATCCCTGGGAAGCCGGAAATGATCATGGTCAACGCTGGGACGACTGGGGTGCTCCGGGCCGGTCGCCGGCCGACTACAGCCGACCTGCCAGGACCGCGTGGAACAAGGACCGGATGCGGGACGTCGAGTTCGCCGACGACGGGTCGGCCCGCTGGTCGTCGACCTTCGTGGTCTGCCCGGCGGCGTTCAACGCCTACGTCGCCGACAACATGATCGAATTGGCCGCCCTCCTCGATGATCAGGAACTCGCGGGTCGTGGTCGGGCGATCGCCGCAGCGATGGACAACGAGCTGTGGAACCCGGGCGAAGGGCTGTGGTCCGACCTGCCGGTGGTCGGCGGCGGGTCGTCCGCGCGGTTGCCGGTCAGCGACGGGGTGATGGGTGCGCTGGTCACCGCGGATCAGGAGAAGGCGACGACAGCGCTGCGGCAGCTCGACGACCCGAACCGGTTCGGTGCGCAGTTCGGTCCGGCCAACATGGTCCGGACCCACCCCTCGTACGATCCGCAGACCTACTGGCGTGGTCCGACCTGGCCGCCGCTGAACTACCTGTTCTGGCGGGCACAGCGTCGGTGGGGACTGACCGCGGCCGCCACTGACAACGCCCGCCGGACCGCCGCCGGTGCTCAACGGGCCGGCTGGGCGGAATACTGGAATCCCGAGGACGGCACCGGTCTCGGCGCGGCGCCACAGTCCTGGACCGGGCTGGCGGCCCTGATGGCGCGCCCGGACACGCGTCCGTGATCTTCGGCTAGCCGAATCGACAAGTCGGTCGATCGTCGAGGTCGACGCCCGCAACCCATCGCCTCCTTGCACCTCTACACACATCTGTATACAGTCGTGCACACGCGCTCACCGGCGGCAAGTCCGGGATGCCGGTTCAGACCGGCATGGGCGGGTGACTTCGAGAGGTAGCGGCGCCGGGGGTGCTGCGGAAAGGTCGAGGATGACTGAGGACTCAGCCACTCTGAGCACGCCGGAAGCTCGCGGGATGCGTCGACGGGTCGCCCAGGCGAGCTTCATCGGTACCACCGTCGAGTGGTACGACTTCTACCTGTACGGCACGGCATCGGCATTGGTGTTCAACCAACTGTTCTTCCCTACCTTCGACTCCGCGGTCGGCACCATCGCCGCGTTCGGCACCTTCGCCGCGGGCTTCCTGGCCCGACCGATCGGTGGAATCGTGTTCGGACACTTCGGCGACCGGCTCGGCCGGAAGAAGATGTTGATCATCAGCCTGGTGGGGATGGGCATCGCCACCTCCCTGATCGGGTTGCTGCCCACCTACTCCCAGGTCGGCTTGGCCGCACCGGTGCTGCTCATCCTGCTCCGGCTGATCCAGGGCTTCGCCGTCGGCGGCGAGTGGGGCGGTGCGGTGTTGATGTCGGTCGAACACGCCGAGCGCGGCCGTCGTGGTCTGGCCGGCAGTTGGACCCAGATGGGATCACCGGCAGGGTTGGTGATCTCGACGATCGCCTTCGGACTGGCGTCGCTGCTGCCGGACGCGTCGTTCACCGCCTGGGGCTGGCGGATCCCGTTCCTGTTCAGCGCAATCCTGGTCGCCGTCGGACTCTTCATCCGACTGCGAGTCGTGGAAAGCCCGGCGTTCACCGCCGTCGAAGAGTCCGGCCGCAAGTCCTCGATCCCGCTGCTCGATGCCCTGCGCCGGCACCCGCTCAACATCCTGCTGGCGATCGCAACCTGCCTGGCACCGTTCGTGAACTTCTATCTGTTCGCGATCTTCATGCTCAGCTACGCAACCACGAGTCTCGATATCCAACGCCCGGTAGCCCTGACGATCCTGGCGATCGCCGGAGCCATCGAAATCTTCACCACCCCGATCGCGGCCGCGCTGTCCGACCGCTTCGGCAGGCGCCGGGTGTTCCTCACCGGGACGGTGCTGTTGGCCGTCTACTCCTTCCCGTTCTTCATGATCAACGAGGCCGCGCACAGCCCGGTGGTGCTCGCGATCACCACGATCGTCGGGTTGTCGCTGATCCACCCGCTGATGTACGGGCCACTGGCGACCCTGTTCACCGAGCTCTTCTCCCCGGAGGTCCGCTACAGCGGCGCGTCGCTCGGCTATCAGATCGGCGGCATCCTCGGCGGCGGTTTCGCGCCGCTGATCCTGACCGCGCTGATGGCCACCGGGATCGGTGCCTCGGTCGCGATCCCGCCCTACATCATCCTGCTGTGTGTGCTCACCTTCATCGCCGTCTGGGTGGCCACCCGACCAGGCCGTCGCTGGGAGAGCGACGAGCACCTGACCAACACGACGCGGACGGGTAGCGCTGCATGACGGACCGTCCCCGATCCGCATCACCGTTCGACGATCCGGCCGGCTGGATCCGGCACTGTCACGATGATTCGGAGCTGGCTGCGGCCGGCAGGCACGCCGCCACGACCTTCGCCGTCCGGTCGGGCGACCAACGGTTGATCATCGCCTGCGATCACGGCCGGTTGGCGCGCGGCACGGATCCGACGGATTTCGAACTCGTCGCCACACCCGAAGCGTGGAAGGGCTTCTTCGAGGCCGAGCCGGAGCCGCTCCACCATCACTTCCTGGCCATGCGGATGCGACTGCCCGGCACCACAGTCGACGGCGACGAACGCAGCTACGCCCAACACGCCGGCATCGTGCACCGCGTGCTGGCGCTCGGACGTGAGTTGCTGCACGGCTCGCCGCAACGTGACCCGGACCCGATGATCGACCGCACCGGGATCCGCGAACAGTTCGTCCCGGTCGAGATCGACGGTGCGCCGGTCGATCTGCATGTCACCCGCGCGGGCAGCGGCGTGCCCTTGCTGGTGCTGCACACCGCCGGCGCCGACGGGCGACAGGCGCACGCTCTGATGGCCGATCCGTCGCTGACGGACCGCTACGAGGTCATCGCCTTCGACCTGCCCTGGCACGGCAGCTCCGGACGGTTGCCAGGACCGATCGGCAACTGGACGCTGACCACCCAATGTTACGGCGACATCATCCTGGCGGTCATCGCAGCCCTGGAGCTCGACCGTCCGATCCTGCTCGGCGCATCGATGGCCGGCGAGATCTGTTTGGAGATGGCGCATCGAGCGCCGAAGCGATTCCGCGGCGTGATTGCCTGTGAGGCAAGCGAAAGGGTGCCCGGCCGGACCACTGCCTGGGCACGTGATCCGCGGGTCGACACCGCGACCTTCGTGCCCGAGTGGATTGCCGGACTGATCGCACCGCGTTCGCCGCAGAACTGCCGCGACGACATCCTGTGGACCTACTCCCAGAGCGGCGCCGGCACCTTCGCAGGCGACATCGACTTCTACAGTGGCGACTGGGACGGCCGGGACAAGGTCGGCGCGATCGACACCGAAACCTGCCCGGTGATCATGATGACCGGACAGTACGACTACTCCTGCACGCCGACGATGTCGGAGCGGACCGCCGCCCGGATCCCCGGGGCAGTGTTCTGGGAGATGGCCGGGCTCGGGCACTTCCCGATCTGTGAGAATCCGAGCGTGTTCGCACCGCACCTGGAACGGGCGCTGCACAAGATCGACGCCGCGTCGAAGAGGAGAACCCTGTGACCAAAGGAAACGTGACCGACACCCGGATGCTCATCGGTGGCACCCGGCCGCCGGTCGACGATGCTGCTTCGATCATGGTCAGCAGCCCGATCGACGGCACCGAACTCGGCCGGATCGCCGACGCGACGGACGAGCAGGTCGCCGATGCCGTCACGGCCGCGGCGGACGCATTCGCCGGTTGGCGCCGCACCTCCGGTGCCGAACGGGCCCGGCTGATGCACACGCTGGCCGATCTCATCGATCGGGATGCCGAGGACATTGCGCGGCTGGAGACTTCCGACAACGGCAAGCTGCTGCGCGAGACCCGAACCCAGGCACGGTTCGCGGCCCGCAACTATCGCTTCTTCGCCGGCCTCCCCGACAAGATCAGTGGCCGGACGATCCCGCTGGATGCCTGGGACTCCTTCGACTACACCACGAGGGAGCCGGTCGGCGTCGCCGCACTGATCACCGCCTGGAACTCGCCGATGCAACTGCTGGCCAACAAACTGGCCCCAGCATTGGCGGCCGGCTGTACGGTGGTGATCAAGCCCAGTGAACTCGCGCCCCTGACCACGCTGCGGCTCGCCGAGCTGGTCGCCGAGGCAGGCTTCCCCGACGGTGTGATCAACATCATCACCGGTGGTGCCGAGACCGGCATGGCGTTGACGACGGATGCGCGACTGGGCCGGATCAGCTTCACCGGTTCGGTGCGGACCGGGCAGGCGATCCAGCATGCTGCGACCGCGGCGCTGGTGCCGGTCACCCTGGAGCTGGGTGGCAAGTCGGCGAACATCATCTTCGATGATGCCGATGTGGAGCGGGCGGTTCCCGGCGCGGTGGCCGGCATCTTCGCTGCGGGTGGGCAGACCTGCATCGCCGGCAGCCGGCTGCTCGTCCACGAGCGGATCCATGATCAACTGGTCGAACGTGTCGCCGAGGCGGCCCGCCGGATCGTCCTCGGTGACCCCACCGACGATGCCACTCAGTTGGGCCCGGTGGCCAGCGCGTCCCAGCGGGAACGGATCCTCGATCACGTCGGCCGTGCCCGCGCCGCGGGCGCCCGACTGCTCGCCGGCGGCGGCGTTCCCGATGACCCCGCGTTGGCGGCCGGCTGTTTCGTGCAACCGACCGTGTTCGGTGACGTCGACCCGCACGCGGAGCTGGCTCAGCAGGAGGTGTTCGGACCGGTCCTCGCCAGTCACCGATTTGCCGATGAGGACGAGGCCGTGGCGATCGCGAACGCGACCGAGTTCGGTCTGGCCAGTGGCATCTGGACGACCAGCCTGTCCCGGGCGCATCGGGTCGCCCGTGAGCTGGCTGCCGGCACCGTATGGGTGAACACCTATCGCTACAGCGCCGCGCAGGCACCCTTCGGCGGAGTGAAGAAGTCCGGATACGGACGCGAGCGCGGCGTCGAGGCGATCGAGGAATACCTGCAGACCAAGAACGTGCTCATCGACCTTTCCGACGAGGTCCGTGACCCGTTCTCGATCAAGGCGTGAAGGGCCGGCCATGACTAAGAACCAGAGGACTGGAACAAGAGTCGGGCTCTGCGGACTCGGGCAGATGGGATTGCCCGTCGCGGCTCGACTGGCGACCGCACACGACGTGCTCGGCTACGACATCACCGCGGACCGAAGGACGATGGCGCACCAGATCGAGCGGGTCACCACGACCGATCGACTCGCCGACCTCGCCGGCTGCGACACGATCGTGCTCAGCCTGCCGAACCCTGCCATCTCCCGTACGGTGCTGGCCGATCTCGCACCGCAGCTCAACACCGGGACACTGGTGGTGGAGACCAGTACGGTGCTGCCGTCCGACGTCCGCGAGTGGGCTCAGCTGCTGGCGCCGACCGGTGCCCGGGTGATCGATGCGGCGATCCTGTCCGGTGTCGCACAGATGTCCGGGGGGACGGCGACACTGCTGGTCGGCGGAGACAGGGCAGACATCGAAGCCGCCGGTCCCGTGCTCGACGCGCTGGGCGGTGCCGGTTGGTCACGGTTCGGTGATCTTGGTGCCGGGATGGCAGCCAAGGTCGTCAACAACGGCGTCGCCCACGCCGTCATGGTGGTGCTCACCGAGGCGTTTGCGATGAGCCGGGCCGAAGGCCTCGACCTTGCCGACATCGCCGCCATGCTGGAGCGTCCCGACGGCGGTTTGATCCGGCCACTGACCCATCGGGTAATGGAGCGAATGGCCGCCGCCGACTACGACGGCGGGATGCCGTTGGAGGCCGCCCGGAAGGATTCGACGCTCGCACTGGCGATGGCCCAACGTTCGGGAACACCCTTGTTTGCAATGCAAGCGGCGCAGAGCGTCTACGACCTCGCCATGGCGGCGGGCTTCGGTCGCGACGACTACGCTGCGGTCGCCCGGCTCTGGGAGGACTGGGGCGGAGCCTCGCTGGGCTTCCGGCCGCAGACGGCGGACGACGGGGCGGACTCGTGACCGGCGGCGCGACCCGTGGGGTCTTCGCGTTGCGCTACGCCTACCGGACGGTGTCGGTTCGCGGTGAGCACTTCTACGGCCATCCGGATGGTTGCCTCGACCCGTGGCCGATCGACTACTTCACCTGGGTGATCATCGACGGCGACCGGACCGTGGTCATCGACGCCGGCTTCACCCCCGCGACGGCGGAGCGACGAGGAGATCGGCCGTATCTCGCCACCCCACCGGAGCTGCTGCGACGGCTGGGAACCGACGCCTCGGAGGTAACCGACCTGGTGCTGACCCACCTGCACTACGACCACACCGGCTTCGTCGGCGACTATCCGAACGCCCGGCTGTGGCTGCAGCGTTCCGAGCTGGAGTTCTGGTCCTCTCCGATCACCGCGCGGGCAGGTTTCGACCACCTGCTGGACCGCGACGATCTTGAAACGATCACCGGGCTCGTCGACGACGGCCGGGTCGAGCTGCTTGACGGCGACGCCACGATCAACGATCGGGTGAGTGTGCATCGGGTCGGCGGTCACACACCCGGCACCCAGGTCGTCCGAGCCAGGACCGGCGCCGGGGACGCAGGCGTGATCGTTCTGGCGTCCGACTCGAGCCACTTCTACGCCAACATCGACCAGGACAAGCCGTACGGCGTGGTCTGCGATCTGCCGGATATGTACCGGGCGTTCGACCGGCTGCGTGAATTGGCCGGCCCGACCGGTGTGATCGTGCCCGGGCACGACCCCCGCGTCAAGCAACACCATCCGACCGTCGCCGGCACCGACGAGCTGGTCTACGACCTCACGACGACAACACACATCCCAACCAGTCAAGGAGATTCGCATGCCCCAGAAGAGCGCTGACGTCCTCGTCGTCGGGGGTGGCAACGCCGGCTTCTCGGCGGCACACGCGGCCGCCGAGCGGGGCCGCACGGTGATCCTGCTGGAGCGGGGCACGGCCGAATCGGCGGGCGGGAACTCCTTCTACACCGCCGGCGCGACCCGGATCGCACACGCAGGCCTGGATGACCTGCGCGACATCGTGGAGCCGGACGAGCGGCAGCGGGCGACCGAGGTGCCGCCCTACAGCGAACAGGAATACCGCGATGATCTTGAACGGGTCACCGACGGCAGAACCGATCCGCAGATGGCACAGGTGCTGGTCGCCGAGGCAGCCGCGGGAGTCCGCTGGCTGCATGGTCTCGGCCTGCGCTACCGGTTGATGTATGAGCGGCAGGCCTACACCCGGCCGGACGGTGGCTACCTGTTCTGGGGTGGCCTGCATGTAGGCAACGTCGACGGCGGTGTCGGCCTGATCGCCGACCACACCCGGGTCGCCGAACGTCTCGGCGTGCAGATCCGCTACGGGGCGGACGTCCGGGGTTTGATCACCGACGGTGGCTCCGTGATCGGTGTCCGCTATCGCGATGACGATGGTGATCATGAACTGCGGGCCGACAGCGTGGTGATCGCCGCCGGCGGCTTCGAGGCCAACCCCGAGATGCGGGAGCGTCATCTCGGCGCCGGCTGGGGTCATGCGAAGGTCCGCGGGACGCCGTACAACGACGGTGCGATGATCTTCGCTGCACTCGAACTGGGCGCCGCCAAGGGCGGTGACTGGTCGACCGCGCACAGCGTGCAGTGGGATGCCTGCACACCGCAGAACGAATCCAACCGCGAGCTGACGAATCGACTGACCCGGCAGAGCTACCCACTGGGAATCATCGTCAATCGCGACGGCGAACGCTTCCTGGACGAGGGCGCGGACTTCCGCAATTACACCTACGCCAAATACGGACGCGAGATCCTCGCCCAACCCGGCAGCATCGCCTACCAGATCTTCGATGCCGAGTTGCGACCCAGCCTGCGGGCCGAGGAGTACGAGATGCCCGGGATCAGTGAGGTCATCGCCGACTCGGCCCGCGAGCTGGGCGAAAAGCTCGGTATCGATGCCGGGCAGTTCGAGCAGACGATCAAGGAATTCAACGCCGGGATCGATCGGAAGTGCCCCTTCGATCCGACGATCAAGGACGGACGCCGATCCGCCGTCGAACCACCGAAGTCCAACTGGGCGGCGGCGCTGGAGACGCCGCCGTTCTATGCCTATCCCGTCACCTGCGGTATCACCTTCACGTTCGGTGGACTCAGAGGTGATCTTGATGGTCGCGTCCTCGATGAGAACGGAACACCGATCGGCGGTCTGTTCGCCTGCGGAGAGGCGCTCGGCGGGCTCTTCAGCGGAAATTATCCTGGCGGCTCGGGACTCGCGGCCGGGATCGTCTTCGGACGCCGGGCGGGTTCGGCGGCCTGAGCGCGATAGCACGACAATAGGACCAACTGATCGATCGGCGGAGGAGGAGCGGGCTGATGGCAACCGGCGTGTACGACCGCATCCGCGAGGCGATCGTCCGGGGCGAGTTCGCCCCGGGTGACGCGCTCGGCGAAGTCGCCTTGGCGCGGCAGTTCGGCACCAGCCGTACGCCGGTCCGGGAGGCTTTGCATCGTCTGGAGATCGAGGCGATCGTCGAGCCGGGCCCCCGCGGGGTGCGGGTGCGGGCATCCTCACCCGAAGAGATCCTGGACATCTACGAGGTCCGGATCACCCTGGAGAGCGCGGCCGCCAAGGCGGCGGCCACCCGGGCGACCGAGCTGGACCAGATCCGGTTGCGTGCGGCGCAGGATGCCATGATCGCGACGGGTGATGATCCGGCCGACCGCGCGCAGGTGAACCGGGTATTCCACGAGGCCATCTGGAACGCCAGCCACAGTCCGACCTTGGTCGACCTGCTGCATCGTCTGAACGTGCACCTGATCAGGTATCCGACCACGACCCTGACCTATGGCGACCGCTGGGACGAGGTGCTGCGTGAGCATCAGGACCTACTCGATGCGATCGAGCAACGGGACGCAACCGCAGCTCAGTCCATCGCCGAGCGGCACATGACCGGCGCCCGTGAGGTCCGGTTACGGATGTACGCCGACGGCTGACGTGACCCGAAACCCGGCACACGTGCTGCAGTTCAGGCGGTGCAGATCGCAGCGATCGTGGTGAGACAAGTCGTGCAGGCTGACGAGGCCAGGTAGTCACTCGCGATCTGTGATCGGCGCAAGGTCCGATAAACCAGCAGTCCGGCGAGGACGTCGCCCACGCGAGCGTGATCACCGGGCTCTGTAAATGTGCATCTTTCGACGCGGGCGGCGGATCCGGGAGGACACCGGGGGCGGCTCTGAATCCAGCGCGGCCGGTATAACCCCGTGCACCGGCTCTTCGGACAAGTCACTTCCCGGACCCGCCACTGAGCATCGTACGAGGTCGGCCGTGCGCCAGCCGGACTCGCGGGTCTCCGTCTCTACAATTCAGACGTGACCGACAACGGCGATCCCGACACCGTGGATCCGCGACATCCGCAGGGGACGCCGGGCCGCGCCGACATCACCGACGGCCGAGAACTCTTCTACCAGGAGCTGCCCGGCCCGACGCCGACCGTCGTGTTCGAGGCCGGGCTGGCGTCGACCCGTTCGATCTGGGGTCTGACCCAACCGCGCCTCAAGGGAGTGGCCCGGGCCGTCGTCTATGACCGGGCCGGGATGGGGCACAGCCCGCGCGCCGCGGGACCGCGCCGACTGACCGATCTTGCCGCCGATCTGAACGGCCTGCTCGACGCGCTGACTGCGGACCCGGCGGATGATCAAGGCTTCGTCCTGGTCGGACACAGTCTCGGCGGCCCGATCGTCCGGCTCGCGGCCGCCGCGCGTCCGGACCGGATCGCCGGCATCGTGCTGGTCGACCCTGCCGACGAGGACTGCGACGTCTACTACGCCGAGAGCACTGCCAGGATCGACAGGATCCAGAACACCCTGTTCCCGCCGTTGGCACGGATCGGGCTGCTCCGCCGGATCTACGGCCTGACCGTCGGTGCGATGCCGCCGACGGTCCGCGCCGACCTGTGCCGCGAGATGTACACCCCGAGCGCGGTCGCCACCCAGATCGCCGAGTCCAGCACCATGACCGAGGGACTACGTGCCCTGCAGACCGACCCGGCGGACCTGGCAGACATTCCGATGACCGTCATCTCGGGCGGCACCAACGCCGGGATCGGCGCCGACGCGCGACGCAAGATGATCACCGCGCATCGGGCTCGCGCCGCTCGGTCGGTCCAGGGCCGGCACCTGGTCGCCGAGAAATCCGGACACCTGGTGATGATGACCGAACCGGAGCTGATTGTCGCCGAGATCGAGCGGATGCTGGCCGCACGGGCCGCTCAGCAGTGATCATTTCTTTGCGTCGTTAAACACATCGATCGCCTCGCCCGATGCAACTGAGCCGAATCTGAGCCGGCCAGGCTCGGTGTTTCGGGGCTTTCCGGCAATAGCGACGCCGACCACCTCGTACTGGATAGGGAAATGCCCCTGCCGATTGCTACCGTTCATCGGTCGCTCGACACCGGTCCGCAGCCGGACGAGCGGCGGACGTGGCAGCCAGGCGAGCGATCGGGGCGCTCACCCGGGCGAGTGGGGCAGTCGGGAACCATTCGGACGAGCCCGCGCGGTCCAAGCGGAACGGATCGCTCGGGCGCTGCGTCAACGGTGAAGGAATGCGCGATCCGAACGCGGGTCGCGGGCGTCGGCGACAGGGGTTATAGATCAGTCATGGGTAGTGCGAAAGATCTGAATATCGATGACCTGAAGGGCATGCCCGACGTCAAGTTCGACTTCACCGTGTCCTCGGACCTGAAGCGGACGTTCCGCGCTGCGGCCACCCTGCTGTCCGGCCAGCGATCAAGCCGATCGACCTGGCGCTCCACGGCCGCGACCGACTTCAAGGGCTACTTCTCCGAGATCTTCACGTCCAACGGCACCACCCAGCTGAACGATCTGGACGAGATCGTCAGCAATCTGCGGTTGGTCGCGACCCAGGTCGAGGGCGTCGAGCAGGACGCCCGCGAGGAGAACAGTCGCCGCAAGACTGCCCGCGAATGGGCGCAGCGGCAGAAGGACCGCAACTGGCTCGAACGTCGCCGGGACGACATCTTCGGGGGCGAGGATCCGCCGGACGTCGAGATCTCCGATTCCGGTCCGAGCAAGAGCGTTCCGGCGAAGACGCCCGGGACCCGTCAGACGCCGCCGCCCGGCTCCGGCGGCGGCAGCGGCGGCACCACGTCGGCCCGCCCCTCCGACCTGCGGACGTTTGCCACCAACACCTCCGGCGGCGACGACTCCTTCAACGGCACCGTCAGCGGATTGAACACCCAGGTCACCAACTTCAGCACCTCCTGCTCCTGGGCAACGCTGGACGCCTCCGGGCCGATCGACGCGCTCAAGGAGTGGTTGCGGCTCAACGGGGAGGACGGCAAGTGGGCGACCACCGTCGCCGACGCGTTCAAACGGGCCGGTGGCGAGGGGAACATCTCCTATCTGAACAACAGCACGATCGCCCAGACCCTGAAGAACAAGGGCATCGCGGTCAGCCGATCCGACATCAAGGTCGACCCGCCGACCGCCTACGGCAGCCCGCCCACCACCGGCTACTCCGACGACCCGATCAACACCGCCACCGGCAACTTCATCGAGAACGAGGTCGACCTCGGCTTCACCGGTTCGGCATCGGTGCTGAGCCTGGCACGGACCTACAACTCGCTCAGCGACGCAACCGGCGGCTTCGGCCGCGGCTGGAACTCCTGGAGCGAGGCCCGTCTGACACTCACCGACGAAGCCGCCAGACTGCGGCTCTTCGACGGCCGAGAGATCGTCTTCCCCCGGCTGGGTGAGGGCTGGGACCGCGCCACCGGTCAGAACATGTGGCTGTCCCGTGAGCCGTCTGGCAACGGCCAGCAGCCGGGTCTGATCGTCACCAACTCCGACGGCCTGCGCTGGATCTTCACTGCCGACGGGCGGCTGCTGTCCACCGACAACGGCCCCGGCACCACGATCGACTTCGGCTACGACGACGCGGGTCGACTGGCCACGATGCGGCACGAGTTCGGCCGGTCGATCCGACTGGACTGGGATGACCGGAGCGGCCTGATCGCCGGTGCCGAGAGTTCCGATGGCCGTCGGGTTTCCTACTCCTACGACGATTCCGCGCGACTGGTCGCCGCGATCACCCCGGCCGGGACTCGCACCTATCGGTGGAACGAGGACGATCTGATCGAGGCCGTGATCGACGCCGACGGCGTGGTCGAGGCCGAGAACACCTACGACGAGCAGGCCCGGGTCGTCACCCAGCGGTCGCCGTTCGGCCGGGTCAGCCGGTTTGTCTACCTCAACGGCGGCGTGACCGCGGTCTCGGACGAGGACGGGAACCGGAACAACACCTGGATCTCCGACGGCAAGGGTCGGCTGATCGGCGTGATCGACGCCGAGGACAACCGGCAGTCGACCAGTTACGACCGCTACGGCAACCCGGTGATGATCACCGAACGCAACGGTGCAGTCACCGTCAACAGCTACGACGACCGCGGTCGGCGGACCGAGCAGGTGATGCCGTCCGGTGCGCGGGTCCGGTGGACCTACGACGCCACCGATCGGCCGGTCACCGTCGCCGTCACCAGCACCGATGATCATGGGGCCGCGGTCGAGGCGACCACGCACTACTCCTACGACGGTGACGAGCGCGATCCGTCCCGGGTGATCGACCCCGAGGGTGGGGTCACGCTGATGACCTGGGCCGACGGTCTGCTGAAGAAGATCGTCGACCCCGAAGGAGTCACCCTTCGCTTCGACCATGATCAACACGGCGAGCTGATCGCCTCCACCGACGCCGACGGCAACGTTGCCCGATTGGAACGCGATGATCTCGGCCGGGTCGTCGCTGCCGTGACCCCGTTGGGGAATCGGACCAGCTACCGCTATGACGGTGCCGGTGCGCTGCTGTCCCGGCAGGATCCGGACGGCGCGATCTGGCGCTACGAGACGACCGCCGGCGGCCGGGTGACCGCGATCATCGATCCGCTGGGCGGCCGGACCGAGGTCGAGTACGGCGAACACGGTGAGCAGTCCCGGATGATCGACGAGTTGGGACGTGCTGTCACGTCGGCCTACGACGACCTGGGCAACCCGACACGTTCCGAGCTGCCCGACGGCAGCGCCTGGGAGTTCGGCTACGACGCGATGTCGCGACTGACCTCGACCACCGACGCCAATGGTGCGAGCTGGCAGGTCGACTACGACAAGCAGGGCTTCGTCTCCCGGACGGTCGACCCGACCGGCGTCGAGGAGACCGTCGAACGCGACATCCAGGGACGCCCGACCCGCGCCGGCGACCTGCTGGCACACAGCACGGCGTCCTACGACGCGCTCGGTCGTACGGTCACCGAAGCCGGTCCGGACGGTGCCGCCGACCGTTACCGCTACGACCTGTGCGGACGACTGATCGAACACACCGATCCGACCGGTGCCACCACCAAGATCAAGAGGGACGCGGCCGGTCGGCCGGTGGCGATCACCCACCCGATGGGCACCACCTACCGCTATGAGTACGACGACTGTGGCCGACGTGCTGCCACCATCGATACCGACGGCTCACGCTATGCGTTCAGCTACGACGGCGACGGCCGACTGATCCGCGAGGACTGGCCGACCGGCGAACAGGCCTGGCTGTCCTACGACGAATGCGGCCGCGTGGTCCAGCGATTCGAACCGGGCAAGGGAACCGCGACCTTCGGCTACGACAAGCTCGGCCGCGTCGTCCGCCTGACCGACGGCTGGTACGGCCGACGCAAGGTGCAGTACGACGCCGCCGGTCAGCTGGTCGGCGTCACCAACGCCGCCGGTGGTCAGACCCGCTTCGAATACGACGAGGTCGGCCAGTGTGTGGCGACGATCGATCCGCTCGGTAGCCGTACCGAACGCCGCTTCGACATCGTCGGACGGCTGATCGCCGAGATCGATCCGCTGGGCCGGACCACTCGGTACGGCTATGACGCCGCCGGACGGCAGACCCGTCGGATCGATCCGACCGGTTCGGAGCTGTCCTGGAGCTACGACCGGACCGGTCGGTTGACCGACACCCTGGCCGGTGACCGGCTGCTGTCCACGATCGAACGCGACTTCACAACCCGGACGATGCGGGTCCGTGAGGGTGACACGATCAACGAGCTCGTTTGGGACGAGAACGGTCAGCTGATCCGCCGGATGCGGAGCAGGGACAGCGTTCCCGGCGGCGGCATCGGGCTGTCCTGGAGCTACGACGGCGACGGTCGGCGGACCGCGTTCACCCGTAGCGACGGAACCCAGACCCAGTACGAGTACGACCAGGCCGGCCGTGTCACGGCGTTGACCGAGCCGGGGCTGGGTCGGGCGGTGATCGATCGGGACGCGATCGGTCGGATCGTGTCGATGACCGCACCGGGTCTGCATGCGACCTGGGTGTGGGACGGCGGCGTGATCGTCCGTCATCAGGTCACTCGCAACGGTGAGACCGAGACCACCGAGATCGAACGCGACGACGCCGGACGGGTTGTCGCGCAGCGGACGAACGATGTCCGGATCAGCTACGGCTACGACGCCGCCGGCCAGTTGGTGGAGGCTCGTCGCAGCGACGGCTCGGTGACCAGCTACGGCTACGACGCCAGCGGCCGGTTGATCAAGGAGACCACCGACGGTCGGTCCACCTCCTACACCTACGACTCGGCCGGGCAGCTGCTGTCGCGGCGGGGCCCGGACGGTGTCACCGACTTCGGTTACGACGCCGGCGGCCGCCGGATCTCCGAGGCCGGCCCGGAGGCCGATCGTCGGTTCAGCTGGGATCCGCAGGGTTACCTGTCCAAGATCACCACGATCACCCACGCAAACGACAAGATCACCGCGCGGACGCAGGATGTGTCGGATGATCATGATCTTGTGGCTGGTGTCACCGGGCAGACGTCGACGCAGAGTTTCCAGGTGGATGCCCTCGGCGAGCTGGCTGCGGTCGACGGACAGTCGGTGGCGTGGGACTCCGCGGCAGGTCTGCCGGCGTTGGCGCAGGTCGGTGAGATCTCGATCTCCAACTACGGTCCGCTGACCGCGTTGTTGCCCGATGCTGCCGGTCATGCTGGCGAGTCGGGTGGTTGGTTGACCCCGGATTGGCGTCCGCGGTCGACGGGTGTGGATCCGTGGGGTGTTGCGCCGGGTACGCAGGCCGCCGGTCTGCCGTCCGGTGTGGCGATCGGTGGCCAGGCGAATCTGGTTGTCGGTGGGATGGAGTGGATGCAGGCACGGGTCTATGACCCGGGTAGCCGCGGCTTCTTGTCCACCGATCCGTTGGATCCGGTGCTCGGGTCCGGTTGGGCGGGTAACCCGTACTCGTTTGCCGGTAACGATCCGCTGAACCAGTCCGACCCGTGGGGTCTGAAACCCGTTACGGACAAGGAACTTCAGGCCTACCGCGATTCCAACAACGGCGCGATCTCCAACGCCTGGAACGCGACCACGTCGTGGGTGAAGAACAACTGGGAGTACATCGCCGCCGGAGCCATGATCGTTGGTGGTGTGGCGTTGATGTGTACCGGTATCGGTGGCCCGGTGGGTCTGGCGTTGGCCGGTGGCGCGCTGTCGATGGGTATGTCGGTCGCTTCGCAGAAGGCGACCACGGGCAAGGTCGATTGGGGACAGGCCGGTGTTGACGGTCTGACCGGCATGATTCCAATCCCAGGAGCCGGCGCAGCGGGTGCGGTCTTGAAAACCGGAGCCAAGACCGCCGTCAAGGAGGGGCTGGAGAGCACAGCGAAGAACGGAATCCGAACGACCGCATCCGGTGGGCTCAGAAGCGCCGAGTCGACGGTTGCACGGACAGCCTGTTTCGCGGCGGGGACGCAGGTTCTCATGGGTGACGGCTCCTCCAAGAGCATCGAGGACGTCCAGATTGGTGACGAAGTCGTTGCAGCCGATGTCGAGACAGGGGAAACCCAAGGTAGGCGGGTTCTAGAGACGTACGTCCATCAGGATGTCGCCACGGTTGAGGTTGAGACGTCGTCTGGCAGGATCACGTCCACCGACGAGCATCCCTTTTATGTGGAGGGTAGAGGCTGGACGCCGGTCCGCGATTTGAGACCCGGCGATCGACTGGTCGACCCGAAGGGATCATCGGTTGAAATTGCCGCAATCCGGTACACCGGGAACAAGGAGGTCGTGTACAACTTCAATGTCGAGGGTCTCCATAATTATCATGTTCAAACCGATGGGCAAACGTGGATCCGCGTCCACAATACGTGCGGGACATATGCTGCCAGTGCACGTAGTGGAGCTCTGTTGAAGACCCATCTTCGGCAGGTTGAGAAATACGGCAAGGGCGGAGTAAGGGAGCTCGAGAGCGGTCGATTCCGGTACTACGACACCCTGAACCCAGCGAGGAAAGAAGGGGAGATGGCGGGACGTCGCCTTGTCAGGGAGTGGGACCCCGCGACCGGTGGAACGCGGACCTGGCATGAGACTCTGGATCATTCCGGTAGGGTGCGTATTGTCCGTCCGGAGACGGGCGGGCCGAAGGTGCACTACACGTTTGACAGGTCCGGGAACTATGGAGGGTCATGGTGAGATCTGTGCCGGACCGAGACTCTGTGCGTGAACGGCTGTTGGCCCTGCTATCAGGGCGGATGTCGCGAGAAGAAGTAGCTGATTGGGCTAACCCGTGGGTGACAGCAGACGATCCGAGCATTGAGGACTCCGTCGTATGGGAGGCGCTCAAAGAGTTGGCTGGGGCCGATCTCAAAGTGAGTCCCAGCGCCTACCTGCACGGAGAAGACGATTTCCATGCGTGGCTGGATGCAATCGAAACGGCTAACGCGAGCGAATGATCCAAAGTTTGCGCTTCCCCGGCGTTCTCCGTGGCCGCTCAACGCCGCACAGGCGCTCGCCGGATCCAACGCGACGGCCGGTGTTGACCTGGTCACGTACTTCGGGAGGCAATTCTGACGGGCGATGCATTTCTCGACAAGTTCACTGAGGTCGTCGCTGACGCGGGCGGCTCTGCGCCGGAGTGGCCAAGCCGCCTGATCGATCGGTGGGACGCGCTCGTGTCCGAGGTAGAAAGTGGCTACGACTCGACAAACTACGAGTACGAGAATGATCTCGCTGTGCGTAACCTGCTTGCTGCGGTGATCACCGACTCGCAGTTGGGTCACGAGCGACCTCGAGAGTATGCGCCCTCGGCTAGGATCAGTCGGAGGACCTATGTGGATACGACCATGAGTTGGCCATCGCCAACCGACCTGGCTGACGCGCCCCTATGGCGAAACTATGTCGTCGCGCAGTGTGTGCAGGCTGCCCTCGGAGAGCTTCCTCGACATGTTGTCGCATACGGCGTCTCCATTGACGAATCCGAGATCGAGTTGCAGTTTCAGCTCTCGGAGATCGTGCCGGATGATCGCGATAGCATCGATGAGATCGTCGATGATCTAGAGACGCTGATCGGCCCACACGTCAACGTGGCCGTGACTCGCAAGCACGTAAGTCAACCGAACATCAGTCCGCACGATGGCATCGCGTGGATCTTCATCGCACCTCCTGAGCATCGCGGCCCGTGATCGTCCGTGTAGCCCTGGTTGCAAGTGCGTATGCGCGTGACGTGCTGACGGACATCCGGTCGACGCGTTCACGGGCGTGGCGAGACCGGACGCACGTGGAACTGGAGCCATAATGAGCAGCAAGCACGAAATCACCAGCCTGCTGCCACTTCGAGTGGACAGATCGTTGCGACCGAACAGTTCTTGAACCTTACCGGAGAAAATTGGAATATCAGCGTCAACTGCAATTGGGAGCTTCGGCGACAGGATGGATCGCTGATTTCTACCTGGGAATCTCCGTTGGGGTCGACTACTGCGGCGGCGGGTGACCTCGTCGGCAGTTCGGTCGTGAGAGTTGACATCGACGAGGACATATACGATCCGACCCTCCAGGGAAGAGACTTTGTTGCGGTCTCGGGCACAGGCTCCGAATACATCGTTACAGTGATGATCCCATGAGGTACCAAGCTGAGGTCGTGGCGGCGGCTCGACGTGTCGTTGGCGGGGATGACTCGACCAACGCCGCCGCTGACCTGGAACGAAGCATCCACAGCAACCACCCGAGTTCCGAAGAGTTGGACGACCTGCTGGAGGCCTTGGCGCTATACCAGCCCCTGGCCGGCGCCCCATATCTCAACCATCATGAACTGGTTGAGGCGATTCGAAATTCGGGTGTTCTCGATTGATGTGGTGACGCATTGGTCGACCCGAAGGGCAGCGAGGGCGTGGTTATCTGGCTCTTCACAATCGAGGGTGTAGTCGGGGTCTGAATCCGCCGGTCGCGAGTAGGCAGCGGGCGAGATCTCTCGGTCGAGGGCAACGGCGCGGAGTTCTACGTGGGCAACGTCCCTGGTGGTGACGAACCTCCGCCGGACTTCACCTCAGCTAGTGAGTGGGAGATGCACGACGGGTTGGCCAGCTGGACTTCCGAGTTCGAGGTTGTCGGGGCGTCGTTCGTTCCGTGAGTGCGCCGTTCGCGAGCCGTCGAGGGCGAAATGGCACGTAGGAGCTGGACGAGAATGTGAGGGAACCAGGGCGACGCACTGTCAGCGGGGCCGAGTTATTCCAACCGTTCGACGTCGTTGTCCTGCCGGAGGGCATCCCGGAGGCGGGAGTCCCCGCGGGATCTCGGGCGGTCGTGGTCGAAGTCCACCGCGCGACCCTGGGTCTCGCCTATGAGGTGGAGGTGTCGCGCGCCGACGGGCGAACAACACTGCTATCGCCGCGGCGAGCTCTCGTTCACCGGCGTCAGCCGTCTGCAGTGGTCGGCGGCCGACGTCCGTCCCGCCGTGGACGCTTCGGGCGAGCAGGACTACGGCAACATCGACACCTTCGAGTGGGATGAGCGTGCCGCCCGATTGGAGGGTGATTGGGGACAGATCGACGTCAGCTGGTCTGGGGTCGAGGTGTCTCTCGAGGACTCCACCGACGCGGCCCAACACCTGGGAGCTTCGGCGATCAAAGACGCCCATGACCAGAAGCAGCTGGGGACCGGCAGGACTGTGGAACTCGGCGAGAGCGAGGCGATAACCATCTTTCGGGCGCTCAACGAGGTCGTCGTCTCCCTCGACCGCATCGGCAGCCGCCAGGCGGGTGGCGAGGACCCGGATCGCTTGTACCTCGACGGCTACTTCTCTGAGGACGGTGCAACACTGCGGCTGGCGGAGGCGCGGAGCGTGATCAACAGTGCGGTCGAGCGCGTGTTCGGCGAGGACGAGTCGGATGCCCTGGGCGAAGCGATCGTGTACTGGACCGATCGTCATCCCGACCTCTGAATCGACCGGCACAGGGGCGGCGATTTGATCATGAGAATGCGTGAGGACCCCAGCTTGCTTGCTCGGCTGCGGTTGCTGAGGCTCGGCGAACAGTCCTATGCAGACGAACTGGCGGACGAGTTGGATGATGGAGCCCAGCTGGGTCCGTGTCCGTCTCTCCGCACGGATGCACTGTTCACCAGCGAGTAACACGGCTCGTTCGCCGTCGAGTGCCGTGCAGCCGTGAGATGGTGGGGCGGTGAACCGCGGCCACCGAATAGTCGCACTGATAGCGGTAGTGACGTCATGACTGACTCGATCGAATTCCTCCGGCGTTACCGGGAACTTGCGCGGTCCAGCGGCTGGCGGGCCGTCGATTCGCCGTTTCAACTCGTTGACCGCTGGGCGGAGTTCGTCGGGCTGTGCACCGAGGACTACGACGAGACGATCTACGAGTACACCAATGACCGCGCTGTCCGTGACGCCCTGCAGATCGTCCTGGACGATCCCGAGCTCGCGCGTTACGAACGCTTTGATCTGCTGCTCGAGGCGGTTCGTTCACTTGATGCGCAGTTCCTCGCCGCCTGCCGTACCGACGTCGCGATGGCGCCGGCCGGATCGCCGTGGTGGCAGCGATGTGTGCCGCGCACCGCGAGCGGCGAGTTCGCCGACGACCTCCGACGGCTCCACGGCATTGAGCCGGCAAGAGACGGACCCTGATCATGAACGCTGAAACCGATCTCAGCGGCGATCACCCGGCTGCCCGTCCGGCAACGATCCGCTTCCTGACACCCGAAGAGGGCGGCCGGATCACGCCGGCGAGGTCCGGGGTGCGACCGCAGCTCGCCCTGGACGACTCCTTCACCTCGTGCATCGTGGAAGCAATCGGATCGGGTGACCTCCCCGCTGGAGTGCAGGTCGATGTGCGGATCAGGCTGTTGTTCCCGTGGATGGAGCAGGAGTTCTGTCGACTGCGGATTGTGCGGCTGTACGAGGGCAACAAATTGGTGGCAACCGGTGAGTTCGGTGATCAACAGGTCGATGATCATGAGCCAAGCGAGCAGCCGGGCTGACGCAGGTGATCAGGATCGGATGCCGGTGCTCTGCATGCCCTGCAGGAGTACGTCCAGCAGCCTGGGGACCCGGTCGTCCCATTCTTCCGGCTGGACGTGAGCCAGGAACCAGGACAGCAAGATCACGTCCCGCGGATCCAGGTCGGTCCGCAGCACGCCCGCGGCAGCGCCGGCACTCAGCAGCTCGTTCAGCGCCCGGCCGAGCTTGGTGTGGGTGTGGGCGGAGATGTCGGCCCACACTGAGGATTCGACGGCGTTGATCACCCCACCCTTGACCCGGGCATAGCCGGCGAGCTGATCGAACCAGCGCTCGAGCGCCTCCAGTGGCGAGTGCTGCTCAAGCAGCAGATGCGCCCGCTCGACGAGTTCGTCGATCTCCTGCTCATACAGCGCGCCGACGAGTTCGTCCCGGGTCGCGAAGTGCCGATACAGGGTGCCCTGTCCGATACCGGCGCGCTTGGCGACGGCGCTGAGTTTGAGCTCGCCCGGTTCGGCGATCAACTCCCGAGTGGCGTCCAAGATCGCGGCTCGGTTGCGAGCAGCGTCGGTGCGCACAAGCCTCCAACCTCCCTTGAAAGCGGACAACATGTCCGGTTAAATGTAAGTGGACAACGTGTCCGTTACGGGAAGAAGGATATTCATGGGACCACTCGACGACAAGGTCGTGGCGATCACCGGGGCGAGCAGCGGGATCGGTGCCGCCACTGCCCGCCGGCTCGCCGGCGCGGGCGCTGCCGTTGTGCTGGGCGCTCGCCGAGCCGACCGGCTGGACGCCCTGGTCGACGAGATCCGTGCCTCCGGTGGGCGGGCGGAAGCCGTGGCGACCGACGTGACCGATCCCGCCGCGGTCGTCCGACTGGTCCGGACAGCGGTGGAGTCCTTCGGGCGGCTCGACGTGCTGGTCAGCAGCGCCGGCATCGGTCCGATCTCACCGATGGCATCACGACGCACCCAGGACTGGGACGCGATGATCAACGTCAATCTGCGCGGTGTGCTGAACGGGATCGACGCGGCCCTGCCGGTCTTTCGGACGCAGGGTCGTGGCCATTTCGTCACGATCGTCTCGACAGCGGGCATCAAGATCGTCCCGACCATGGCTGTCTACGCCGGCACCAAGAACGCGGTGCGCACCGTGCTGGAGGGCTTGCGGCAGGAGTCGACCGACGGAACGATCAAGACCACGGCGATCTCGCCCGGTTACGTACGCACCGAGTTCGGCGACTCGGTGACCGATCCTGAGATCCGGGCGCAGGTCGGGCAGGGCATGGAAACCTTCGCGCTCGATCCCGACGCCGTCGCCCGGACGGTCGAATTCGCCGTCGATCAGCCCTGGGAGGTAGAGATCGGCGAACTGTCCATCCGCCCGACGGTGCAGGGCTGATTGGCAGGCTCACGAACAGGTTCAACGGTACGAGGCCGAGGATCGCGCCCGAACGGAGCTGACCGAATCGCGATGCACCCAAGCCGCTCATCCGGTAGAACCACATACATGGCCCTACCCGTCGAAGTCGTCCCGACCACGAAGGTCGAAGTCAGTCCGGGACATCAGCTGGCCGTGCGACGCCGTGGCGTCGGCGGGGTCCCGTTGATCCTCATCCACGGCTTCCCCTGTACCAGCCGGATCTGGTCCCACAATCTCGTCCCGCTGGCCGACGCGGGATTCGATGTCGTCGCACCCGACCTCCGCGGCTACGGCGAATCGGACTTCGCCCCGGACGACTTCTACGATCTGAACGCCTTCAACACCGACCTGATCGGGCTGCTCGAGCAGCTCGGCTGGGACCGTGCCGTCGTAGCCGGCCACGACCTGGGAGCGATGATCGCGATCGACCTGGCCAATCGGCATCCCGATCGGGTGGATCGATTGGTGATCTTGGACGACTCGATGCCCGACCTGCCGGACGTGTTCGCTGCCGCGGGTATCCCGCCGAGCCGGCCGAAGCCTGCCGTCTACGACTACCAACGCCGGCAGGGACGTCACGCGGACTCCTTGATCGCGGAGTTGGCTACGCCGGAGCAGCGACGGCGCTACGTCGCGGAGTTCTACGGGCACCGGCTCTGGTGCCCGCCGGACGCGTTCGACGAAGATGATCTTGCCTTCCTGACCGAACCGTACGGCGACGCCGACCGACTTCGTACGTCCTTTGCCGACTACGAGATCGTGATGGGGACCAGGCCGCGATCGGCTCCGGAGATGCTGGACCGGCCGGTCGCACAGCGAGCGCTCGTGCTGATCGGTGCCGACCAGGTGACGATCGGTGATCATGTCGAAGAACGGTGCGCAATCGCCCTGCCGCAGGCGGTGGGTCCCTTCTGGATGAAGGGTGCCGGACACTTCCTGCCGTGGGAACGATCGGACGTGGTCAACCGTGCGATCAGCTCGTTCTGTGGTGATCTGCTGCAGCACTGACGCCCGGCGGCGTTGCCTGTTACCCGGTCGATCTGGTGAGCTCGGCAACCCACCGCTCACCGCCGCGCATCGGCAGGCGGGCGAGATTGATCAGATCGACGCCGTCGGTGGCGACATCGCGTACCTCGTCCTCGGTGAGCAACCACGGCGGCCCCGGCGGGTCGTCGGGTGTCGGAACCCGGGCAACCACCAAGATCATCCCGCCAGGAGCGCACAAGGACGCAATGCCGCCGGCAGCCTCACGGTGCAGCTGTGGCGGCAGACACTGCAGGGTCGTGCACTCGATCACAAGATCGAAATGCCGGTCCCAATCGGCCGGGAGATCCAGTAGGTCAGCGCGACAGTAGTGCACCGGAGAGTCGGGATGTCGACGCTGTGCAGCGCGAATGGCTGAAGAGGAGATGTCGAACGCCGTCGTCGTGAAGCCGTGCCGTGCAACGAGCTCGGCGTCATCGCCGAAGGCACACCCGACGACGACCGCTCGGCCACGTGGCGGATCCCCCGGGAAGCGCTCGGCCAGCCATTCGACCAGATACGGTGTCGGCTCGCGGTGGTCCCAGGGGACCTCACCCGCCTCGGCGTACAACTGGTCATACCAAGCCAACGGCCGTCCGTCCGCGATCGCCGACGTCGCCAGCTGCTGCATCCGTTGCTGCCCGTGATCCACACGCCCTCCAGGAGTCAGGCTCAACCATAGGAGGTCATCTTGTCAGCAGAACGGAGTCCAGTCACCGGCGACGTCCACAGCGACGTAGGCCCGCGGACGAGAGTCCGTCAACGCGCCGAGAGCGCAGGAGGTGTCGACCCCGCGAAGCGCATGGAGGACGGTTCCCTTGGGCAGGCCGGTGGCGGTCCCGTCCGGCCATGGTCCCGGCGCGATCATCTGGCCGTCGGTCGAGGATCGGTCGGCAAGGCTGCAGTTGACGGTCGCCACCCGATCATCAAGAACGACATCCTTGACGATCTGCCGAACGGACTCCGGGTAGCCCGCTGCCCACTCGGTCCGAACGTAGAATCGACCCTGCCAGGTGACCATGTCCGCGAAATCCTCTGCGGCGTTGTTGGATCCGACCAGGACGGCCGGGCAGCCGGGCGCAATCACGGCTCGCTCGGTGAACTCTCGCAGCCGACTGAACGTCAACCACGCAAAGAACGCGGCCGGCCCGGCCACAACCAGCGCGCCGACCATGATCAACACAATCGCACGTCGAGGCAGACTCCGCAGTCCCATCCCTGCATTGTCGCCCTGATCAAGCCCGGCGTCAGCCCTTCGACAAGATCAGGGTCCCTTCGGCAGGTTCAGGGGCGGCGAAGTTCAGAGCTTTTCGCAGGCGATGCCGTCGTGGTCGCGGTCGGAGCCGCGGTTGGCCTTGTAGAGGGCCGTGTCGACCTTGAAGGTGCGAACCTTCCGCGCGCCCGAACGTGTGTGGTCCTTCGCACCCTTCTTGCCCACGCCGTGCTTGTAGACCTTGTTCATGGCAGTGCAATTCTTGAAGTGACGCGGTTTGGTGGTCGCGTCGGCCTGCGGTGCGGCGACGAGCAGCGGGGTGCTGGCCAAAACGGCAGCAGCGACCAAGGTGCGGATCTTCATCAGGGCTCCAGGGCTTGGGAGAAGGCCGAAAGAGAAGGTGCCAGAGCTGGCAGGAAAATGATGAGGCTGTCGCGGTCATTCGCCAAATCGGAGGTCGTCGCCGATCGCGTCCGCCGGCCGGGCTGGCACCGGGATGAGGATGGGCGGTGCGACACGGCGGTCGCCGTACGGCACGCGAGTGCAGCGTCGGTCGGCTAGCGTCAGGAGTGCAACGCAGTCGGGTTGGGAGGAAGGCGATGTCGGACTACTTCGACCTCGGTGACTACGGACGCCGGGTCTCCACCAGGTCGGACGAGGCACAGACCTGGTTCGATCGTGGCTTGATGTGGACCTTCGCCTTCAACCACGAGGAGGCGGTGACCTGCTTTCGGGCGGCATTGAAGGCTGACCCTCGCCTGGCGATCGCCTGGTGGGGAATCGCGTACGCGATGGGGCCCAACTACAACAAGCCGTGGGAGGCCTTCGACGACGCCGAGCTGGGCAGCACCGTGACGCAGGTGTTCGCCGCGGTTGCCTCGGCGACCGAACTGTCCGACGGTGCGTCACCGGTCGAAGCGGCGTTGATCACGGCGCTCCGGGCACGTTATCCGGCGCCGGAAGCGGCGGATGATCTTGGCGTCTGGAATGTCGGCTACGCCGAGGCGATGGGCGAGGTCTACCGACGGTTCGCCGATGATCTTGATGTCGCCGTGCTGTACGCCGACGCCTTGATGAATCTGACGCCCTGGCAGTTGTGGGATGTATTCACCGGCAAGCCGGCGCCGGGCAGTCGGGCAGTGGAGATCAAGGAGGTCCTGGACAGGGCCCTGGCGCAACCCGGCGGTCACGATCATCCGGGAATCCTGCACCTCTACATCCATCTGATGGAGATGTCGGGGACTCCGGAGAGTGCGCTACCGGCGGCCAACCGGCTGCGAGGACTGGTGCCCGACGGCGGACATCTGGAACACATGCCGACCCACATCGACGTCCTGGTCGGCGACTACCAGCGGGTGATCAGCTCCAATACCGACGCCATCATGGCCGATCACCGCTATGTCGATCATGCCGGGCCGATGAACTTCTACACGCTGTATCGCTGTCACGACCTGCATTTCCGGTTGTACGGCGCGCTGTTCGCCGGGCAGCGCGCGGTCGCCCTGGAGACGGTCGACCTGATCGAGGCAGCGGTCCCGGAGAAGCTGCTCCGAGTGACCTCACCGCCGATGGCCGACTGGGCCGAGGGCTTCATCGCGATGCGGGTGCACGTGCTGGTCCGGTTCGGTCGGTGGGAGGACATCCTGGCGTTGCCGCTGCCCGATGATCAAGATCTCTACTGCACCACAACGGCGATGCTGCATTACGCCCGTGGAATCTCTTTCGCCGTCACCGGTGATCATGACAGCGCGGCTGCCGAACGTGAACTCTTCAGCGCGGCGGTCGATCGGGTGAAGGACACCCGGATGCTGTTCAACAACACCTGCCTGGACATCCTCGGCATCGCCGGCGCGATGCTGGACGGCGAGCTGGCCTACCGCTCCGGTGATGTCGAAGGCGGCTTCACCGCACTGCGTCGGGCGATCGAACTCGACGACACCCTTCCGTACGACGAACCGTGGGGTTGGATGCAGCCGACCCGGCATGCCTACGGTGCGCTGTTATTGGAGCAGGGGAGGGTCGAGGAAGCGGAGGCGGTCTACCGTGCTGATCTTGGTCTGGATCCGACCGTGCCACGCTCACAACATCATCCGAACAACGTCTGGGCGCTGCACGGCTATCACGAATGCCTGACCCGGTTGGGAAAGGATGACGCCGCCGCGATCATCGGACAGCAGCTCAAGCTGGCCGTCGCCCAGGCCGATGTGCCGATCGTCTCGTCCTGCTTCTGCCGGCTCGACCTGGGCTGCCTACCCGGCTGCGACTGCGACCATTGCCGCTGACCGCTGCGAGCCCTCAGCGTGACCGGCTCGGTGTTGGTCTCGCGGAACGCGTCGGACCGGCGCGCGCGGGACCGATGACACGGGCGAGTAGTTCGGCGGACAGCGGACGAGAGGTCGGCAGCGGCCGCTGCCCCTTGTAGGCCATGGCGACGGCGCGTTTGGCGTCCAGTTCGGCCTTGCGCTGGGCTTGGTTGCCTCCGGAGCCAGCCGGTCGGTCGCCGAACACGTTCAGTCCCGGCTGGAGATCGTTGCGATGCCGGTGCAGTCGCGCACACAGGTGCGCATAGACGCCGTTGTGGCCGTGCCGAGGTTTGATCGCCAGGAGCTCGCGGCGTGGCAGCCCGCCGGGTTGTTCCGGCGGCATCTCTCTGAAGACCAGTCGATAGTCAGCCCGCTTGTTCGGGTCGGACTGCACCTTCGAGGCGACGCAGTCCCGCAGGTCACCCTTGCCCTTGCTGTAGCCGAGCGGGTGGTGACCATCGGAGGTGCCGTGACGCAGCGCCTCGATCTCGGTCAACATCTGGTCGCGCAACTGGCTCCGGTTCGGGTCCGTGATGATCCGCCTGAAATCGGTGAGGAACCGTTCCCCGTACAGAACCTCGTAGGTCTCCGGCATCAGTGACCTTCATCGGCCCGCCGCTGGAGCTCCTCTTCGACCTGCTTCTTGGCCCGCTCATGAGACGCTACGGCTTCGGGGCCGAATGAAGCCACGAGCTCGTCGAAGTCGATGGCCTTGCTTGTTGGCAGGGGTTCGGTGTTGTAGACGCGTTTTGTGGGGTCGTCATCGACGCCTTCCGGTGGGTGATCATCGCCGCGCAGATCGCGGTACTGCGAGGTCGACATCACCATGGCTTCGGGCTTGCCGTCTTCGCCGAAGGTGACGGGTGCGAATGTGCCGGCGCGGATCCGTTCGACCAGGTCCGGCAGCTGGGTGGCGAGTTCGTCCGGGGTGAGGACATCGCCCGGCGGGAACATCTCGGAGCCGTCGAGGTCGTCGAACTGATCAACGGTCAGCAGCACGCCCTCGGGGCGCTCGTCGCCGAAGCTGAACGGCATCGGCTTGCGCCGGAACCGTTGCAGCACCGCGCGGGGATCGGCGGCGATGTGTGCGACGGACGGGATGTTCCACTCGGCCATGGCCCTACGGTACGAGACCTGGCCGCGGTTGTGGTGGTGGTCATCCACAGGCGGTTCGGGTACGCAGTCGACGCCGTCAGGACCCGAACAGGATCGGGGACGTCTGCGACCAAGAACATCGCCGGTCGTCGTTCTGGGCATGAGCACGATGCCGTCTGTGGTCCCACCAATTGCCGTGCCTTCGATCTCGGCACGACGCAACAGCGCGAGCCCGGGCGTGCAGGAGGCTGCGGTTGGAGACTCGGCGTGGCGGCATGCCGGGTCGGTCGAACGTCGGCGCGCAGATGAACAAGGCCGCTGCGGTCGGTCTGGGCGAGGTGACGAGCGCGACCGTGGATCAGCGTCGTTGACGCATGGATCGTTCGGTGAAGCGGGCGTGTTGTCGGGGTCGTTGCCGGGGATCTATCCGGGTTGGTGGGATCACTTCGGGCAGTCCGTGTCGGTCCAGTCGGATGGTCCAGCGGCTGCCCGGTGGCGCGGTCGGATCCGGTTCGACCAGATGGTGATGATGGGGGCACAACAAGACGCCATTGGACAGGCAGGTCTCACCGTCGGCCCACCACGGCCGGATGTGATGGCCTTCGCAGCGGATCGGCGGCACATCACAGCCGGGGAAGGCGCAGCCGCCGTCGCGCAGACTCAACGCCTGCCGCAGGGCTCCGGTGAACAGCCGCACATTGCGACCAAGATCAAGAACGGTGGACGGGCCACCGAACACCGCCGGTAGCAGATCCGCACCACAAGCCAGCCGGCGCGCCTCACCCGGCGACACCGTCTCCTCTGAACCGAGGATCACTCCTCCGGTGCGTAGCCCGGCGATCAGGTGGTTGTAGTCGATCATGATCACCACCCGGGGCCGGTCACCATGCACCGATGGGGCAAGTTGTCGTTGGGCGAGGTCGTCGATCATCGCGGCCAGGCTGTCGGCCCGCCGTTGCGCCACCGTCGGCACTTCTGCCTGCGGATCGATCCTATGATCAAGCCCCTTCGCGCGGGCCTGTTTCTGATAGGCGTCGAGCTGCCCGATGAACGCCTCACCGGCAACCGCGGGCAACCGGCCATGGAAATCCACTGCGCCGTTCTCGCCGTGACGCCAGGACAGATAGCGATCGCGCCGGGCCCGGCGTTCTTCGGCGTCGAGCTGTCCGCGGAGTCGCTCGTCGACCGTGTCGGGCTCCAACTCCTCGACAAGACGATTACCCAGCCTACGCAGCGCGTCGGCAGAGAACTCACCGGCGCGGATGACCAACTCACACTGCAGCCCCTCCACCTCGACAGGGTCAGCGGTGGCTGGCAACTCCTTCAGGCTCGTACAGATCGCGGTCGCCTGCTCCACCGTCACATCCCCCGAACCTACGGCCGCGGCGATCATCGGGAAACGGTCCAGGCGTTCGGCCAACCGAACTGTTGCCCGGGCCTGTCTGGGCACGATCCGGTCGGCGGCGGCGATCCGATCGGCCGCCGTCCAGCCCTGCTGCTGTTGACAGATCTTGCGGTCTTCGGTCTCGGCGATCAGCCCGAGCCGTGCACCCCGCAACTGATCCGCCAGCACACCGAGCTCGTCCATCCTGTCGAGGAGTTGATCATCGGGCAACTGCCACGGCTCGACGGCAACCAACCGCCGAACAGCCTGTCGTAGTCCTTCCAACGGAGGCGGCGTCGTGTGCAGATCATCACCGGGATCGTCGGGCAACTCATCGTCCCAACGCGACGGCGGCTCCCAACAGGAATGATCATCCGACGGCTCGCAACACAACCAATCCGGGACCGCCGACAACTCCGACGCAGCGGCAGCCGCCACGACGGCTGTGCGCGTCCGGTTCGTCATGATCAAAACCCTATGGTGACCCACTGACAGTTTGTCCGAACTCCAGACCCGCGGCCCGGACAGTGTGCCCGTCGACAAGCTCAGCGACCTTCGAACACGTCTAATCGGTCGACGCCATGCCGCGGACCGGCCCTGGACCCGTGGGTCAGCCGATGCGGAGAAGAGTGGCGCCGCCGGGCGGTAGTCGGTAGCGGGTGTCCCGGGAACCGCGGCGGTAGCGTTCGGTGTCGGACTCGAACTCCTCGACGGTCTCGACCGTCGGTTGCCAGCGAAGCTGCACCTGGGCCGTCGTCGTCGCCGAATAGCGCAGGGTGCTTATCAATTACTTTCGCTCCTGCATTCACCTGGGAAAGTGCCCTGAGCCTGTCGAAGGGGCCGCGACGATCCTTCGACAGGCTCAGGATGCTGTCCTTGGACAGGCTTAGGCCCCGATCGGGTGGGTCAGCCGAGGCCCGCTGCGGAGCGGTGCCAGAGCTCGTGCGTTCGGCACGTCGCACTGCCGCCGTCGTCGTCCGGCCCGTACGTTGCGGAGCCGGATTCGAAGAGGACGTACAGATCACGACCGGTGTGCAGGCGGTTCGGCGCCCAACTGATGCCCTCGAGCATGTTGGGCATCACCCGATCCGTCATCGCACCTGTGGCGCGGTCGACGGTGGTCAGATAACTCAGTCTGGTCCGGCCGTAGGACCGGCTGAAGAGGAACTGATCATCGTTGACGGCGACGCCCTGGACGAGGGTCGGTGTGGAGTAGATCGTCGGCTCGCTGATCACGTCACCGGCCGCGTCGGTCTGATAGCGGTACATCCGATCGTTCTCGAAGTCTCCGACGTACAGGTCGCCGTCCTGGACCGTCGCGTAGGAGGCTGCTGCAACGTCCATGCTGGTCGAGTCCGGCAGCGTGGAGCCGTCTGCCGCCTTGGCCAGGATCGACAGCGGGATCCTGGTCACGCGCGGACCGTGCTCGGTGCTGGAGATGTAGAGACTTCCCTTGCCGACACCGAGACCGCCGGCGTGACCGCCGCGGTCGACGTCCGCGGTGTTGATCATCAGTCGTTTCAGGTAGCGCCCGGTCAACGTGCTCAGCACCAGCATCGACGGCCACTTGTCCGCCGCGGCCACACCGTCCCGGCCGTCGTAGTAGGACGTGATCAACCAGTCGTGTCGCGCATCGTAGGCCAGGCCCTGGGGGACCCAGCGGGTGCCGTCGGCGTACAGCTTGTGCGGTAGCCGATCCCAGGTGCGGTAGAAGTCGCCGAACGGCGAGCAGTCCGACACCACCGGGAAGGTGGCCTCGGCCGCTGTCGCTGATGGAGCGGCGACTGCCGGGACCATGATCATCGTCAACAGTCCGGCCAGCACGACACGGGCGCCGCGCAGCAGTCCGCGCATGATTTCTCCTCATCGTCGAGAGAGTGTGGGAATTCCCGCCAGATCCTAGCCCCCGCCCGAGGGGTCAGGCGAGGAGCGCTTCTGCGAGCTCGGTGTCGATGATCAACGTATGTGCCAGGCCGGCACGGGTGACGGCGATGGTGGCGTCGCGGCGCTGGGCGCCACTGGCAGTGGTGATGATCAGGCGGGCGGCACCGAGTTGATCAAGGGTCGCCCCGACGACTCGTTCGTCGAGCGGATTGGGTACTGGTCGCCCCTCGGCGTCCAGCAGGCGTCCGGACACTTCACCGTGGATCGCGGTGTTGGTCAGCTCTTCGCGTTCGTGCTCGTTCAGCAGTTCGTAGACCGCCGACGATCCCGGCAGCCAGGCGCCGACCGAAAGCACCGCGACATCAAGATCATCGGCGCGGGCCAGGGTCTCGGCGATCTCCGGCTGCCGGCGCAGTCCGGCGGCAGTCTCGACGTCCGGCACGACCAGCGGTGCGTAGAGGATGTGGGCGGTGCCGGCCGCTGCCGCGGCGACGTCCCGGGTGACCTCGACCGAGCCGGGCATGCCGGCGGGCGGGTAGACCGCGCCCGACAGCTGGACGACCTCGCAACGGGCGAGCCGGCGCAGTTTCCGAGCCATCGCCGGTGCCGCGCGGCTCCACGCGATGCCGATCGTGGCTCCCTCGACGACCGTGTCCTCAACCTCCGAGGCCAGTGTCGCGCCGACAAGATCAAAGGTGGCCTGTGCCGACGTGGGGTGCGCCTCGACCACAATCACCCGCGGGATGCCGAGCTGGTCGGTGAGTTTGGCCGACAGCTCCTGATCGACGTGGCCGGGGGAGCCGATCTCGATCCGGACCAACCCGCTCCGTCGGGCGTCCTGCAGCAGTCGGGCGACCTGGAAGCGGCTGATGCCCAACTCCTGGCCGATGCTGACCTTGGACTGGTCGTCCCAGTAATAGCGGCGGGCCGCGGACAGCATCAGCGCGGTCTCGTCGCCATCGCCGCGGGTCGATTCGGTGGCGTCGGCAGACGGACGCTTCGCCTTGGCCATCGGCCACCTCCTTGACTGCGATTGCCCGACAGTAATGCCCGAGGCGAGCCGCACGGAACTCGGCCCTTCGACAGGCTCAGGGCCCTTCTTCGACAGGTTCAGGGCCCATCGGTCGGCTTCCAGGGCTTGACCTTGTCGTCGGAAGAGTCTAGCGTCGCGCTCATCTGAGTTGCAATGGCTCTCAAATGAGCATCGAGGAGACGACGATGTCCGACGCGACAAACACCACGGGGAGAGTGGCGACACCTCGGCAGGCACTGACCGCCGCGGTCTCCGGATCATTCCTGGAGTGGTACGACTTCTTCCTGTTCGGCACCGCCGCCGGGCTGATCTTCCCGACCCTGTTCTTCCCCAATTCCTCGCCGACCGCAGGCGTCATCGAGTCGTTCGGCACCTTTGCCGCCGGTTTCTTGATGCGGCCGGTCGGAGCCGTGCTGTTCGGCCACTTCGGTGACCGGATCGGTCGCCGCAGGATGTTGTTGATCACCGTCACGTTGATGGGTGGCTGCACGTTCCTGATCGGTCTGCTGCCGACCTACAACACGATCGGTGCGTTGGCGCCGGCGTTGCTGGTGCTGCTCCGGCTGATCCAGGGTGTCGGGATCGGCGGCGAGTTCGGCGGCGGCGCGCTCGTCGCGCTGGAGAATGCGCCGACCGGGCGGCGCGGCATCATGGGCAGCATCCATCAGCTCGGCACCCCGGTCGGCCTGCTGGTGTCGACCGGAGCCTTCGCCCTGGTCCAGCTGTTGCCCGAGCCGTCCCTCAATTCCTGGGGTTGGCGAATCCCGTTCCTGATCAGCGGACTGTTCCTGTTCGTCGCGCTCTACATCCGGCGCGCGTTGCCGGAGACCGAGACCTTCCAGTCCGACCAGACCCGGCAGAATCGCGTCCCGCTGCTGGCGTTGATCAAGAACCACCCCAAGAACGTGCTGATCGCCATCGGCGCCCGGATGGCCGACGCCGTTACCTTCAACGTGATCAACGTCTTCGGCATCGCCTTCGCCAGCACCCATCTCGGGATGAGCAAACAAGCGATGCTGAACGGTTTCGTGCTCGCCTCGGCGGTGGAGATCGCCGTCGTCCCGATCGTCGGCCTGCTGTCGGACCGGATCGGCCGGCGACCGATCTACATGTTCGGCATCGTGGTCTGCGGCGTCCTCGGCTTCGCCTACTTCCCGGCCCTGGCCAGCGGCAGCGTTGCCCTGGCCTGGTTGATGATCGTGCTGATGCTGGCGATCGGCACCGGGTGCATGTTCGCCCTGCAGGGGACACTGTTCGCCGAGATGTTCAGCACCCACACCCGCTACACCGGCATCGGTGTCGCCTATCAGACCTCGGCGCTGATCGGCGGAGCGCCGACGCCGGCGATCGCCACCGCCCTGGCGGCTGCGTTCAGCCAGTCCTACTGGCCGGTCGCGATCTACCTCGGCGTGATCTGTGCGATCAGCCTGGTCTGCCTGATCCTGGCCAAGGAGACCTTCCGTGACTCGCTGACCTCCGACCGCGCCACCGCTTGACCTCTCCCGTATTGCCTGCTCAGAAAGGAAAACTCACACCGTGAGCCCCGAAGCCCAGTCCGCCGCGACGGCCGATCAACGCCCCAACATCGTCTTCGTGATCACCGACCAGCAGCGCTTCGACACCATCGCCGCGCTCGGAGCCGATCACGTCGACACGCCCAACCTCGATCGGCTCGTCGCGGAAGGTACGGCCTTCACCCGCGCCTACGTCAGTGCTCCGTCCTGTTCACCGTCCCGGTCCAGTCTGTTCACCGGTCTCTACCCGCACTCGCTCGGCGTGCTGCGCAACGAGGACCTGTGGCGGCACTCCTGGGTGGAGCGGCTGTCGGACAGCGGCTACCACTGTGTCAACGTCGGCAAGATGCACACCCACCCGTGGGAGACGCCGCTCGGCTTCCATGAACGCACCGTGGTGGAGAACAAGGACCGCTTCCACCCCAACGTGCCCTTCTACCATGATCAATGGGACAAGGCGTTGTGGAGCCACGGGCTGACCAAGCCGACCCGGCAGGTGCATCGGGAGAAGGCGGACTACCGCGAGCGGCTCGGGGCCTTCGAGTGGGAGCTTCCCGAAGACCTGCACTCCAACAACTTCGTCGCCGGCCACGCCCGATGGTGGCTGGACAGCTACACCGGCGACGAACCGTTCTTCCTGCAGGTCGGCTTTCCCGGGCCGCATCCGCCGTACGATCCGCCGAGCCGGCATCTGGATGCCTACCGCGATCGCGACGTCCCACTGCCGCATCGGACCGACGATGATCTTGCCGGCCAGCCGACCGCGCTGAAGGAGCTGCGTCAGCACCACCAGGAAAATGATCATGACTCGATCTATCACCTGGCGAACCCGACCGAGGAGCAGTCGCGCCGACAGCGTCGGCACTACCTGGCCGAGGTGACCCAGATCGACGAGCAGCTCGGACTGATCATCGACAGTCTCGAGCAGCGCGGCGTGCTGGACAACACGGTGATCATCTTCACCTCCGATCACGGCGACTGTCTCGGTGATCATGGCCACAGCCAGAAGTGGACGATGTACGACCCGAGCGTTCGGGTGCCGGCCATCGTCTGGGGACCGGGTCGGGTGGTCGCCGGACAACGGATCGACGCGCTGACCGCGATGATGGACCTCGGCCCGACCGTGCTGGAGCTGGCCGGTCTCGACGTCCCGGACTGGATGGAGGCCCAGTCGCTGCTCCCGGCGCTGCGGGGTGAGGAGTGGCAGGGACGGGAGTACGCCTTCTCCGAGCACGCCCGGGACATGATCCTGACCGGCACCGAGCTGATGACGATGGTCCGCGACGACCGCTGGAAGTACGTCGAGTTCGTCGACTCCGACGAGGGACAGCTGTTCGACCTGGACAACGACGAGTTCGAGGAGCGTAACCTCTGGGACAGCGACGATCCCGAGGTGGTCGCGGTCAAGGACCGGCTGCGTACGGTGATCTCCCGGTGGCGGGCCCGCAGCGCCCTGCACACCGCCGACTTCGGCCGCGAACACCGCTGACCCCACAGCCGCACCGGCCGCGTACCTTCGCACCACGTACACCTGGTGCGAAGGTACGCAACCGGTGCGAAGGTATGGGGAGCCCGGTGCCGGTGCCGGGCCGGGTGAGAGAGTCGAGCAGTTCAGGTCGGACGTGTGAGGAGAGCGACGATGCAGGCAGCGTTCCTGCCCGGTGGTAGCCGGGTGGAGCTGAAGGAGATCGAGGACCCGAAGCCGGGCTACGGGCAGGTGGTGGTGGCGATGCGTGCCTCGACCATCTGCGGCAGCGACCTGCGGGCGATCTACCGGGAGCACCTGGGTGAGGGGCCGGAGGCCTACCAGGACGTGGCCGGTGGTCACGAGCCGGCCGGCCGGGTGCTGGAGGTCGGCGAGGGTGTGCACCGGATCAAGCCCGGGGACCGGGTGGTCGTTTATCACATCAGCGGATGCGGCCAGTGCGACGAATGTCGCAAGGGCTACCAGATCAGCTGCACCTCGCCGCGCCGCGCGGCCTACGGCTGGCAGCGCAACGGCGGACACGCCGATCGGCTGCTGGCCGAGGAACGCGACCTGTTGGTGCTGCCCGACGAACTGACCTTCGTCGACGGTGCCTGCGTCGCCTGCGGCTTCGGTACTGCGTACGAGGCGCTGTGTCGGGTCGATGTCTCCGGACGGGACCGGGTGCTGATCGTCGGACTCGGACCGGTCGGCAATGCTGCAGGCCTGATGGCCAAAGCGATGGGCGCCTCGACGGTGGTCGGTGTCGACGTGTCTGCCGAGCGGCGTGACCTCGCCGTCGAACTCGGTGCGGTCGACATCGCGGTGCCGGCCGGCGACGACGATCAACTCGTCGCCCTGCTCGGTGACGGCGCCGAGGTCGGAATCGACTGCTCGGGCAACGGCAAGGCCCAGCTCTCGACCCTCGAGCACACCCGTCGTTGGGGCCGGGCAGCGCTGGTCGGCGAGGGCGGACAGCTGACTGTCGACGTCAGCGAGGTGCTGATCCACCGGCAGCTGACCGTCCACGGATCCTGGGTCACCTCGACGGTCCGGATGCAGGAGTTGCTGGACAACCTGGTCCGCTGGGACCTGCACCCCGAAACGGTGGTCTCCGACACCTTCCCGCTGGCCGAGGCTGCCCGTGCCTACGAGGTCGCCGATGCCGGGGCGAGCGGCAAGATCGGCATCGTCTGGGCCGACGACTGAGCGACCGACATCGTACGAGAAGAGGGCCGACAGTGACCGAGGTCCGGGACCTTCGGCCTTGAAGTTGATCTTGAAATCCGGCTGCTGACACGGTCGGATGGGTCTACCGTGAAGATATGGATTCGCCGATCGTCGGGCGCGAGTCTGAGGTGCAGCGGATGCGGTCGATCGTGGCTTCCGCTGCGCACGGTCATGGCCACTCGATCGTCGTCCGCGGCGAGGCGGGGATCGGCAAGACCCGGCTCACCGAGGAGTTCGAGGCGCTGGCGCTGGCAGCCGGCCTGCAGGTGAGTCGCGGCCAAGCACTGAACGACCCGGGGATGCCTGTGCTGTGGCCGTGGCGGCGTCCGTTGGCCGACATCCCCGGCGGCCTCTCGCTGATCGACGACGCCCACCCGGTGGAGGTCACCAACGCCGCCGACGCGAGCAACGCGCGATTCCGCTTCCTCTCACAGGTCTCCGATCTGATCATCCGGTCGACGACCGCGCCCGGTCGGATGCTGATCCTGGAGGACCTGCACTGGGCCGACGAGCTGAGCTGTGCCCTGCTGCGGCAGCTGGTCCTCGCCCTGCGGTCCGCGCCGCTGGTCCTGGTGCTCACCCAGCGTGTCCCACAGATCCCCAGCTCCGGGCACGCGGACGACACGATCGCCGAGCTGGTCGGCCGGTCCGGCACCGATGTGATCCGGCTCGGCGGCTTGCACAGCCGTCAGGTCGAGCAATGGTTCGCAAGGCTGCAAGGGATCTCACCCAAGGTCGGCCAGCAGGTGGCCGCGGCGATCACCGACTCCGACGGCGCGAATCCGCTGCACGTCCGGCTGGTCGGTGAGGCGCTGCAGCGCAACCCGAGCGCTGATCCTGCCGACCTCGATCTTCAGGATCTGCGCCGTTTGGTCGGCCAACAGCTGGCAACCCTTCCCGTCGAGGTCCGCCACACGCTGCGGGCCGCCGCGATGATCAACGACCGGATCCTGCCCGGACTGCTGGCCAGGATCGCCGAACGCGACCGGTCCGCGGTCGAAGCAGACATCGACCTGGCGGTCCAGGCGGGCATCCTGCGCCAGGCGCCGGGCGATGAGGCCTACACCTTCGTGCACGTCCTGGTCCGCGACGCCGTCCGCGCCGATCTCTGCTCGGCCGAGCGCCGCGAATATCACTTCCGGGCCGCGACCGCCATTGCCGAGACCCCTCACGCAGAACGCTTCGCCGGCCTGATCGCCCGGCACTGGCTGCTCAGTGGCCGTCCCGACGCCGACCAGCAGGCGCTGACCTGGCTCCGTCGCGCCGCTACCGGCGCCGGTGTCCGGCAGGACCTGGACACTGCCCTGGACGCCTGGGGTCAGGCGCTCGCCGCTGCCGAGCGGCTCGGCCTGTACGAGGTCTGCGGATGGTTGCACATCGACCGGGCTCGCGCCCGCTTCTGCGCCGGCAAGATCAACGAGTCGCTCGCCGACAGTGCGGCGGCGGTCGAACTGGCGCACCAGGTCGGAGATCCCGAGATGGCCGCCCGAGCGGCCCTGGTGGTTGCCGGCGTCGGCGGGGTCGAGCCGTCGGCCATGATCGAACGGCTCTGCGACGACGCGCTGGCACTGATGCCCGATCCGCCGACCGACCCGAATCATCGCCATCTGACCTCACGGATGCTGTCCCGGCGTGCGCAGACGCTGGTGTTCCGTGACCTGCCACGAGCCCGCGAGCTGAGCCGAACGGCGCTCGGGATGGTGGACGACGGTTGCGCCGATGCGGTCCTCGACGCGGTGGCCGCACGGCATCTCGCCCTGAGCACGCCGGGCCGGCTGTCCGACCGGGTGACGCTGGCCCAGCGGGCGATCGGCGTCGGCACCACCGCCCACCAGCCGCTCGGTCCGGCCTGGGGACACATCTGGATGTTCGAGGCCGCGATGCAGCGTGGCGACCTGGACCGGGCGGACCGCGAGATCCACGCCCTGCAACGGATCGTGGCCGCCGACGAGTGGCCGATGGCCCGCTGGCACCTGCTCCGGGAACGCGCCTGTCGGGCGGCGCTGATCGGCGAATTGGACGCCGCGGAGAGGGCGGCGGCGGAGGCGGGCGCCCTGGCCACCGACCTGGCCGATCACAGCATCCAACATCTGCACCAGGGCTTCCGGGCCGAGCTCGGCTTCATCCGCGAGACGTTGCCCGACGACCTGGTGTCGGAGAGTCTGACAACCTTTACCCAGGCCGCCGGCACCGACCCGATCCCCTCGCTGATGGTGGTGCGGCTGTTGCTGCACTCCGGCAGCGTCGACGCGGCACGGATCGCCTACCAGCCGTGGCGGGAGATGATCATCGACGGCAGCCGTCGCCCGGCCGATGCGCCGGCTTGGCAGACGCCGCTGCTGTGGCACGGTGAGATCGCCGTCGGCCTGGGTGATACCGAAGCCTCCGAAGCGGCGTACCAGGAAATGATCACCGATCCGGGGCCGTATCGCGGAGACGGTTCGGGGTTGATCATCAGCACCGGTGCGCTGGCCCGACACACTGCCGACCTGGCGCTGGCCACCGGACGTGTAAGGGAAGCGATTTCCCTGCACCGATTGGGAATCAGCCAGAACCTGAAGATCGGTGCCGTCCCTTTTGTCGCGCTCGGCCGGCTCGGTTTGGCCGAGGCGCTGCTGGCCGCGGCGTCCGAGGCGCCCAGCGGATCGGGGCAAACGATCGCCGGTCTGGACGAGGCGGGTGTCTTGTTGGGCTCGGCGATCACCGTCTTCGACAGGCTGCAGATGTCCGGTGCGCTCGCCCGGGCCCGGCGACTCCGGCTGTCCCTGCTGGCCAGACCGGTCACGCAGTTGACGCCGCGTGAGACCGAGATCGCCCGATTGGTCGCCGAAGCACAGTCCAACCGGGAGATCGCTCGCCGACTGGTGGTCTCGGAGCGGACCGTGGAAAGCCATGTCCGCAACGCCTTGGCCAAGGTCGGTGCCGAGACCCGAACCGGGTTGGCTGCCTGGGTGCTCCGGCAGAACCGATGATCGTTGCCCAGCCGTCGGCACCAGACCGAAGAGTTCCGTACTAGCACTGAGGCACTGCAGGACGCCGCCGGTTAGATTTTGCTGGCCGGGTCGGGGGCTCGGCCGTCAAAGGGGGTTCACCATGCGCGTTGTGTATCGCGTGTTTGCCATGATCATCTGCGCCGCCGTCGCATTCCAAGCCGCAGTCATCGTCTGGGGATTCGCCGGCCTGGGAGTCTGGGTCGAGGGTGGTGGCGTGCTGGACAAGGCCGCCATGGAGTCCGAGGGTCCGCCACCGTTTCCTGAGGTGATGGGCCTGATGCTGCACGGGCAGAACGGGATGATGGTCATCCCGATCATCGCGCTGCTGTTCCTGATCGTCTCGTTCTTCGCTCGCGCTCCGCATGGCAGGACGCTGGCGCTCGTGGTCGTGGGGCTCACCGCGTTGCAGATCTTCCTCGGGCTGTCGCTGCACAGCGCGCCCATTGCCGGACTGTTCCACGGGATCAACGCACTGCTGTTGTTCAGCACCGCACTGCTGGCCTTCCTGATGGCCCGCACCGGACTCGGGCCGCGGCACCGCGGAGATGAGGCCAGCACGCAGGATCATCGGGTCGGGGTCGAAGTCTGAGATGCGGATCAGGGCAGTCATCGGACTGCTCGCCGGCGCAGTGCTGCTGGGGATCGTCGGGGTGATGTGGTTCGGCAGCCTCGCTCCTCGAGAGCTGTCAGCGGCCACGATGGGGGAGATGGACACCGGCAGCGGGCGGCCGGCCGGGGCCAGTGGCCACGAGGGACACGGAAGCAGCCCGCTCGGCGGTGCGGCCGGCGGACACCATCACGGGGGTGTGGTGTCCGTCGACCAACTCGTCGCACGCCCCGGTAATCCCGATCGGAGCTTCACCCTGCGCGCCGAGCAGGTCGGCCCGCACCGCTATCTGGTCAACGGCCGGACGCCGGGCCCCGAACTGCGGGTCCGGCACGGTGATCTGGTCCAGGTGACCCTGATCAACGTCTCGGTCGTCGCCGGCGTGACGTTGCACTGGCACGGCGTCGACGTGCCCAACGCCGCCGACGGTGTCGCCGGTGTCACCCAGGACGCGGTGCCGATCGGCGGTCGCTATGTCTACCGTTTCGTCGCCGACCGGGCCGGCACCTTCTGGTATCACTCCCACCAGTTGTCACACGAGCAGGTGATCGGTGGCCTGTTCGGTGCGCTGGTCGTCCGGCCACGCCATCCGGAGCGGAACGTGCTGGACAGGGTCGCCACCACGCATCTGTATCAAGGTCGGCGAACGATCAACGGCCGTACCCAGCCGATGAAGATCACGGTGCCTGCAGGGCAACGGCTTCGGCTGCGGTTGATCAACACCGACAACGGGCCGGTCCCGGTCCAGGTCGGCGGCACCCCGTTCCGACTGCTCGCGACCGACGGCAGCGACATCGTCGGACCGACCGACGTCATCGACCGATCGGTGACCCTGACCGCTGGTGGGCGGATCGACCTGGAACTCCCCGCAACCCCTGCCACAGTAGGGATCTCCGGGGTCGGTTGGGTCGAGATCAACGGCGGCGCCGAGCTGCCACGCGGTAGCCGACCGGAGCTGGACCTGCTGAGCTACGGCCGGCACGCCGAGGTCGGACTGGCGACGGCCGCAGTGGACCGACACTTCGACTACGACCTCGGACGACGGCCCGGGTTCGTCGACGGTCGGCCGGGGCTGTGGTGGACGATCAACGGTAAGATGTGGCCGCACCTCCCGATGTTCATGGTCAGCGAAGGTGATGTCGTCCGGATGAGCATCGTCAACCACAGCGGCGACGTCCATCCGATGCATCTGCACGGTCACCGGGTCCTGGTGCTGTCCCGCAACGGGATCGGATCGACCGGCAGCCCGTGGTGGGCCGATTCGCTCAACGTCCGGGACGGCGAGAGCTACGAGATCGCCTTCCGGGCAGACAATCCGGGCATCTGGATGGATCATTGCCACAACCTGAAGCACGCCGCGGACGGGCTGGTCGCCCACCTGATGTATGAGGGTGTCGACACTCCGTACCGGATCGATCGGCACAACGAGCCGGAATGATCACCGGCTCGCGCACCGTTCAGGAGTCGCGGGACTGCAGCCGCTTCAACAGGGTCTGGGTGAGCTCCGGGTCGTGCGGGATCTGCTGCCCGTCGAGGCTGATGATCGGCGCGATCTGCTGGCCGCTGGAGACCAGCCACAGACCGTCGGCCGAGGTCAGCTCTTCGCTACGCAGGTAGCGATAGTCGGCGGTGTAGCCGAGGTCGGTGACGATGCCGAACAGGGCGTGCTGCGTCGTGCCCTCGAGGATGCCCTGGTCGGTCCGCGGGGTGACGAAGGTGTCGCCGGTGCGGATGATCACCGTCGAGCTCGGCCCCTCCAGGACGTAGCCGTCGGTGCTGAGGAAGATCACGTCCTCTGCGCCGCGCCGTGCCGCCTCGCGGAGCACCGCCTTGTTGACCGCGTAGGACAGCGTCTTGGCGCCCTGCAACAGCCAGGGTGAGGTCTGGGCGATGTCGTGCCGGTAGCCCCGGTCCAGGGTGACGACCGCGATCCCGTCGAGTCGGCGCGGGCTGTAGTCCTCGCCGATGAAGCCGTAGGCCCAGGCCGTCGGCCGGCCAGTGCCTTCGACACCGCGGGTGACGATCAGCTTGACCAGCAGTTCGTCGTCGGGATGCTCGGCGACGGCCAACCGGACCGCGCGTTCCAGCGCTTCAAGATCAAGTTCGGGCAGATCCAGCAACACCGCGGAATTGAGCAACCGACGCAGGTGCGGCTCCATCGCCTGAATGTCCCCGCCGACAACGCCGAAGGTCTCGAAGATGCCGTCGCCGCGGGTGACGCCGAGGTCGGACACCAGCACCTGGGGCTGGTCCGGGTCGGCGAGTCGTAGTCGACCGGCGTGCTCGGGCGTGCCCGGAGGCAACGGGGTGGCCGGGTCGACGATCACCAATGTGGACTTGCTCATCGAGGCACCGTTCCTTCGCGTACGGGAGTTCGCGTCGAGCCTCGATTCAATCACGCCGGCATGCCGGGAGCGGCATCGATCTCGCCGTCCGGTGGCTCCTGCGTTGTCTCGCTCGGCGCGTTCCCGTCCTCGATCCCGCTGTACGGCAGCAGGTTCGGGACCCGGAACGCCAACGTCGTCAGGAACGCGATCAGCAACAGAGCACAGCCGAACGTGGTCCAGCCGACGCCGAGGCGTTCGGCGATCACGCCGAGCAGCAGCGAGGACAGCGGCATGATGCCGATCGCGAGTTCCTGCAGGCCGAGGGCGCGACCGTGTAGCGCAGGTTCGGTGGTCATCAACAGCAGTGTGGTCTGCAACACACCGAAGGCCGCGCTGGCCAGTCCGATCCCGGCCATCGCGACGAAGGACACCGCCGGATGATGGGACAGGGCGAAGATCGCCCACATCGCCGCCCAGCAAGCGGTTCCGATCACGAACACGCCGCCCTTGGCGCGGAAGTCGCCCATTCCGGCGATGATCAGCGCACCGACCAGACCGCCGACTCCGCCGCAGGTCAGCAGGGCGCCCAGGCCGGCCGCGTCCAGACCCAGTTGTTCGTCGGCGAACACCGGCATGAAGGCCTGGTAGATCGGCCACAACAGCGTGTTCGCTGCCAGGGTGACCAGCAGCACCGCCGAGGCCAGCCGGTTGCGGGTGATGGCCCGGATCCCTCCGGTCACCATCGCCAGGGTGGACTCGGTCGAGCGGTGCACGGCCGCACCCAGCCCACGCAGCGGAAGCAGCAGGACCAGCGAGATCGCGTACCAACCGGTGGAGATCCACAACGCCGCCGCCGCGCCGACGGTGCTGATCATCGCGCCACCGATCGCCGGTCCGAACACCTGGGTCATGTTCATCGCCAGCGCGTTCAGTGCGTTGGCGTTGCTGAGGTTGCGGCGGCCGACCAGTTCCAACACCAGCGACGCCCGAGCCGGCTGCGACGGTGACTGGGCCAGACCGATCGCGAAGCCGCCGATCACCAAGGCCCAATAGGGCACCGTTGCCACCGACGCCAGCGCGGCAACCCCGGCAACGGCGATCATCGCCCAGCCGGCTGCCAGGATCAGCAACCGGACACGATTGTGTCGATCGGCGAACGCCCCGGCGAACGGACCGATCAGCAGCGGTGCCAGCCGGGCCGCGGTGAAGATCGCCACCTTCATCTCCGAGCCGGTGATCTGGAACGCCATCCAGCCCAGCACCAGGGTCTGCGACCAGGCGCCGGCGAAGAAGAACAGATTGGAGACCCAGAGCAGGGCGAACGGACGATTGCCTCGCAGCGAGGCGGCCGCCGCCAGCAGCCCAGGACGACGTTTCACCTCAGTTGTGCTCGGCACGATCGGTGACTACTTCCCTTCTCCTCAACGTTTCCTCGGGTCCTGGGGCGTCGAAGCGTCGGATCCGATGTGGTCACGGTCCCTCGACAAACGCAGCTCTCATTGTGCAGTGATCAGATCAGCACCTTGCCGGCGCGGGTGACAACCCGGCCCGCGGCGACGACGAGTTCGCGGCGCGGCGCCCGGATCAGCGCATCCTGGACGTTCTCGGCGTCCAGCAGTACCACGTCCCCGCGGCTGCCGACGGTCAGGTCGTGCTGCTCGCGATGGACGAAGCCGGCTGCCCGACTGGTGGCCAGCTCGACGGCGTAGGCGATGTCCTCGTCGGTGCGGATGCCGTGCAGCCGGGCGAAGTTGTTGGCGACCCGCAGGATGTCCCCGTCGCCGTACGGGGACCAGAGATCGCGGATGCCGTCGGTGCCGAGGCCGACACCGATGCCCAGCTCCCGCAGCTGGCGCCAGGGCAGCGGCCGGGATCCGACCGGGGCAACGGTGGTCCACGTGATCCCGGCGTCGGCCAGACCGGCCAACAGCTCGCCGCGTTGACTGTCCGGCACCTCCCCGAGGGCGAAGCCGTGCGAGATGTTGATCTTGTTGCGCAGTCCGCTGCGCCGGACCCGGTCGATGATCAACTCGTACTGGAAGATGCCCAGCTGGCCACCGTCGTGCAGATGGATGTCGATGCCTACGCCGTGCCGTTCGGCGATCTCGAACAAGCCGTCGAGCTGGGCGACCGGGTCACGGTCGATCGATGCCGGATCCAGGCCGCCGATGTTGGCCGCGCCGCCGGCCGCAGCCTTGTCCAGCAGCTCCAGGACGCCCGGTCGTCGGATCACGCCGTCCTGCGGAAAGGCGACGACCTCGATCTCGACCGCACCGCCCAGCGCTTCGGCCGCCTGCTGGACGACCTCGATCCCGCGCAGCCCGACTCCAAGATCGACATCGACATGGGTGCGGACCAGCGTTGTGCCGTGCCGGAGGAACTCGCGGAGTACGGCCTGGGTCGAGTCCGGGTTGGGGATGCCGTACTTGTCGCGTTCGGCACGTTCGTGAGCGATCCGGCCCTGTGTCGTCGGCCGGCCGCCGTAGGACACCCACGGCTGTCCCCACCAGCTCTTGTCGACGTGCGCGTGCGTGTTCACCAGACCGGGGAGTGCCAGCAGCCCGCGGCCGTCGATCCGGCTGGCATCGGCCGCCGCGACGGACGACATCGCGCCGTCGGCCGAGCCGGTCAGCTCGGCGGTCGGTGCGATATCGGAGATCACGCCGTCGACGATCGTCAAGTCGACGGGGTCGGCTCCCCAGGGGCGAATGTTGGCAACGGTCAGCTTGGGCACTCCAAGATGGTATACCGAACTATCGAGCGATCACGATTCGACTGCCGGCTGGCTCCGAACGGCCGCTGGACGGGCGCGAGCTCAGTTGCCGTGAGCCTGGGCCGCCAGCCGTGCGCTGCTGCGCAGGTGTTCGGCAACCAGCTCGTCGATCGCGACGGTGTCTCGCGCCGTGATCGCGTCGTACAGCTCCTGATGCTCCTGTGCAACGGCCAGTAGGTCGTCGTGTTGCACCAGCAGCCACCGCAGCCGGCTGCGCAGGGTGCGATGCAACTCCTGCAGCAGATCGTTGGCCGACAGCTCGGCGACCACGTCGTGGAAGTCGGCAGCGGCGCGTCGTGCGAGCCGCGCCTCGCCGTCCCGGGCGGCCTGCCACTCGCGGTCCAGAACGGCACGCAGTCGCTGCTGTCCTTCGCGGGTGGCGCGGGTCGCGGCGAGCCGGAAGGTCAGCCCCTCGAACGCCGATCGGACCTCGATCAGGTCGGCGACATCGGCGGCACTGAACTCGCGGACGACCGCCCAGGTCCGGGGTCGAGGTGTGACCAGTCCTTCGGCGACCAACTCGCGGAGGGCGTCGCGGACCGGGATCCGACTGACCCCCAGTTCGGCGGCGATCTCCCGCTCGACAAGCTTGCTGCCCGGGGCACGCAGTCCGTCGATGATCTCGTCTCGCACCTGCCGGACCACCCGCTCCGAATGCGCTTCGAACTCTTCGGTCATCGGCCTCACCCTCCAAATGGACTACCATTCTACGGCTCCGGTCGGCCCGACGCAGTAGGCGGCGGGCGAGGTCGCGGCTCGATCGCTTTACCTTCCGAATGGTAAAGTCGTGACGTGGCACGTGATACCCGGGACCGAATCCTGCTGGCTGCCAAGGAACTGGCCGAGGAGAACTCCTCGGTGCAGGGCGTGACGGTTTCCCTGGAGTCGGTGGCGCAGCGGGCCGGGCTGACCAAGCCGGGGCTGATGTACTACTTCCCCAGCAAGGAAGCGTTGATGGTCGGCCTGGTCGAGCATGCGGCGCAGCATTGGGACCAGTTGCTCCGGGACTGTACGGGCAGCACACCGGACGCGTTGACGCCGTGTGAGCGGTATCGCGCCTATGTGACGGTGGCAACCACGGCGGAGGTGTCGCGGGCCGACTACTGGATCTTCTCCGACGCCCTCTACAAACCGACGCTGACCGCGGCCTGGCGGCCCCATCTCGGCCCGTGGTTCGCCACCGACGGCGCGCCACCCGCCGCGACGGCGTTGTTGACAACAGCCCGCTTCTGCGCGGACGGTGCCTGGATGTCCGAGGCGACCGGGGTCTTCCCGGCAGCGGACCTGGGTGCGGTGCGCTCGCACGCCTTGGCTCTGGTCGATCAGGCGGCGGCCGCGACGAAGGACGCACCATGAAGTCGTGGCTGTTGCTGTTCGGCGCCATCCTCGGTGAGGTCATCGGCACCGTGCTGCTGCGCGCCGCCATCGATCACCCCCAATTGATCTTGGGGGTCGTGTTCAGCTACCTGGCAGCGTTCGCCCTTCTCGGGCGCGCTCTTCGCTCGGGTATGCGGCTGGCGATCGCCTACGGCATCTGGGGCGCCGCCGGCGTCGCAGTCACCGCACTGCTCGGTGGGTTGATCTTCGGTGAAGTCCTCAGCGCGACATCGGTGATCGGCCTCGGGATGGTCGTCGCGGGCGCGTTCGTGGTCGAGACCGGGTCCATCCAGCGGGCCCGACCCGGTCCGGGAACCACAGCATGAGCTGGGTGTGGCTGGCGGCGGCCGTTGCCGCCGAGATCGCCGCCACGCTCAGCCTGCGTGCCGCCGCGACCTCTCCGCGGCGAGCCTGGTTGATCCCTGTCGGTGCCGGGTACGGGTTGGCCTTCCTGTTCCTTGCGTTCACCCTGCGCACCGGCCTGCCCGTCGCTGTGGCGTACGGGATCTGGACCGCTGCCGGCATCGCACTGGTTGCCGTGCTCGCCCGCGCCATCTGGAAAGAGCCGTTGACCAAACGGATGATCGCCGGTATCGCCCTGATCATCGGCGGTGTCGTCCTCATCGAGCTCGGATAAGCGAGGCGGCGCGTTCGACATGGACCTCGGATTCAACGGACATCAAGCGAACCGACCGGTTGCGGGCGTTGACCTGAACGATGCCATTGCTCGCGTCTGCCGCGACCTCGACCTGTTGTCCGATCAGGTCGACGCACTCCAACGACTCTGCCGCGATCCGGGGTTGCGCGAGGCCCTGGTGATCGAAGACGGTCCGTTCGCCGGGGACGCTCCGGCAGCGCTCGACACCGCGCACTCCTGGCTCCGACGCAGCAGGCTGATGATTCACCTCACCGCGCGTCCCCTGGCCAACGCGCACATTGCACTGGGCGGACTCTCGAGTCCGCCCGAAGACCCGTGACCCGGCCGCCGGTCTGCTCGATCAGCGGGCGCCGGTCCGCATCCACCGGGTGCCTCGGGCGCGGACGACCAGGGTGATCATCCGGGCCAGCATGAAGCAGCCGAAGGCCAGCCACAGCCACACCAGCCCGGCGCCGGTGGCATGCACTCCAATCGCCAACGGCAGATAGGCGAGCATCGCGATCAGGCCGGCGAGCGCGAGGTAGCGGCCGTCGCCGGCGCCGATCAGGACGCCGTCCAGGACGAACACCACGCCGGCAATGGGCGTGCAACAGGCGACCACCAACAGCACCCGGAACAACAGCTCCTGGACAGCGGGGTCGGGGGAGAACAGCTGGTCGTACAACGGTCGCGCGACCGCGACGATGACACCGAAGACCAGGCCGGCACCGATGCCCCAGCCGATCATCCGCCCGGTCAGTCTGCGGACCATGATCACATTCCCGGCGCCGAGGTAGCGCCCGATCACAGCCTGCGCGGCGATCGCCAGCGCGTCCAGGGCAAACGCCAGGAACGTCCACAGGCTGTTCACCACCTGGTGGGTCGCCAGCGCCACCGCGCCGATCCCGGCGGCCACGGCGGTCGTCACGGTGATCGAGAGTTGCAGGGTTGCCGTGCGCAGCATCAGCCAGAAGCCGGCGCGGGCCGCGTGCAGGATGCCGTACGGCCGGAAATTGATCTTGGTGCCGTGTCGACGGGCTGCCCGGATCACCACCACCGAAAGGAATACCGCGCTCGCGGTCTGAGCGATCAGACTGCCGGTCGCCGATCCGGCGATGCCGAGGTGCAGGCCGTAGACCAACAGCACGTTGAGTCCGATGTTGATCAGATTGCAGCTGATCGCCACCACCAGCGGGGTCTTGGTGTCCTGCAGTCCGCGGAGGACTCCGGTGGAGGCCAACAGCAACAACACCGACGGCAGGCCGCAGGCCGCGACCCGGAGGTAGTGCTCTGCCGCCGTGGCCACAGCCGGGCCGGCGCCGTACCAACCGATCACGGTCGGCAGCAGCAGCTGGAGCAGCAGGCACAGTGCGGCGCCGAGCAGCACGGCGAGCGCCATCCCGTCGATGCCGCCGGCCAGCGCGGCCTGTTTGTCACCGGCGCCGAGCCGGCGGGCCACCGTGCCGGTGGTGCCGTAGGCGAGGAAGATGCTCAGCCCGGTCAGGATGCCGAGCAGGTTGCCGGCGATACCGAGACCGGCGAGCTGGGTGGTGCCGAGGTGCCCGATGATCGCCGAGTCGGCCAGCAGCAGCGCCGGTTCCGACACCAGGGTGGCGAACGCGGGCACCGCCAGGGCGAGGATCTCCCGGTCGACGGAGCGGTTGGACGGTCGGACTCCGTCGGCAGCAGACATTTGCCTCCTATCCTGCCGCACGACCGTCCGTTCGATTCGCCCGGGAGTGCGGCCTGGCCCGTCCCGGGGTGCTGCCGAGCACGCGGCGGAAGACGTCGATGAACGCACTGGGCGTCGACCAGCCCGTGGCCCGGGCCACCGCCGTCACGGTCTCGCCCTCGGCGAGCAGCCGCAGCGCACGGTGCAATCGGATCTGGGTCCGCCACTGTGGCAGCGTCATGGCGAGTTGATCACGGCAGAGTCGGGACAGCGTACGGTCGCTGCACCCGCATCGGCGGGCGAGCTCCCGCATCGACGTCAGCTCGGGCTGCTCGGCCAGGATGGCGGCAGCCCGGAGCAGTCGGTCGTCGGTCGGCGTCGGCAGTTGCAGGCTGCGCTCGGTCGCCGGTTGGAGTTGATCAAGGAGCACCGAGCGCAGCCGTCGGCGGGCCGGTGACTCCTGCGGATCGCCGTCCACATAGCTGAGCAGCAGCTCGCGCAGCAGCGGGCCGACCTCGAGGACGGCCGGCGTGCTCAGCCCGAGCACCCCAGCGCCGATGCCCGTATCGCCCGCCGCATGGCCCGGCCCGGCGGCGGCTTCCTCGTCGACCGGCAGTCCGACGGTGTACAGCACAGTGTCGCCGTAGGCCCGATGCTGATGCACGGTGCCGGCCGGGATCCAGATCGCCCGGCTGGTCGGCGCCACCCAGACGCCGGCATCGGTCTGCACCGACAGCACCCCTCGGCCGGCGTAGACGATCTGGTGTTGATCATGAAAATGCGGATCGACCGTGGTGCCTCCGGGCAGCGGCCGGGCTCGCGTGGGTGCGATCGCCTGATGGCGGAATTCCGACACAGTTGGGCAGAATACCGGAAGTCAGCAACGGTCGCCGAGGTCACAGTGGATGCCGTGATCGTGCATACCCTCCCCGAGCGCCGCCGCCGGGAACTGTCCGTTGCCGGCCTGACCGCGACCCATGCCGTCGTGGACATCTATCAGGGGATGGTGCCGGCGTTGATCCCGTTCTTCGTCGCGCAGCGGCATGACAGCTATGCCGCGGCCAGCGGGATCGCGCTGGCCGCGACGCTGCTGTCCTCGATCGTGCAGCCGGCCTTCGGGGTGCTCGCCGACCGACGGGACCGACCCTGGCTGGTGCCCGGTGGCCTGCTGGTCGCGGCAATCGGAGTCGGTCTCAGCGGGCTCGGCGACCGGTACCCGTTGACCTGGTCGGCCATCGCGGTGTCGGGGATCGGTGTCGCGGCGTTCCATCCGCAGGGCAATCGCTGGGCACGGGCACGGGTCGGCCGGTCGGCGACCGCGCTGAGCTGGTTCACCGTGGGCGGCAACATCGGCTATGCCGTCGGGCCGATCGCGGTCACGCTGCTGATGGTGGACGGTGACGTCACCGGTACGCCGCTGCTCGCGATCCCCGGCCTGCTGGTCGCGGCCGCCCTGGTGATCACCTCCCGGCAGGCACGGGTACGGCGCCCCGAAGATCATGGTGCGGCCACGGAGAGCACCGGCCGGGACGACTGGAGGTCGTTCCTGATCTTGAGCGGAGCGGTGCTCTGTCGCTCGGTCTGCTTCTTCGGTGTCAACACCTTCCTCGCGCTGTACCTGATCCGGACCTTCGCCGTCGACGCCCGGCTCGGCAGTGCCGCCGTCACGCTGGTGGCCTGCATCGGCATGGCCGGGACCGTGCTCGGCGGCCGACTCGCGGACCGCCGCGGGGCGCGGAACACGATCAGGATCGGTTATGTGTTGATCATTCCCGGTCTGCTCGGGCTGCTGCTGGCACCCGCCGTCGGATCGCCGGCGGCTCCGGTCGGCCCGATTGTGGTCGTCCTGGTCGCGGTCGTGGTGGTCGCCTTCGGGGTCTACCTACCCTTCAGCGTCCAGGTCTCACTCGGGCAGCACTATCTGCCACGGCGGATCGGAACGGCCAGTGGAGTGACCCTCGGGCTGGCGATGACCGTCGGCGGCCTGATCACCCCGCTGCTCGGAATGCTCGCCGATCGGGCCGGCCTGCGGGCGATCTGGGCGGTGCTGTTGATCTTCCCGCTGACGGCTCTGGCACTGACCCTGTTGCTGCCCGGTCGGAGTGAATCTGCAGGCCGGGAATGAGTCCGCGACCACGAAGAACTGTGCGGTTCAGTCAGCGGGGTGCCATCCGGATCGCGCCGTCGAGGCGGATCGTCTCACCGTTCAGCATCGGATTGGTGATGATCGACTCGACCAGCTGGGCATACTCCTCGGGACGCCCCAGCCGGCTCGGGTGCGGCACCTGCCTGCCCAGAGACTCCTGCGCCTCCTCGGGCAGGCCTGCCATCATCGGGGTGGCGAAGATCCCCGGTGCGATCGCCATCACCCGGATCTGGTGTTGAGCAAGATCACGGGCGATCGGCAGCGTCATCCCGACGATGCCGCCCTTGGAGGCCGAGTAGGCCGCCTGACCGACCTGGCCGTCGAAGGCGGCGACCGAGGCGGTGTTGATGATCACGCCCCGTTCCTCGCCGACCGGTGCCGACGAGTTGATCATGCGCTCGGCGGCCAGTCGGATCACGTTGAAGGTGCCGATCAGGTTGACCTCGACGGTGCGGCGGAAGGCATCATAGGGAAACGGGCCCTTGCGTCCGACGACCCGGAAGACGTCGGTGCCGATGCCGGCGCAGTTGATCACGAAGCGCAGGTCGCCACGCTCGCCGGCGACGTCGAGTGCTGCCGACACCTGCTCCTCGGAGGTGACATCGGTCGGCACGAAGCTGGCCCGCTCGCCGAGCTCGGCGGCGGTCTGCTCTCCAGGCGAGGAGGGGAGGTCGACCAGCACGACCGACGCGCCGATGCCGGCCAGCCTGGTCGCGGTTGCCCTGCCCAGGCCCGAAGCGCCGCCGGTGATCACGGCCACGCTGCTGTCGGTGATGTCCATGCAGAAATCCCTTCCTGGGTTGAGTTTGCTGCGGATCCGCGGGCTCAGCCGAGCCGCTCGATGATCATGGCGTTGGCCATCCCGCCGCCCTCGCACATGGTCTGCAGGCCGTAGCGGCCGCCGCCGGCCTCGAGCTGGTTGATCAAGGTGGTGAGCAGCTTGCTGCCGGAGGCGCCGAGTGGGTGGCCGAGGGCGATCGCGCCGCCACGCGGGTTGAGTTTGGCGGGGTCGGCGTTGAATTCCTGCCGCCAGGCCAGCGGCACCGGCGCGAAGGCCTCGTTCACTTCGTACACGTCGAGATCGTCGATGGCGAGGCCGGTGCGGGACAGCAGCTTCTTGGTCGCCGGGATCACCCCGGTCAGCATCAGCAGCGGGTCGCTGCCGACCACGGTGCCGGCATGGAACCGGGCCCGTGGTGTGAGCCCGAGCTCTGCCGCCTTCTGCTCGCTCATGATCAACACCGCCGACGCGCCGTCGGTCAGCGGTGAGGAGTTGCCGGGAGTGATCGACCAGTTGATCTCGGTGAACCGCTCGGACAGGGCCGGGTCGGCGAAGGACGGCTTCAGCCCGGCCAGTCCTTCGACACTGGTGGACGGCCGGACGGTCTCGTCGACACGATGCTCGCCGATCGGCAGGATCTCGGCGTCGAAGGCACCGGAGCTGTGCGCGGCCGCTGCCCGGCGATGCGACTCGGCGGCGAATTCGTCCAGATCGGATCGTTGCAGTTTCCAGCGGGCCGCGATCAACTCCGCGCTGACTCCCTGTGGCACCAGCCCGTCGGGATAGCGGTCGGCCAGCGGTGCGTACGGGTCCTTGCCCATCGTCGCGGAGAACATCGGCACCCGACTCATCGATTCCACCCCGCAGGCGATCACGACGTCGTAGGCGCCGGAGATCACGCCCTGCGCGGCGAAATGCACGGCCTGCTGGCTGGAGCCGCACTGCCGGTCGATGGTGGTGGCCGGCACCGACTCCGGCAGCCCGGCGGCCAAGGCGGCGTTGCGGGCGATGTTGGCGGTCTGCTCGGCTGCCTGGCTGACGCAGCCGGCCAGCACGTCGTCGATCAGCGCCGGGTCAAGATCATTCCGGTCCAGCAGCCCGCGGATCGTGTCGGCGAGCAACCGGACCGGGTGGATCTCGGACAGCGCGCCACCGGGTTTGCCCTTGCCGGACGCGGTGCGCAACACATCGACGATGACGGCGTCTGCCATGGTGATCACGATCCTGCCCGTGCCGATTCGACTCTGACAGCTCAGACGTTACGTCACCCCGATGTGCGGCGCAGCATCGGAGGATGGCGAGCGACCGGAGACGCCGCCGAACGGTCAGCCCGGGCGTCCACCCCACTTCTTCAGCCAGTACTGCGCCCTGGAGTAGACCGTCGGGATCTGCCGGATGAACTTGTCGGTGGGGCAGAGCTTGCCGGTGGCGCTGGACCACACCGCGCCGGTCTGCTTGCGACACCAGGTCGTGCGGTCATGAGGATCGAACCGGCCGAAGTTGCCGTCGATCCCGAGGCGGTGCCAGGCCAGACCGCGCAGGTCGTCCACCGTCGCGATCCGGTTGGGCACCCCGCAGTGGATCACGGCCCAGGCGAAGATCTTGGCGAGGTTGCGGAGTTGGGTGTCGGTCATCCGGTCGCCGTCCAACCCGGCGTGCTCGACCGAGATGCTCCGCGAGCTGCCGTTCAGATCGGCGGCCGCTCGTCGGTCCAGGTACTGATGCTGTCGGGGCGCGCCGGACCGCGGATTGTAGAAGTGGGCGTAACTGCCGCCGGCGCCCTTGCCCGGACCGTAGATGTCGCCGCTGCGGGTGACGGCGATGTGCACGGTCACCCGTTTCGGGCTCATCGCGGTGGTCAACTTGCCGGTGATCGGATCCCAGACCGCAAACGCTGCGCGGCGGCGGGGGCGCACTGCGGCATCGGCCGGGTCGGTGCCGAGGCCGAGCGCGGCGGCGGCTGCGGCGGATCCGAGCAGCAGGCTCCGGCGGGTGATCAGGTTGTCATCGGTCCCCATGGGTCTCACGCAATCCTCTCGTTGTCCGAGCGGCCGAGCGGCCTCGATGGCACCCACGATCCAGACTGCCGGCACACCGGCTGCACATCTCCCGCACATGATCGGCACCGCAGCTATCCGAGATCACCAGCGGCCGACGCCCCGTCGATCGGATCGCACCGGCCGTCCCGGCGGGTCGGTGCTGCTACCAGGTGACCTGATCGAGGGTCGGCCACGGGGAGCCCTGCCGTACGGCGTCGAGGAACGCCCACCCCGACCGCCTTCCGCTGGGATGGCGGTCGCCCAGGGTCCAGCGATGGGTCGCGATGATCGCCAGCACGATGCCGCGGCAGCTGTCCAACAGGTCGTCCTCGGCGTACGAGCAGCGCGCGGCGACCTCGAAGGGTGCCCACGCGAGGTCGTACTCGACGGGTCCGGTGGCGGCGTTCTCGAAGTCGATGAAGAGCGGCCCGCCCGGGGTGGTGAGGACGTTTCCCGGGTGTGGCTCGCCGTGCAGGACCTGCTCGGCGACGTGCCGGTCGACGATCGGACGGCTCAGCTCGCGCAGCGTGCCGACCAGCAGCTCCCGGTCCCGATCGGCGAGTTCGGGGGTGACGTCGGGGCTCGCCACGTCGTGTTCGGTGGCGCCGATCCGATCGAGCACGTGCGGTGCGCTGACGTCGAGCTGTCGCAGGCCGGTGTGCAGGCGACCGAGCGCGTCGGCGTAGTCGGCCGCGGGAAGCGTCGTCGGATCAGGTGTTGACGCGACGTGGGCCCAGAAGGTGATCTTGAAGCCGTCCCGGACGAAGACCTGCGGCCCGATCCGAGGATCGAGCGCGGCAACGGGAGCGTCGGTCCGGAGCAGTAGGTCGGTGAGTTCGACCTCCAGCTCAGCGCTCGCGAAATGGGTCACGGGTGTGACCCGGGCGACGGTGTCGCAGGGGGTCAGACGGACGACGAGCCGGTTGGAGTCGTTGAGCACATCGGTCCGGTCGACCTGCAGACCGAACGAGGAGACGGTCCGGGTCGCCGCGGACACCGCACGTCGTGCGTCCGCTGCCTCCATGGCCCATCTCCTCATCGACGCGCCGTCGCGCGCACCCGATCCCGGTCGGCGTACAGCGAGCACGATACGTCGACGGCCGCCGACCCGGGTGGGGTCGGCGGCCGTCGGAGACGAAGTATCGGGAGAGATGAGGGTCAGGCGGCCTGGCCCGACTTCAGCGAACCGGCGATCTCGACCGCACGGCGGGCTTGGTAGCGGGCGGCCTCGAGCTCGGTCTCACCCGGGAAGTTGCCCGGGGTCGCGACGTGCGAGGCGCCGTACGGGTTGCCCAGCTGGAATTGGATCGGATCGGTGTATCCCGGCGGGACGACGATGCCGCCCCAGTGGAACAGCGTGGTGTAGAGCGACAGCAGCGTGGATTCCTGGCCGCCGTGCGCGGTGCTGCTGCTGGTGAAGGCGGTGTAGACCTTGTCGGCCAGCTTGCCCTGCGACCACAGCGGTCCGGTGGTGTCGATGAACTGCTGGAACTGCGAGGGCACGTTGCCGTAGCGGGTCGGTGCGCCGAAGATCACCACGTCGGCCCATTCCAGGTCCTCGAGTTCGGCGGTCGCGACGTCGGTGGTCGCCTCCACATGTGCTTTCCAGGCGTCGTTGCTGCTGATGGCGGCCTCGGGTGCCAGCTCGCGGATCTTGCGCAGTCGGGTCTGTGAACCGGCCTTCTCGGCGCCCGCGATGGCGGCTTCGGCCAGCCGATGGATGTTGCCGGTGGAGCTGTAGTAGATGACGGCAGTCTTGACGGCTTCGCTCATGTCTCTCCTCGCACGGTCCAGCCGGAGCCGGCCGGAATCGGATTGCTATCCGGTTACGAGGATAGAAGGATCTGGTTGAAATGACAACTACAACGGCGTTCTGTCTGAGTGCTGACCGAGAGTGTGTGGCGATCATCGAAATCTCAGCCTCGGCTCCGGCGATTCGCGACGGCATCGCCGCCCCGGCTGGCGACACTGGGATCGGATCTCCTGCTCAGCACAGCGGTGCGGCCGCTTCCCGCCTCTGCCGCTCCGCTTCGCCTGAGCAGGAGATCGCGGGCGGGGTTATCCACAGGAGTTATCCCCACTGTGGAGAGAACAACATCGATGTGATTCGCCCGCCGCCCGGAGCCGTCAGACTGGTAGCTGGGCATATCCCAACGACGTTCGGACAACGTCGGTACGGACACGAGGGGGAGCGCGGTGAGTGGCGAGTTGCCGGTGCTGGGGCAGCGGCCGGTCGAGCGATCCGATGCTGCCCGGAATCGGGAACGGATCCTGGCCGCCGCTCGACGGCTGGTCGACGAGCGTGGCGGTGGTCAGCTGACGATGAACGCGGTCGCGGCCGCCGCCGAGGTCGGCGTCGGGACGGTCTACCGGAGATTCGGCGATCAGGCCGGGCTGGTCGACGCCCTGATGAACGAACGGGAGATCGCGCTGCAGCAACAGCTGCTGACCGGGCCGCCGCCGCTGGGACCGGGGGCCCTACCGCGGGACCGGATCATCGCCTTCCTGCACGCCTACGCCGACATGCTGGAGGCGTACGCGCCGGTGCTGGCCACCGCCGGCAGCGCGGCCCGCAACGCTCAGCACGGACGGGGCGCGGGCGCGTTCCGGCATCAGCATCTGGCGTTGTTGATCGAGCAGCTGTCTGCCGATCGCGGGCGAGCTCCGGGACACGAACTGGACGCCCATTTCCTGGCTGACGCGTTGCTGGCGCCGCTGGATCCGGCAGCCTTCCTCGGACAGCGCGACGGCCTGGGCTACAGCCTGCAGCGGATCAAGAACGGGCTCAGCCAACTGGTCGACGGGATCGGCTGACAGCTATCGCTTGACCAGGGTGCCGCGCGCCGGAACTACTTCCAGAGGGTCGCGATGATGAACGCGGCGGCCATCCCGGCCATCCCGATCAGGATGTTCCAGTTACCCAGCGCGGCCATGAACGGGATCATGGTGCCGGCGACGTAGTAGACGACCAACCAGGCGACGCCGAGCAGCCCGACCCCGATGAAGGTCGGCGGCACCCAGCGCCGGCCGCCCGGAGCGTACGGCGTCCCGCGGCGCGGACGCAGCGCCAGGAACAGGATCACCCCGGCGAGCACCAGCACGACCGCGATCGCGATGTTCCACTTGCCGAGCGAGTCCATGAAGCCGATCAGCTTGTCGTCGACCAGCCAGAGCGCACCCCAGGCCAGGCCGAGCACGGCCAGCAGGATCGACACCGGCAGCAGCCAGCGGCGCTTCGGGCGGGTCTCCTCCACGATCCGAGAGGCCCGGCTGCGTACGCTGCTCGCCCCCGAAGCTGCGCCCGACGAGACCGAGGATGCCGCCGACTTCGACGTCTCGCCGGCCTTCGAGGCGGTCGAGGCCGCCTTGTCGGCAGCCGACTTCGCGCCGGACCGCTTGCGCTTCTCAGCGGCGGCCTTGCGGACTTTCGATTCAGGCAACGCTCTCTCCTCGACACGGGGGATGTTGGGTAGCGTAGTCAATCCACACCCGTGAGACACATTCACGGGCTGGACAATCTTTTCCACCACCGGCTGGAGGGAGCGGCGTGCACGGTCAATCGATCGGCGAACGGGTCCGCCGCGCGCTGGTCCGGGCCCGGGTCCGGCAGCGGCTGCGCAACCGGCGCAAGCTGTCCGGCAAGGTGCTCACCGGCGTGGTCTGCCTGCTGGCCGGGCTGATGATCACCGTCAGCGCGATCAACGCCCGCGGCATCGATCTACGGCCCGCCCGGAACACCGATCTGATCAGCCTGGTGGAGTCGGAATCGCAGCGCAACGCCGAACTCGCCGAGCAGGCGACCGATCTGCGCACCGAGGTGGACCGGTTGGCGTCCCGGGAACGTCAGCCGTCACTGGACGCCGAGTTGGCCGCACGGTCCCGGCAGGCCGGGCTGGCGCCGGTCGCCGGGCCGTCGCTGACAGTGACCTTGGACGACGCACCGTCCGATGTCGCCGCCGACGGTGTCGACGAGGATCTGCTGGTGGTGCACCAACAGGACATCCAGTCCATCGTCAACCTGCTCTGGGCCGGTGGTGCCGAGGCGATGACGATCCAGGGTCAGCGGGTGATCTCCACCACCGGCATCAAGTGCGTGGGCAATACGGTGGTGCTGCACGGTGTGCCGTACGCGCCGCCGTACAGGATCAGCGCGATCGGTGATCAGGAGCGGCTGCGGCAGACCCTTGAGCAGTCGGAGTTCGTCCGGATCTACCAGCAGTACGTGGACCGGTTCCGGCTCGGCTACCGGGTCGACACCAAGACCGAGGCACGTTTCCCGGCCTACCGCGGCGCACTGAACCTGCAGTACGCGCACGCCCGCGGCTGACCCGCCGATGTCTGCGCCGACAGCCGCTGCGGTCCGGGCCCTGGTGATCGTCGATATCCAGAACGCATTCGTCACCGGCGACGACGCGGCACCCGAGAGTGAGCAACTCCTGATCAACCTGGACGACCTCGTGCGGCGAGCCAGGCAGGTTGGTGCCTTGGTGGTGCACCTGCAGAACGATGGCGCACCGGGTGCCGTCGATGAGCCCGGTCGGCCGGGCTGGGAACTCCACTTTCCGGTAGCCGAGTCCGGCCGTGAAGTGGTGATCCGGAAGCGGAAGGACGACGGGTTCGACTGCACCGCGCTGGAGGAAATCCTGCGGCAGCACGAGGTCGGCCGCATCTGCGTCGTCGGCGTGATGTCGGAGATGTGCGTTCTGGCGACCGCTCGGGGTGCCCTGGAACGAGGATTCGACGTCGTCCTGCCGCATGACGGGCACGCGACCTTCGACATCGGTCCGGCACCGGGAACCACCGAAGGCGTACCTGCGGCGATGGCGTCCCGGGTCGCCGAGTGGGCGCTGGGTGACGAGGTCGAGGTGATCGGCCACACCACCGACGTGATCTTCGAGTCGATCAGCTGAGCCGGTTGTTGTGGTGGGTCGACGACTTTGTAGCGCCAGATGGCACGAAAGGCTCGTAGGACGGGTGTGATGTCTCAGGACATCGGTGACAGTTCTGTGTCAGGACATCGGTGACGGTTGGTGTGTCAGGACATCGGTGACGGTTTGGGTGGTCGTCCGCGGGGTCGGCCGTTGCCGACGTATCGGGTTCCGGGTTCGGGGAGGGCGTGTTCGATGATCAGTTCCCCGGTTTCCGTGTTGTAGAAGCCGATGGTTTCGGTGTCGTGGATGACTTCGAGGTATTCGCCGGTGTGGCGGGTGCCGATCTGGTAGGCGATGCGGTGGACCAGGACTTTCCCGCCGGGTCGGACCTTCAGCAGGTGGTTGCCGGGTGTGGTCTGCCAGCTGGCCGGGGCTGGCGGGGTCGGGTCGGGAGCTGAAGCGCCGGGGGTGACGGCTGGGTGTTGGGGTGGCTGTGGTCGGGGCGGTTCGGCCTTCGCGGTGGCTCCCCATGCTTGGTGCGGTGTGACCCGGCCCGGGAGTCCTTGGTGCGGGCGTTGAGTGTTGTAGATGATGTCGAAGGCGTCGACTTGAGCTTGGAGTTGGTCCAGGGTGTCGGCCAGCGGTTGGTGATCGAGCCAGCGGAACAGGGTCTGATGGAATCGTTCGTTCTTGCCCTGGGTGGTCGGCGAGTAGGGCTTTCCGGTGATTGCTTCAACACCGAGACTGGCAAGGTAGGTGGTGAGTTGCCCCGACCAGCCGCGTCGAGTCGGGTTGAGCGCTAATCCGTTGTCTGACAGCAAGCGTTGCGGAACTCCGTGCGTGGTGATTGCTTTCTTCACCACCGCGACTGCGGCATCACCGGTCTCGCTCCAGGCCACGTGTGAGGTCAACGCGTAGCGGGAATGATCATCGAGGAGTTGGAAGATCACACACTTGCGTCCGCGGGTCAGGACGTACTCGGTGGCGTCGATCTGCCAGCACGCGTTCGGGGCTGGGTAGACGAACCGGCGCCAGGCCGCCCGGGGCCGCTTCTTCGGCTCGACACGGGCAACGCTGGCTTCGCGGAAGATCCGCGCTAACGATGCCGGCGAGGGGACCGGCACCATCCCCAGAGTCTGCATCTTGTCGTGCACGCTGATCGGTCCGTGGTCCAGACCCGAAGACTCCAACGCCGCCCGCACCCCGATCGCCTGCTTCTTCACAGCCTCGGTCAGCTGAGACAGGCTGCGCTGAGGTCGTCGACTCCGAGGCTCCAACGCGGCCGCCGCGCCGTCCTGCCGCACCCGGGCACGGATCGCATAGAACGCCTTCCGAGAGATGGCGTGCTCGGCACAAAACGTCGACACCGCGCCACGCGGCGCATCCTCAGGCCATTGCGTGATCGCAAGTCGGATACGTGGATCAACGGGATCATTCTTCACTGGCCCCAACAGACCAGCCAACCACCCACAGAAGTGTCACCACCAACAACCCCCGGAGTGTCACCGATGTCCTGATACAGAACTGTCACCGATGTCCTGCGAGATAACAGGCTCGTAGGACGGGAGTCCGGTGAATCTGACGCTACGAAACTATCGATAGTCCGGAAGGAGTCGGATGATCCGCCGGTTCGGTGGAGTCTGGTCCATACCGGTTACCGGTATCCGAAGTGGGCCAGCACGACCTGCGCGACCTGCTGCGGGGTCAAGGCGTCGGTGTCCACGATCATCTCGTCCAGATCGGCCTCGGCAAGCCGGGTGCTGAGTTCTTCGTGTCGAGTCTCGTGCCAGGCGAATGCCGTGGCCTGGGCATCGGTGTACCGCCCACGGAGTCGCCGCTCGGTGACTGTCGGGCTGGCGGTCAGCCGGACGGACCGGATCGTGAGTCCGAGTGCCCGCGCGTAGCGTTCGCGGGCTTCGGAACTGTCGATGACGCCGCTGATGATCAACTGCCGCGGCCCGGCGCTCTTGTAGTTGGCCCAGACGAATGCCATGTTCTCGGCTTCGATGATCTTGTTGCCCTGATCATGATCGGCCGGCGGCCAGGACCGGTGATACCAGTCGACATCCATCAGACTGAACGGCCGGCCGGCGTCGGCGAGTCGATCTCCGATGTGGTCCAGCGCCGAGGACTTGCCCGCGCCGTAGGAGCCGTTGAGGAAGATCGCGAACTCGTCAGCGTCGGTGATCATCCCGGGACCCTACTGGACGCCGGCCGACTTCCTACCGTCGCACCGGTTACGTACCTTCGCACCGCGTACACCTGGTGCGAACGTACGCAACCGGTGCGGCTGTGTGGGACCGGAGGGAACGGCGTTGGCGACGTCCGCTCGGCCCGGTGATCAGCCGAATGCCGAATCGTCGGGCCGGTAGCGGCGCGCGGTCAGCACCATGCCGATGAAACCACAGACCGTCAGGGCGGCCGGGATGAAGAAGACGTGCGGGATGCCCAACGAACCGACGCCGAAGGCGCCGAGCGCACCACCGAGGGCACCGGCCAACGGCAGGGTGCTGCCGTACATCGAGGACGCCAGCCCGACCCGCTGCGGGTAGAGCTGTTGGGCGACCGTGATGCCGAGCCCGGCGCTCGCCGCCCAGACCCCGGACATCAGGATCTGGCCCAGGAACAGTCCGCCGACCTGGGTGCTGGTGGCGTAGCACAGATGGGCACCGATCCCGAGCAGGGAGGCGCCGGCCAGCACCCGGATCGGGGTGAAGCGGTCGGCTAACCGGGCCGCGAACGGCATCAGCAACAGCTCCAGGAAGGGTTGGATCGCGATCACGGCGCCGCGCAGTTCGTCGCTGAGTCGAAGATCATTTTCCATGTAGAGCGGTAGATAGGCGAACTTCATGGTGTCGCCGTTCATCATCAACACACAGCAGCCGAGGAAGATCAACAACGGCGTCCTGCTGTCCGGCCGTTGCTCGGCCGCGGTGCTCGTCGGATCGTGCTGCTCGACAGCCATCGGCGGTGACGGCCGGACATAGCGTTGCACCCGGCGAGTGCCGAGCGGGACGATCTGGCCGATCGCGCAGACGGCGGTCGCGACCAGCAACGGACGCAATCCGAAGGCCGAGCCGAACCAGCTGCCCAACACCGGCCCGACGATCCAGCCGGCGGAGAACGCCATCCGGATCGCCGAGATCACCCGGTTGTTGATCGCGGTCGGGTGCCGGGAGAGTTCATCGCGGGTGGCGGCGAACAGTTGCCCCATCGCACCACCGCCCAGGCTGAGGGCGACCGCACCGATCACGAACGGCTGCCAGGGCCGAGTGGCCATCGACATCGCGACCCAGCCGATCGCGGCCAGCAGGGCGCAGAGCCGATAAAGCACCAGCCGGTTCTGCAACCGGTCCGAGAGGCTGCCCACCACGAAGCCGGACACCGGCGCCAGCAGGTTGACCAGGTAGTACAGCCCGGCGGTCGAAGTGGACAGGTGCAACTCGTTGACCAGGAACAGGGTCATCTGCGGCATCGTCGAGGACACCCCGATGCCGGAGATGAACAGACCGATGCACGCTGACCGCAGGAACGGAGTCCGCCAGAGCACGGCGATCACCGAAGCGCGCGCGTCGCCCGGACGTCCGGATGGAGTCTTCGTGGCTTCTCCCGGTGCAGATCGAGGCGGATGGCGCGGCAACGGCCGGCGGCGCCGTACCCGGAACGTGTTCTCCCCGGGCGGCCGGCGGCAATGGTTGCCCTGAATCTTTCCATCACCGCCGCCCACTGGAACAATGGGCCCGTGCCTGACTACGACCGCTCAGCCGCGACCGGACCACGGATCCTGGTCGTCGACAACTACGACTCCTTCGTCTACAACCTGGCGCACTACCTGGCCCAGGTCGGCGCCGAGGTCGACGTCTGGCGCAACGACGACGAACGGTTCGGCGATCCCGGATATGCCGATCCCTACGCCGGGATCCTGCTGTCACCCGGGCCGGGCGTGCCGGAACAGGCCGGTGTCTGTGTCGATCTGGTCAAGCAGCAGGCCGGTCGGCTGCCGATCTTCGGCGTCTGCCTCGGGCTGCAGGCGATCGGCGTCGCGTACGGCGGTGTGGTGGATCGGGCGCCGGAGCTGCTGCACGGCAAGACCTCGCTGGTGCAGCACGACGACGGCGGCGTGTTCAGCGGACTGCCGAGCCCGTTCACCGCGACCCGGTACCACTCGCTGGCGATCACGCCGGACTCGATCCCGGACGTGCTCGAGGTGACCGCACGCACCGACAGCGGCGTGGTGATGGGGCTGCGGCACCGCGAACTGGCCGTCGAGGCGGTGCAGTTCCATCCCGAGTCGGTGCTCACCGAACACGGCTACCAACTGCTCGCCAACTGGCTGCGGATCTGCGGCGACGACGGTGCGCCGGCCCGCGCCGCCGGTCTCGCTCCGCTGATGTCTGCTCAGTCGTAGCGAAGACAAAAGCCCTTCGGCAGGCTCAGGGATCGTGAGGGCCCTGAGCCTGTCGACGGGCTGATGACTCGTGTCGGAATCCAGACTCAGAGCAGGTCGGCGTAGCCGAGCTTGATCAGATGCTCGCGGGAGTCGGTGAGGCAGTCGAAGATGTCTCGGCCGTACTGCTGGTCCTGCTCGATCAGCAGATACTCCGCGCCGCCGTCGACGCCGGCCTCGACGACGCCGGCGAAGTCCAGGTTGCCCTGGCCGACCTCGGCGAACTGGACGAGGTTGCCCCAGTGCTCGGCCCAGACCTTGCGGTCGCCGGCCGCGAGCGCTTCGAACGCGTCGGCCGGTGGCAGTCCGATCCGGTAGTCCTTCAGGTGCACGAGATCGACGACGCCGGCGTACTTCTTCAGCACCGTGACCGGGTCCATCCCACCGCGGTGGATCCAGTGCACGTCCAGCTCGAACTTCAGGTCCGGTGCTTCGGCCCGGATCAGGTCCAGGATGTGCTGGCCGTCCATCCGGGCGAACTCGACGTGGTGGTTGTGGTAGCTGAGGATGATCCCGTGGTCGGCCAGCCGGCGTGCCATCTCTCCTGCATCGTGGGCGAAGGCAATCAGCGCCTCCTTCGAGGCGAGCGAGGGCATCGGCAGCATCCCGATCCGGACCCGGCTGCTGCCCAGTGTCTGGCAGTCGGAGACAATCTTGTCGAACGACTCCCGCAGTGAGTCGTTGCCGCCGCCACCGGTCTCACCCATCCCGGCCGAGATGGCGGCGACACTCATCCCGAACTCGTCACCGGCGCGGGCGATGTCGTCGCGGTTCTTGTCGTCGAGCTCGATCTGGGACACCTCGACAACGCTGAAGCCGATCTCGGACAGCTGCTTCCAGACGTCGTACGCACCCCGCTCGGCAACCTGCTGCTTCAGCATCATCGCCTGTACGCCGATCTTGGCCACGTCTCACGCTCCTGGTCCTGGTTCACCTGTTCACAAAGTCCTGCCCCTGCACGGTAGGCCCAGCTCACCCTGCTCGGTAAGGGCTTGCCAGACGTTGCCATCGCCCGGCACCACCCTCCGGTCAGCGCACCCCGCGGGGACGGAACTGGATGCTGATCCGCGGGCCGACCGGGCGGGCGGTCTTGGTGATCGCGTGTTCCCAGGTCCGCTGGCAGGAGCCGCCCATCACGATCAGGTCGCCGTGCCCGAGCGGATGCTTGGCCCAGGTGGTGCTGCCGCCCCGCGGTCGCAGCGACAGCGCTCGGGCGGCGCCGATGGACAGGATCGCGACCATCGTGTCCTCGCTCTTGCCGCGGCCGATGGTGTCGCTGTGCCACGCGACCGAATCCCGGCCGTCGCGATACAGGCACATCCCGGCGGTCACGAACGGTTCGCCCAGTTCGTCGCCGTAGTGGGCGTTGAGCATCGCCTTGGCCTGTTCGAGGATCGGATGCGGCAACGGGTCACGTTCGTCGTAGAAGCTGAGCAGCCGGGGCACGTCGACGATCCGCTCATACATCTGCCGGCGCTCGGCATGCCAGGGGACGTTCTGCACCAGGTCGTGCATCAGCGCGTCGGCGCCCTGCAGCCAGCCGGAGCGCAGATCGACCCAGGCGCCGCGGGTCAGCGGCCGGCGGTCGACGCTGCCGGCCAGGGTGCCGAGCTCCGGCTCCTCGACCAGATCGAGCAGCGAGTCCTGGACCACAGCGTCGGTGAACAGGCTGTCGGTGTCGACCGACGCGGCGTCCGACGGATGGGTGTGCACGAGTGTCGTCGTACTCATGCCACCAGCGTAGCAATGCTTTCGGACAGTTGTTCGATTATTTCCGTTGAGGATCCGTCGGCCGGGCCGCGTGGTCGGCCTCAGCCCTCGTCGTCGTCACCCTCGTCGTCCTTCTTCGCCGACTTGCTGGCACTGGCCGAGCTGGTCGGCTTCTTCGACGCCGTTGGCTTGTCCGAGGCCGACTCCGACGCGCTCGCCGTCGGCTTCTTCGACGGCTCCTTGGACGGCGACTTCGTTGCCGTCGGAGACTTCTTCGGCGGTGGCGGCGGCTCCTTGGCCACGGTCAACTCGATCGTCGAGTCGCGCTCCAACAGGGTGCCCTCGCTCGGGCTCTGATCGATCACGGTCCCGGCCGGATTGTCCGGGTCCTCCTTCTCGGTGATCGTGGTGTCGAAGCCGGACTGCTCGGCGCGCTGTTCGGCCGGATCGGCCAGGCTGCCGACCAGGTCGGGCACCTCGGACTTGCCGGTGGCGACGGTGACGGTGATGTCGGAGCTGACCGCGACCTCGTCACCCTCACCCGGATCGACCGCGGTGACCTCGTTCTTCTTCAGATCCAACGCCTCCGGCTGCGGCGCGGTCTCCTTCTTGATGTTGTCGGTGTCGAAACCGGCGTCCTTCAGCGAGGCGAGCACCTTCTTGTACGGCTTGCCGACCAGGTCCTTGGGGACGGTCGCGGTCTTCGGTCCCTGGTTGATGTCCACCTCGACCGACGAACCCGGGTCGACCTTGGTACCGGCCGACGGCTCCTGCTTGGTCGCCGTGTTGATGGTGTTGTCGTCCGGGCCGTTGACGTTGACCACATTGGCGGTCAGGCCCTTGTCCTTCAGCTCGGCCTCGGCACGATTGCGATCCATCCCGGTGACGCTGGGGACGGCGACCTTGGTCGGCGGTGGTGCGGTCTGCGGCTGGTTGCTGTCGTACCAGTACTTGGCGCCGATCCCGATCGCGGCCAGCACCACCACGATCGCGATGATCAGCCCGATCACCAGACCGGTACGGCGCTTGCGCGGCTCCTCGTCCTCCTCGTCCAGATCGTCCACCCCGGAGCCGGGCAGGGCACGACTCGGAGTGTTGCCACCCGCTCCGACCGCTGCAGCCGCGGGGACCACTCGGGTCGCGTCCGGATCGGGTCCGGCGTCTGCCGGCTGCCGGGTGGCGGCGGGGATCGGTGCAGCGATCGTGGTCTGGTCGCCGGCCAACACCCGATTGATGGCGGTCTTCATCTCGCGGGCGGACTGGTAGCGGTCGTCGGGCTCCTTGGCCAGCGACTTCAGCGCGATCGCATCGATGTCGGGCGTGATGGTCGGGTCGACCTCGCTGGGCGGTTTCGGCGCCTCGCGGACATGCTGGTAGGCCACGCTGACTGGTGATTCGCCGGTGAACGGCGGCCGACCGACCAGCAGCTCGTACATCAAACAGCCGGCCGAGTAGAGGTCACTGCGGGCGTCAACGGTCTCACCGCGGGCCTGCTCCGGCGACAGGTACTGCGCGGTGCCGATCACGGCGGCGGTCTGGGTCATCGTCGCCGACGTGTCGGCGACCGCGCGGGCGATCCCGAAGTCCATCACCTTGACGTCACCGGAATGGGTGAGCATCACGTTGGCGGGCTTGATGTCGCGATGCACGATGCCGGCCCGATGGCTGTAGGTCAGCGCATCGAGCACCCCGTTGGTCAGCTCCAGCGCCCGTTCGGGCAGGATCTTGCGGCCCTCGCGCAGGATGTCGCGCAGGGTCGGTCCCTCGACCAGTTCCATCACGATGTACGGCACCTGGACGCCGGTGTGCGGATCGGTCTCCTCGCCGGTGTCGTAGACGGCGACGATGTTGGGATGGTTCAGGCCGGCCGCGGACTGTGCCTCGCGGCGGAACCGGGCCTGGAAGGTCGGGTCGGTAGCCAGGTCGGGGCGCAGTTGCTTGACCGCGACCTGACGGCCGAGCCGACGATCGACCGCTCGGCGTACCTCCGCCATACCGCCGCGGCCGAGCGGCTCGCCCAGTTCGTACCGGCCGCCGACGACCTTCGTCCCGGGGGTCTCGGGCTCTGTCATTAACCGATTTCCTTTCGCCGGGCGCATCGTCTCATCACGTGTTGTGCCCTTCTCTGACCGTCTCGCACCCCGTCCTGGCGGCTGCGCGCCGTGCCGGACAAGCTGATCGGTGGACCGGCGCGCCTCATTGCTTCACCGCCGCCTGGATCATCGCCTTCGCGATCGGGGCGGCGAGCCGGCCACCGGCGATGTCGGCCCGGGGGATGTCGGCGTCCTCGACCATCACCGCGACCGCGATCTGCGGATCGTCGGCCGGGGCCAGTGCGGTGAACCAGGCGAAGGGCTTGCGGTTCGGGTCCGACTGCGCGGTCCCGGTCTTGCCGCCGACCCCCATCCCCTGGATCTTGGCCGGCGTACCGGTGCCGTTGTCGACGACATCGACCATCATCTGCTTCAGGGCGTCGGCGTTCTCCGCGGTCATCGCCTGGCCGACCTCCTTGGGCTTGGTCCGGGAGAGCACCTGCAGGTCCGGCGACCGCACCGAAGAGACCAGGTACGGCTCCATCACCTTGCCCTGGTTGGCGATCCCGGCCGACACCATCGCCATCTGCAGCGGGCTGGCGGCGACGTCGTACTGACCGATCGACGACAACGCCAGTTGGGACTCGTTCAACTCGTCGGGGAATCTGCTGGCCACACCGCCGACGTCGTCCAGATGCCGCGAGTCGAAACCGAACTTGACCGCCTGCTCACGCAAGGCGTCGGAGCCGACATCGAGACCGACATTGGCGAAGGCGGTGTTGCAGGACACCTCCAGCGCATGGGTCAGGGTGATCTTGTCACCACCGCAGGACATCCCGTTCTCGTTCTTCAGATAGGTCGACGTACCCGGCAGCAGCAGTCGGTTCGGGGACTCGACCTTGCTGTCCGGGGTCAGACCCTTCTGCAGTGCGGCCGCGGCAGTGACCAGCTTGAACGTCGATCCCGGCGGGTAGATCTCCCGGGCCGCCCGGTTGCTCATCGGGTTGCGTTTGTCGGTCGCCGCCTTCTGGTAGGCCTTGTTGGCGGCGCTGACATCATGATCGGCGATCTTGTTCGGGTCGTAACTCGGGCTGGTCACCATCCCCAGCACGGCGCCGGTCTTGGGATCCAACGCGACCGCGGCACCCTTCTGGTCACCCAGCGCATCGGCTGCGGCCTTCTGTACGTCCGGGTCGATCGTGGTCTGCACGCTTGCGCCCTGCGGGGCCTGGTTGCTGACCATGTCGACCATCCGTCGCACGAACAGGCTGTCGTCGGTGCCGGCCAGTTCGCCGTTGTAGGAGTTCTCCAGGGCGGTGGTGGCGTGGTCGTAGGAGAAGAAGCCGGTGATCGGTGCGTACAGCGCACCGTTGGAGTACTTGCGCTGGTACTTGAAGCGATCATTGGTCGGCTCGCTGTAGGCGATCGGGATGTCGCCGGCCAGGATCGAGCCGCGGTTCTGCGCGAAGTCCTCGTCCCGGACCCGCCGATTGAGGGTGTTGGCGTTCAACGAGCTCTGCTGGAAGACCATGATGAACGTGCCGTTGGCGAACAGCAGCGCGAACAGCGCCATCACCAGGATGGTCGCGCGCCGGATCGGTTTGTTCATCGTTCGCCTTCCGCTCGATCGGTCGCGGCATGTGCCGGATGGATCTCCGTCGGTGCCTCGTCGTCGGACGCCGCGGGCTGCCCACCGTGCTGTGCGCCGGCCGGGATCGCCTGGGTCAGCTCATCATCGGAACCGGGCTGATCATCGGAAGCCGACCGATCATCGGGGCCCGAATGATCATCGCCCGGCTTCTCCACGATCAGCCGGTCCTTGCCGCCGGACGAGGCGAGCACCTCCTCCGCGGTTGCCACCGGGCGGCGGACCTGATGGCTGATGATCAACAGCAGACCCATCACCACCCAGTTGGCGATCAGTGACGAGCCGCCCTGCGACATGAACGGCGTGGTCAGCCCGGTCAGCGGCAGCAGCCGGGTGACACCGCCGATGATCAAGAACACCTGCAGTGCGAAGGAGAAGGACAGACCGGCGGCCAGCAGCTTGCCGAACGGCTCTCGGCAGGCGAGTGCGGTCCGCAGGCCGCGGGACACGATCAGCCCGTAGACCAAGATCACCGCGAACAGTCCCGCCATCCCGAGCTCCTCGCCGATCGAGGTGGCGATGAAGTCACTGCGAGCCAGTGGGGTGAGACCGGGACGACCCTCGCCCAGGCCGCGGCCGAGGAGTCCGCCCCAGGCCAGCCCGAACTGGGCCTGGATCAGCTGCCAGGACTGCTCGGGATCGGAGAACGGGTGCAACCAGGCGGTGACCCGGACCCGGACGTGGCCACGGGTGAGGTAGCCGAAGACGGCGCCGACGGCGAACAGCAGGACGCCGATGATCGCCCAGCCCGGACGCTGGGTGGAGACGTACAGCATGATCACGAACAGGCCGAAGAAGAGCAGTGAGGTGCCGAGATCGTTCTCGAAGACCAGCACCAGCAGGGTGGCTGCCCAGACCAGCAGGATCGGACCGAGATCACGTGCGCGCGGCAGATCGATGCCGAGCACCCGCCAGCCGGCGAGGGCCAACACGTCCCGCTTCTCCACCAGGTAGGACGCGAACGCGATCGCCAGCAGTACCTTCGCGACCTCGGCGGGCTGGAAGCTGAACGGGCCGACCTGGATCCAGATCTGGGCGCCGCCGATGGTGCCGCGGCCGAGTCCGGGGATCAGCGGCATCAGCAGCAGTACCAGGCCGACCAATCCCAACGTGTACGGGAATCCCTGCAGTGGGCGGTGATCACGGACGACGACCGCGCAGACGATCAACAGGGCGATCCCGAGCACCGTCCAGATCAGTTGTTGGGTCGCACCATGGGTCGGCGGTTCGTTGATCAGGTCGATCCGGTGGATCATCACCAGGCCCAGCCCGTTCAACAGGGTCGCGCAGGGCAGGATCACGGGATCGGCGTACGGCAGTCGCCAGCGGATCGCAACATGGGCCAGCAGCGGCAGCACGAAGCCGATCGCGGCGATCAGGGTCAGCCGGTGCGGGAGGTGGCCGAGAACGTTCAGATCGACCTGGACGTAGCCGGCCAGCGCCAGTGCGCTGGCGAAGATCACCAACAGCAACTCGACGTTGCGTCGCTTGCGTGGCAGCACGGTGACTGGGGCGGAAGTGGTGGCGGCGCTCATCTCAACACTTCTCGCCGCCGGGCAGCTGCCCGTTCGTGGTCGGTCCCGCGGTGGGGCTGGCCGAGGTCGTCGCCCCGGTGCTGGTCGGCTTGGTGCTCGGTGACTTGGTGCTCGGTGATTTGGTGCTCGGGGACTTCGGGCTGGTCGTCTTGGCCGGCGGCTTGCTGGTCTGCTTGCCGGTCGGCTTGGCCGACGCGGTCGACTTCGAGGTCGACGTGGGACTCGTTTTCGGTGACGCCGTGGGGCTGCCGGACGGGTCGGCCGGGTCGGTCGACGGCTGGGATTCGGCGCAGCGGGCAGCGGTGGCCCGCAACTGCTCCACGGTGGCGCGGGCCGAGTCCAGCCCGTCGGTGTCGATGGTCTCGCGAACCATGCCCTGGTAGTAGGCGGGCAGATCGGCCAGCCGCAGCTGCTGCACCTCATAGACGCGGGACAGCGGGATGCCGGGCACGGATTCGTTCAGGCCTTGGAAGATCGCGACCTGTGACTTGTCGGCGCCGACGTAATACTGCGTCCGGGTCCAGGCGAAACCGGCTGCCGCGGCAGCCCCGATGATCAACAACACCACCAGGGTGAGCAGCAACGGCCGTCGCCACCGCCCCTTCGCCGGCGGCTGCGGGGCGTAGCGTGCCTCGTCATCGGAATCGTCACCCGGCTCGACCAGGTATTCGTCGTACTCCTCGTCTTCGTCGTCGTCGGCATCGTCGGCGTCCCGGTCCGCGGCGCGCTGCCGGATCTCCTCCTCGTCGGCGGCGATGTCGTGCTCGGCGGCGGCACCCAGCACCTGCGTGGCCGCCCCGGGACCGCTGACCTGGTGGACCGAGCCGGGTTCGGGACGTTGATCATCGTCGTGCTGATCACGTTCGGTGACTGCAGCACGATCGGCCGTCGAATCGGCGTCGATCAGGTCGGCGATGATGATCGTGATGTTGTCCAGGCCGCCGGCGGCGTGAGCGGCGTCGACGAGCAGCCGCATCGCCTCCTCGCGGCTGGTTCCGTCGAGTGCGTCGGCGATGTCGACGTCCTCGACGAAGCCGCAGAGGCCGTCGCTGCACAGCAGTAGCCGGTCGCCGACCTGCAGTGGCACCGTGCTGAGGTCGGGCTCGTTGGCCGGTTGACCGTTCAGCACCTTCAGCAACAGCGAACGGTGCGGATGGGCCGCTGCCTCCTCCTCGCTGATCTTGCCGTCGTCGATCAGCGACTGGACCCAGGAATGATCATGGGTCAGCTGTTCGAGCTCGGAGTCGCGGAACAGGTAGCCGCGGCTGTCGCCGATGTGGGCCAGCCCGATCCGGTCGCCGTCCAGCACCGCGGCGGTGACCGTGGTTCCCATCCCCTCCAGGGAATAGTCGGTGCTGACCAGGTCGGCGATCCGGGTGTTCGCCGCCGAGATCCCCGCGGCCAGCTGCTGCAGCCGATCGCCACCGGCAGGGGCGGTTCCCTCCTCATTCGTCGTGCTTGTCGATGGGCTGTCATCCGGTGCGGCGTGGGCGGGGAGATGTTCGGTCTCGTGCCCTTCGACAGGCTCAGGGGCCTGCTCGCCTTCATCGGGGGAATGATCGGCGTGCTCGGAGGATTGATCATTCTCCAGGTCGGCGCGGCGGAGTTCCTCGGCGACATCCTCGGGATGTTCCAAGGTGTTGTCGGTGTCGTCGAGGCCGCGGTCGATGGCGGCCATCGTGTCGACGGCGACGGCGGAGGCGAGGTCGCCGGCGGCGGCACCGCCCATCCCGTCGGCCACCATCAACAGCCGCGCCGAGACCAGCCCGGAGTCCTGATTGTTCTTGCGTACCAGTCCGACCTCGGAGTGCGCCAGATAGTCCCAAGCCAGCGGATGCTGTTCCGGCGTCTGCTGATCCGCCATCAGGTCAGGTCTCCAGCTTCAGGACGGTCTTGCCGATCCGTACCGTGTCCTGAAGCGTGATCGTGGTGGGGGCAGTGATCCGCAGGCCGTTCACGTAGCTGCCGTTGGTCGAACCGAGATCCTCGATGTAGATGCCGTTCTCCCCGGCCACCACACGGGCGTGCCGGGTCGAGACGTAGTCGTCGTCCAAGATCAACTGGCAGTCCGCTCCGCGTCCGATCATGATCATCCCGGCGGCGAGCTCGGCCGACATGCCGGCGTTGCTGCCATTGGTGATCGTCATCACCCGGGGCTGGCCCTTGGCTCGACGGGACTTCTTCGGCCGTTCGGGAGTCTGCAGCTGTCGGCCGCTGTCGCCGCCCGGGACCGCACGACCGAACAGGTCGCTGCGGACCACCGAGGCGACGAACAGGATGAACAGCCACAGCAGTGCCAGGAACAGCACCTTGACGATCGTCAGCGTGATCTCGGACATGGTGGACTCAGCGCCCGGCCGGCTGGTCGGCGATCGGGGTGTGTACGAGCATCCGGGTGTTGCCGATCTCGATCCGCGCACCTTCGCCGATCGGGGTCTGCTGCACCCGTTTGCCGTTCACCACGATGCCATTGGTGGAGCCGAGGTCGATGATGTCGATGTCGAGGGTGTCGCCGCGGGCGATCACCCGGATCTGGGCGTGCCGACGGGAGATGCCGGGATCGTTGATCCGGAGGTCGGCGTCGGTGCCGCGGCCGATCACCAGCCCCGGAGGTTTGAGCGGATGCCGCATCCCGTTGACCTCGAGCACCATCCGGGTCCGGCCGGCAACACTGGGCAGCGTGCTGACCGGTCCGGGAGCGACCGGCGCACCGTTCGGGTCGGTGGCCTCGGCGACCGCGGACGAGCTGACCGTGAAGCGGCCGGTCGGCAGCGATTCGTCGAGCTCGAGATGGATCATGATCGGGCCGTTGAACACATAGCCCATGTCGGCGGCGTGCTGCTTCAACTCGGGCAGCAACTCGTTCATCAGGGTCTTGCCGTAGGGCGCCAGCCGGTCGTAGTCGTGGCGGGACAGCCGGACCACGAACTCGTTCGGCACCAGCCGACGGTCGCGGGACATCAGCTTCGCCTCCGCGTCGAGCTCACGCTGGAGTCGGGCGGCGATCTCCACAGGCTGCACGTCGCCCTTGAAGGCTCGCGCGAAGACGCCGTTCACAGCGCCCTCGATGCGACGCTCGAACCGGTCGAAGACTCCCATGCCCCTCCCTTCTCTGCTGATCCGATCTCGTTGCGGTGCCTCATCCGAACGGCCGCTCGGACCCCCTGTCCGACGGCGCGGCCCCCCAGGCCCGACGTCCATGCTGCCCGAATGCCACCGTTGATCGTAACCGCGCCGCACCGAACTGTCGGAATCTGTGGGTCCCGTCGCGCTGGTCCTCAGCCACCAGGACCAGCGAAGGATGCCGAGACAGGTCGCTCGATGCGACATCGACGCGGCCATCGTGTTAACCTTTCTCGGCAGTTCGCGTGGGACACCACGCAAGACTCGCGCGAGTGGCGGAACGGCAGACGCGCTGGCTTCAGGTGCCAGTGCCCGAAAGGGTGTGAGGGTTCAAATCCCTCCTCGCGCACACCAACCTCAGCAGCCGGATCCTGAAGGATCCGGCTTTTTGCTTCCTTCGGTGCCGTCGGACCGAGCCTGCACCGTCGCCTTCCGTGGCGCCAGCCCCGGTCACATGGCAGTACGTGGTGCCATATCATCCTGGGGCTCGCGAGGTTCGCGGGGGAGTCTGCCGCGGGAGCGTGTGCGGCGGCGGAGGTCCGCGCGAGGGTGATCGGCGGAGTCGGTCGGCGGGCTCGGGGCCGGTCAGAGGACCTGGGTGATCTGCTGCCAGAAGGCGGTGACGTGCGCGCGGGCGGTGGCGGCTGCGATGTCGGCGTCGCCGGCGGTGATCGCGGTCAGGAGGTCGCGGTGCTCTCCGACGGCCTGGTCGAGTCGGTGCACTCGCTCGAGGCCGAGGAACCACAGTCGCAGGCTGAGTGCGAGGTATTCGGCCAGGGTGTTCTGCAGGTAATCGTTGTGGGTGGCTCGGTGGACCAGATGGTGCACCTGCTGGTCGAGCCGGATCAACCCCCGTGGGTCGGACGGATCGACACCGACTGCAAGCCGTTCCAGCAGGTCGGCAGCCACCCGGCGGTCATCCGCAGTACGACGCCGCGCGGCCAGCCCGGCGGCCAGTCCTTCGAGCTCGATCCGGACCTCGGAGATGCTGCTCAGATCGTGGACATGGATCGGCGCGACCACCATCCCTCGTCGAGGGAAGATCGCCACCAGTCCCTCGTCGGCGAGTCGGCGCAGCGCCTCCCGGACCGGCGTCCTGCCGAGGTTGAGTCGTTCCATCAGGATGCGCTCGTTCAGCGGTGACCCCGGCGCGAGCTCGAGAGTGACCACCAGATCGCGGATCAGGTAGTAGGCGACCGCCGCATGAGAGTCGGCGTGGACGTGCGGTGGCACCAGGACGGTGAGCTCCGCCAGCGGATCGTCGGCCAGCTCCGTGCCGGTTGCCGCGAAGGCATAGCGGGCTCTCGGGCCGGTCGGCGCCCGGCGAACACCACCCATGGTCAATTCTCCGATCCTGATATATCTTCAAGATATCAGCTTCCCTCGGCCACACCGGCGTGGCAGCGTTCCGGAGGTTCTCATGGCGGACGTGACGAACGGCGCGATCCAGACGGGGTCGGCGACGGGTTCGACAGCGACGGGCTCGACGACAACGGATACGACGACAAGGGGCCGAACAGCGACACCGCCGGGTCCGCCGGGAACAACGACGGCCGCGACAGGGGCAGCGACCGGGCTGCCGACCACCGCCGACGTCGTGATCATCGGCGCCGGGATCGTCGGCAGCTGTCTGGGCCGCCACCTGGCCGATCTCGGCTGGCGCAACATCGTGCTGCTGGAGAAGGGTCCGTTGCCGGACCCGGGCGGTTCCACCGGGCACGCCTCCAACTTCATCTTCCCGGTCGATCACTCCCAGGAGATCACCGCTCTGACCACGGACTCGATGCGGCAGTATGCCGAGCTCGGGGTGCTGACCACCTGCGGCGGCATCGAGGTCGCGCGCAGCGAACAGCGTGCCGTCGAGTTGCAGCGCCGGATGACGTCGGCCCACGCCTGGGGAGTGGATGCCGAACTGATCGGCCCCGGTCGGATCAGCGAACTGGTGCCGTATTGCGACACCGACCTGTTGCGGATCGGCTTCCACACCCCGGACGGCGCGATCGTCGATCCGCTCGCCGCCGCGACCCTGATGCGGGAGCGCGCCGAGGCTCGCGGCGCGCTCACCAGCCATGACCGGACCGAAGTGGTCGGGATCGACGTCAGCCCGGGCTCGGCCGGTCGGCCACGGGTCACCAGGGTCCGTACCGATCGTGGGGACATCGAGACCGAACAGGTGGTGATCGCCTGCGGTGTCTGGAGTCCCAAGATCGCGGCGCTGGCCGGCGCACACATCCCGCTGACGCCGGCGGTGCACCAGATGATGGACCTCGGCCCGATCCCGCAACTGGCGCAGACCGACAGCTGGATCAGCTTCCCGCTGGTCCGCGACATGGACAATCTGATGTACGAACGGCAGCGCGGCGCCGATCTCGAGGTCGGCTCGTACGCGCATCGGCCGATCCTGCACGACCCAGCCGAGATCCCGCCGGTCGGTGCCCCCGGGCAGCAGTCGCCGACCCGCTTCCCGTTCACCGCCGGCGACTTCGAACCGCAGCTGCGTGCGGCCAAGGAACTGTTCGGAGCGTTGCTGGACCAGCCCGGCGTACAGACCCAACTGGCGATCAACGGCCTGTTGTCGCTCACCCCGGACGGTGGCCCACTGCTCGGCGAATCACCCGAGGTCGGCGGGCTCTGGTCCGCAGCCGCGGTCTGGATCAAGGAGGCCGCCGGTGCAGCCCGGATGGTCGCGCAGTGGATGACCACGGGCAGCACCGAGTACGACCTGCACGGCGCCGACATCGCCCGCTTCTATCCGTACGCGCGCGCCCGCGGTCATGTTCGTGCCCGGGCTGCCGAGGGCTTCGGAAAGATCTACGGCATAACCCATCCGCGCGAACAGTGGCTCAGTGACCGCCCGGTCCGGACCAGCCCGTTCCATCCCCGCGAGGTCGAGCTCGGCGCCACCTTCTTCGAGGCCGGCGGCTGGGAGCGTCCGCAGTGGTACGAAGCCAACGCCGGCCTGGTCGACGAGTACGCCGATCAGATCCAGGAACAGCCGGTGGAGTGGGACGCGCGGTGGTGGTCACCGATCATCGAGGCCGAGCATCTGGCGATGCGGGACCGGGTGGCGATGATCGATCTGAGCGCCTTTGCGATCTTCGAATGCGTCGGACCCGGTGCGCTGGACTACATCCAGACGATGGCGATGGCCCAACTGGATCGGCCGGTCGGCCGGGTCGTCTACACCCCGCTGCTCGGGCCGGACGGTGGCTTCCGCGCCGACCTGACCATCGTCCGACTCGGCGAACAGCACTTCCGGGTGATCACCGGCGGCGCCGACGGCAGTCGCGATCTGGCCTGGTTCACGAGCCGGCTGCCGGCCGACGGTTCGGTGCAGTTGGTCGACGTGACGTCGGCCTACGCCACCATCGGTCTGTGGGGTCCGCGGGCCCGTGACCTGGTCTCCTCGATCACCTCCGACGATGTCAGCGACGAGGGCTTCGGCTTCGGCACCGCTCGCGAGGTGGTGCTGGGCGGCGTACCGGCGTTGCTGTTGCGGATCTCCTATGTCGGCGACCTCGGCTGGGAGATCCACGTGCCCACCGAGCAGGGGCTGCGGCTCTGGGACCAGCTCTGGGAGGCCGGGCAGAGCCTCGGCGTGCTCGCCGCCGGCATCGGTGTCTACGGAACGACCGGCCGGATCGAGAAGGCCCATCGACTGATGGGCGCCGAGCTGACCGGTGAGTACGACGCCGTCGAGGCCGGCCTCGCGCTGCCGAAGGTGAAGGGACACGACTTCGTCGGCAAACAGGCCTACCTGGCGGCCCGCGACGGTACGCCGGCTGCGGTGCTGTGCACCCTGGTCGTCGATGATCATCGGGCCGACGGCGAGCAACCGCGGTTCATGACCGGCAACGAGCCGGTGCTGACCGGCGCCGGTGAACCGATCGTCGACGCCAAGGGTCGCCGATCGTTCGTGACCACTGCCGGGCCGGCGCCGTCACTGGGTCGCTATCTGCTGATGGCCTACCTGCCGCCCGACTACGCCGCGGAGGGCACCCGACTGCTGGTGGAGTATTTCGGGACCCATTACCCGGTCACGGTGCTCACCCGCGGTCATGTGGCGCCGTTCGATCCGGACAACAAGCGAGTCAAGAGTTGATCATGTGATGGGCATGAACACGACCGGCCAGCACGGGGCGGATCCGAGCAGGGCGGATTCCGGCATCGCGACGTCGGCGGTCGGCGAGCTGCTGGCCCGGATGGCCGATCGTCGCCCTGGCCCGGCCGCCGGATCGGCGGCGGCGCTGGCCGCGGGGCTGGCGGCGGCGCTGACCGGCAAGGTCGCGCGGTTGTCGCATCGTCAGCTTGCCGACGCCGAGGGCTTGGCCGAGCGTGCCGATCGGCTTCGTGAACGGGCTGTCGAATTGGCCGATGCCGACGCTGCCGCGGTCGTCGCGATGATCACCGGCCGGGGCCCGGAGGTCGACGCTGGTGCGTCCGCCGCCGGCGGTGCCGGCACCGAGTCCGGCGCCCGGGACGCTGCCGTCGTCGTACCGGAGGAGATCGGTGAACTGGCGGCCGAACTCGCCGACCTCGCCAAGCACCTTGCGGTGCAAGGGAATCCGCGGCTCCGGGCTGACGCGGTCGCCGCCGTCCGGCTGGCCGAATCCGCCCGCGCCATCGTGCACGAGATCCAGCGCTCCAACGCCGACGCCGACTGACCGTCCGGGCTCGCGATCAGGGCTCCGACGCCCGTCCCCCTTCAGCACCGGGCCGACCCCTTTGCGGACGTTTCGTATCACCTGCTGCGAAAAGTCCCCACCAGCTCGCGTTCAGCGGGCGATATGGCAACACGTGCTGGGATGTGCCCCCAGGGGACGGATCCCCATCGCGAGGACGATGTGGCAACACGTGCTGAAAACAGTCCCCCGGTGGGGCAGTCGCGATGGGCGATTTCGTACCCGATGTTACGAATTGGCCCTGGGGGCGGCGGGACTGTAGCCCATCCGGTGGGAGACCTGCTCGGCGGCGGCAATCACGGCGGTAGCGAGGTCGGGCAGCTGTTCGGCGCCGAGTCGGTATGCGGGGCCGGCGATGCTGATCGCGGCGATCACCGTGCCGTCGTGGGTGCGGATCGGTGCGGCGATCGCGTTCAGTCCCTCCTCGTACTCCTCGATCGACTGGGCCCAGCCGCTCTCCCGGACCGCCTTCAAGGCCGTACGGATCGCACGGGCCGACGTGAGTGTGTGCCGGGTGAAGCGTTCCAGCGAACGGCGCAGCAACGTGTTGCGTTCGCCGGCGTCCAGGTAGGCCAACAGCACCTTGCCGCTCGAGGTGGCGTGCAGCACGGTCCGTTGACCGACCCAGTTCTGGGTCGACACCGTGCTCGATCCCTGAGCCTGACAGATGTTCAGCGCCACACCACCGCTGAGGATCGCCACGTTGACGGTCTCACCGAGCTCGGCAGCAAGATCATCACAGACCTGCTGTGCCTGGGTGCTGAGGTCGAGTTGTGCGGCAGTGGCGCCCGCCAACCGGAGCAATCCGATGCCGAGCCGGGCCCGTCCGTTGCCTCCCGGACGGTCCACCAGGTCATGATCAGCAAGCGCCCGGATCAGCCGGGATGCGGTGGAGGTGTGTACGCCCAGCTCGCGAGCGATCTCGGTCACCCCGGCTTCGCCGTCGCGGGCCAGGATCTCCAACACTCGGACCGCGCGGTCGACCGACTGCACTGCGCCGGATGCGTCGGCGCCGCGACTCGTCCCGGACCGACCGGAATCCGCTGAATCTCCCACACAGACAAGGCTAACGGCCGACAGGTCGACAGCACTGCGCCACGGAGCGTGTTGCGTATTACGCAGCCTATTGCGTTATGCGCAGCAGCGTGGTACCCCGGACGTACGGCTGAAGGACGCCGTTTCGGCAGTACTTTGGAGGCAACGATGCCCGAGAACCCGAATCCGGAGATCCTGCTCTACCCGCGGATCCGGAAGTCCCCGTTCTTCTACGCCTCACGGCGGCACGGGGTAGCGATGTACAGCGTCTACAACCACACCTACCATCCCCGGCACTACGGCGATCCGGTCGCCGAATACTGGGAACTCCTGAACGGCGTCACACTCTGGGACGTCGGCGTCGAGCGGCAGATCGAGATCACCGGTCCGGACGCGTTCGATTTCACCAACCTGCTGGTCACCCGCGACCTCCGAAAATGCCGGGTACGGCAGTGCAAGTACGTCTTCCTCTGCGACCAGCACGGCAACATCCTCAACGATCCGGTACTGCTGCGGCTGGGCGAGAACCACTTCTGGCTGTCACTGGCCGACAGCGACATCCTGCTCTGGGCACGCGGCGTCGCGTACAACTCCGGGTACGACGTGTCGATCCAGGAGGCGGACGTCGGCCCGGTCCAGATCCAGGGGCCCAAGTCCTGGCAGGTGATGCGGGACGTCTTCGGCGAGGACGTGCTGGACATCGGCTACTACTACCTGCGCGAGTTCACCCACGACGGGATGGACCTGGTGGTCTCCCGGACCGGCTACACCGCCGAGGTCGGCTACGAGATCTACGTCAAGAACGCCAGCCGTGATGCCTTGCAGCTATGGGATCTGGTCTGGCAGGCCGGCCAGGCGCACGGGATGAAGGTGATCGGTCCGAGCCACATCCGGCGGATCGAGGCCGGCATCCTGGCCCACGGATCCGACATCACCTTCGACACCAACCCGTTCGAGGTCGGGATGGGCTACGACTGGATGGTCGACCTTGATCAACAGGCCGACTTCATCGGCAAACAGGCGTTGCAGACGATCAAGGATCAAGGTCCGACGCGCCGGCTGGCCGGCGTCCGGATCGCCGGTCCGCGGCTGGGCAGCTATGTGGACGGCACGATGATCGATCTGCTGCCCTGCTATCGCAACGAGGAACAGGTCGGGCACGTCACCTCGGCCTGCTACTCGCCCCGGTTGGAGAGCAATATCGGCTATGCGATGTTGCCGGTGGAGTTGACCCGACTCGGCACCGAGTTGGAGATCGAGATCGACGGGGCCAAGGTTCCGGCCGTCGTGGTCGAGAAGCCGTTCGTCGATCCGCGCAAATATCAGCCCAAGACCGATGTCGGCGGGTTGGCCGCGACGGCAGCCGCGCAGCCGGTCCAATAGCCCGTACAAGATCATCATCGAGGGCGGCCTGATGGAACGCAGCGGTCCGACGGTGGTGGGTGAGGTCGCCGACCGCCCTCGCCGTCGTCGGACACGACCGTCCGGTATCGCGCGGCGGCAGCCTCGGCACCCGGCGCTGCAGAGCGTCCTGAGTCGGCCGCGGTTCGAGGTACTGCCGACACCGGGGGTCGAGGCACAGGTGATCACCGAGCTGCCCACCGACGCAACGGTGACCGTGACGGCCTCGCCACGGCAGGGCATCACTGCCACGGTCGATCTGGCGATCGGACTGGCCGGCCGCGGCGTCCATGCGGTGCCGCATCTGTCGGCCCGGTTGATCCCCGATACGTCCGTCCTGCGCCGAATCATCGGTGATCTCGAGGACGCCGGGATCGACGAGGTGTTCGTGATCGGCGGCGATCCGACCGAACCGGTCGGCGAGTTCGGTAGCGCCCTGGACCTGCTGTCGGCGATGCGGACCATCGGTCACCGGTTCACGATCGGAATCGCCGGCTATCCCGAGCCCCATCCGCGGATCGCCGACGACCTGACCATCCAGGCGATGTGGGACAAACGCCGGGAGGCGTCCTACATCGTCAGCCAACTGTGTTTCGATCCCAAGCTGCTGACGTCCTGGATCCGACGAGTACGCCGCCGCGGCGTGCAGCTGCCGATCCTGATCGGTGTGGCCGGTCCCGCCGACGTCGCCAAGCTGCTGCGGATCGGCCGCCGGATCGGTGTCGGAGGGTCAGCCCGGCTGCTCAGTCATCACACCGGTCTGCTCCGGGTGGCCCGTCCCGGCAGCTGGCGGCCGGACGGGCTGCTCGGTGATCTCGAACCGGCCTTCGCCGATCCGTCCCACGGACTGACCGGCGTCCACATCTACACCTTCAATGCGCTGCGAGCTGCCGAACGGTGGCGCCGCGAGATGTTGCAGCAGAACGGAGCTGACCCACCATGACAGCCACCACCAGCTTGCAGATCGCCCGTGCGGCGACCCTGAAACCGATCGAGGACGTCGCGGACATGATGGGTCTGGGACGGCACCTGCTGGACCCGTACGGCACCGGTGTGGCCAAGATCGATCTTGCCGCCATCGACGAGCTGGCGGATCGTCCGACGGCGAAGTACGTCGTGGTCAGTGCGGTCACACCGACCCCGCTGGGGGAGGGTAAGACCACGACCACGATCGGTCTCGGCCAGGGACTGAACCGCACCGGCCGCCGTGCGGTGATCGCGATCCGGCAACCGTCGCTGGGCCCGACACTGGGGATCAAGGGCGGCGGTGCCGGCGGTGGCCGCAGCCAGGTGCTGCCGATGGAGCGGCTCAATCTGCACCTCACCGGCGACATGCATGCCGTCACCGCCGCGCACAACCAGTTGGCGGCCATGATCGACAACGCTGTGTTTCGGGCCACCACCTCCGATCTCGACCTCGATCCGGCGGCGATCACCTGGCGTCGGGTGCTGGACGTCGACGACCGGTCGCTGCGCAACATCGTGCTCGGACTCGGTGGCCGTGGCGACGGCGTACCCCGACAGTCCGGCTTCGACATCACCGCGGCCTCGGAGGTGATGGCGACGCTGGCGTTGTCCCGATCGCTGCGTGATCTTCGTGATCGGCTCGGGCGCATCGTGGTCGGCTACACCCGGGGTCCACGGCCGCGCCCGGTGACGGCCGAGGACCTGCACGCAGCCGGCACCATGACGGTCCTGCTGCGGGACGCGCTGAAACCCAATCTCTTGCAGACCCACGAGAACACACCGGCGCTGGTGCACTGCGGTCCGTTCGGCAACATCGCCACCGGGAACTCCTCGGTGGTGGCCGATCTGATCGGGATCCACGGCGGCGACTTCCTGGTCACCGAGGCCGGGTTCGGCGCCGACATGGGAGCCGAACGGTTCTTCAACCTCAAGTGCCGGGTCTCCGGACTCACGCCGGACGCGGCGGTGCTGGTCACCACGGTCCGGGCGCTGAAGATGCACTCCGGACGCCACAAGGTGGTGGCCGGTCGACCACTACCCGCAGAGCTGCTGGCCGAGAACCCCGACGACGTGTACGCCGGCGCGGACAACCTGCGCAAGCAGATCGACAACATCGAACTGCACGGTGTCACACCGGTGGTGGCGATCAACGCCTTCGGAGATGATCATGCCAGCGAGCATGCCGCGATCCGCGACATCGCCTCCCGGGCCGGGGTCCGCTGCGCGGTGTCGACCCATTTCACCGACGGCGGTGCCGGCGCGGCCGAGTTGGCCGACGCCGTCGCCGAGGCCGCCGCCGAACCGAACGACTTCGGCTACCTGTACTCGACCGAGGTCGATCTGTGGAAGAAGATCGAGACCATCGCGACCCGGGTCTACGGGGCCGACGGAGTCGACTACTCGGCCGACGCCACCAAGTCCTTGCAGCGCTACACCAGGTTCGGTTGGGGCGGGCTGCCGATCTGCATGGCCAAGACGCACCTTTCGCTGTCCTCCGACCCGACACTGCGCGGCGCACCGATCGGCTGGCGGCTGCCGGTCCGTGAGGTCCGGGCGTCGGTCGGCGCCGGCTTCATCTATCCGATCTGCGGTCAGATGCAGACCATGCCCGGGCTCGGCTCCGATCCCGCAGCCGCCCACATCGACATCGACGAGGGCGGCAACACCGTCGGCCTGTTCTGATCATCAAAGCCCCGGCAAGCCCACGTTGTGTCGGAGCCTCGTTGCGCTATGACCCGACGACGTCGCGGGGATCAATGGCGACGACGGTTCACCGTGATCACACCATCGACATCGGGCTGAAACACGACGATGTGGAGACCGCGGCAGGTCGTTGAGCCAGGAGTCGGCACCTGAACGGCAGGTGGAGTTCGCCGCCAACAACACGTACTGCCTCGTGGCGCCGAAGATCAAGGAGATGATCATGGAGGTCATGCCGGCTGCGAATCTCGCCGGAGGTGGAGACCGGAACCATCCGGGCGAACCTGGCCAACGGCAGCAGCAACATGCTGATCAAGGAACTGAGGACGGTCCAGAAGCTGCCCGAGGCCAGCACGACGGCCCGCCCGACGATCGCCTTCCAGACGGTGATGCTCAGCAACGAGATCTTCAAGGACAAGATGATGCGCCGATGGGTGACTCATGCGGTGAGCCGCCAGGAGAAGTACGGTTTCCGACCGTGCTGGCGATGGAGCAGAAAGGACAAGTACGACACCGGTCCGGTTGATCTCCAACATCGATAGGCCGTCTACAGTCAGCTGCAGCGGCTCTGGCAGGATGACATGCCGGTGTTGACCACGTACTCCGACAGCTCGATCGCCTCGAAGAACAAGTCCCTCGAGGTCGGCGGCGCCACGCCGTTCTGGTACGGCACGGCATCGGATCTGCAGGAGTGGAACTTCGGAGGTGCCAAGTGACGGACGGTGTGCTGACCGCGATCGACTTCAAACCGGAGGCGAGGACGATCCATCCAGATCTGGTTGCGTTGCGGCGGGAATTGCATCAGATCCCCGAGCGCGGCAACGACCTGCCACAGACCCAGGCCCGGGTGCTGGCTGCGCTGGAGGGGTTGGGTCTGGAGGTCAGCACCGGTCGGTCGATCACCTCGGTGGTGGCCGTGCTGCGGGGCAAGGGGCCGGTGCCGGCCGGCGTAGACCGGCCGACGGTGCTGCTGCGCGGCGACATGGACGCGCTGCCGGTGATCGAGGAGACCGGCCTGGAGTTCGCCTCGACCAACGGCATGATGCACGCCTGCGGCCATGACCTGCACACCGCCGGCCTGGTCGGTGCGGCCCGGCTGCTGAGTGCACACATCGACGAGCTCCCCGGTGACGTGATCTTCATGTTCCAGCCCGGCGAGGAGAGCCCGGGCGGTGCCGAGCCGATGATCGCCGAGGGACTGCTGGAAGTGACCGGCCGGCGACCGGACGCGGCGTACGGGATCCACGTGATGGCAGAGGATCCGTACAACACCTTCGCGCTGCGCCCGAACGCGCTGATGGCCGGCTGCCACGAGCTGACCATCACCGTCACCGGGCGCGGCGGACACGGGTCGCAGCCGGCCCGTAGCGTCGACCCGGTGCCGGTGGCCGCCGAGATCGTGCTGGCGTTGCAGTCCTACGTGACGCGCCGGGTCAGTGTCTTCGATCCGGTGGTGATCACCGTCGGCCAGATCCACGCCGGCACGGCGATGAACATCATCCCCGACACCGCGACCCTGAACGCGTCGGTCCGGGTGCTGTCCAAGGATTCGTCCGCTCAGCTCGCCGTCGACCTGCCGAAGCTCGCCGACGGGATCGCCTCGGCGCACGGCTGCACTGCCGAGACGGCGTTCGAGGTCGTCTATCCGGTCACGGTCAATGACCCGACCGAGACGGCCTGGGTGATCGAGAAGCTCACCGCACTGCACGGTGCGGAGCGGGTCCGGCTGATGCCCGAGCCGCGAATGGGGTCGGAGGACTTTTCGCTGGTCCTGGAACAGGTGCCGGGTGCGTTCATCTTCCTCGGCGCGCATCCGGGCCCGGTGACCGAGAACGCGCCGACCAACCACTCGGCGCGCGCGGCGTTCGACGACGGAGTGTTGGCCGACCAGGCCGCGACGCTGGCTCAGTTGGCTGCGGACAAGATCAGCACGCTGGCAGCCGAGCGGGGCGCCGGCTGACCCGGTGCCCGGCAGGTCGGTGGACCGGCGCACCAGCAGTTACCCTGTGGTGCACTGTCCACCGACCTGAATCGAACCGATGAAGCGCATTCTGATCCGTTCCGCGAAGGATCCCTTTCTCGCCCTGTCGCCGGAGGCGTCGCTGGCGCGGAACGTGTTCGCGAGCAATGCGGGCAACATGCTGTTCGCCGAGGCCGTCCACAAGGTGCTGTCGGTGCCGGACAACGAGGTCGTCTCCAGCGGCTACGTCACCGACCGGGTCAACCTGCTGCCGGAGACGATCGCCAAGATCAACGCCGAGTACGATGCGTTCGTCATCCCGCTGGCCAACGCGTTCCGGCCGAGTTTTGCCAACCAGCTCCGCCGGCTGACCGGATTGATCCGGCAGCTGGAGATGCCGGTGGTCGTGGTCGGAGTCGGCGCCCAGGCAGCGACGAATGCGACCGTGCTGCCGCAGGAGGTACGGGAGGTGACCGCCGACTTCCTGTCGGCGGTGCTGGACAAGTCGGCAAAGGTCGGTGTCCGGGGCGAGATCACCCGCCGCTGTCTGGCCAAGTTGGGCTTCGGTGACGAGCACATCGAGGTGATTGGTTGCCCGTCGTTGTATGCCTCAGGGCGTGGGCTCACCGTGCAGAAGAGCCAGACCGGTCTGCGCCCGGACAGCCCGATCGCTGCCAACCTGACCCTCTCCCAGACCACCGCAGCCAAGATCATCAACCGGGCGACCGAGCACTACCCGGATCTGATCTACGTGCCGCAGACCATCGCCGAGCTGCGATTGTTGTTGTGGGGCGAGCCGCTGGACGCACCGCAGGACGCCACCATGCCGACCAGCTACCGGCACCGGCTCTATCGCGACGGCAAGGTGCGTTTCTTCCTCGATCCCGTGGTCTGGCACCGCTTCCTGGCCGAGCGTGAGTTCGCCTTCGGCACCCGGATCCACGGCAACATCGCCGCCCTCTCGGTCGGCACTCCGGCCTACCTGATGGCCTTCGACTCCCGGACCACCGAGCTCGCCGACTACCACGCCATCCCGTACGCCCAGGCCAAGCGGATCACGCCGCAGACCGATCCCGCCGAGCTCTACGATCGAGCGGACTTCACCGCCTTCAACTCCCGCCAACCGGAAGCGTTCGATCACTACCTGGGCTTCCTGGAGAAGAACGGGCTGGAGCACATTCATCAACCGGGCAAGGACAATCCTGACTTCGACTCCCGGTTGGACGAGGTGAACTTCCCCGCCGGGGTGCGACCGTTGCAAACCGGTGACAGTGCGCAGACCGAGCAGTTGCTGGGACGCCTGCGATGGCTCCAGCAGGGCGAGCAGGCCGACCGGAGGCGCAAGGTCGGCGGCTACGAACCGCGTCCCTTCGGCCGGTTGCCCGATCCGAAGCCGACACCGAAGGCGTCCGAACCGCCGAAGGCGGACAAGCCGCTGGCCACCCGGATCCGTCGTCGGCTCCGGCGAGCGGCCCGTCGGTTGCGGGGCTGAGCGGGCGGATCGGCGCCGCCGGCTCGGTGAAACCGACTTGAGTTCGAGTGCCAGAATCGGATTGTGAGGAACTTCCGCCGCTATGTAGCGATCGGGGACTCAGCAACCGAAGGTCTCCAGGACTTCGCCGAGGACGGGGCCTATCGGGGTTGGGCGGATCGCCTTGCCGATCACATCGCCGCCGCGCAGGACGAGCCGTTGGAGTATGCCAACCTGGCCATCCGTAGCCTGCGACTGAACGAGATCCGACGCACCCAGTTCGATGCCGCGCTCGCGCTCGACCCGGATCTGCTGAGCATCACCGGCGGCGTCAACGATGTGATCGGCCCGCACCCGGAGTTCGGCCGGCTGGCCGCGGACTACGACGCGATGTTCGGTGCCGCGACCGAGCGGGGCATCACCGTGATCAGCTTCCTGATGCCGGATCCGAGCTTCCTCAACCCGCTCGGTCGCTACGCCCGGGAGCGGATGATCATCCTGAACGATATCGTCCGGGCCTCGGCGAAGAGCACCGGCGCGCTGCTGCTCGACCTGACCGCCTATCCGGTCGCCTCCGACCCGCGGCTCTGGTACGAGGACGGTCTGCACGGCAACTGGCTGGGGCACACCAAGATGGCCGAGGGATTCGCTGACCTGCTCGGTCTGGACGGCTTCGAGCACTGGTCGGATCCGCTGCCGGGTGCGCCCCGTGAGCTGCGCGCCTTCGGCCGGATCGGCAGCACGGTGGACTGGGGACTGCACTGGCTCGGCCCCTGGCTGGCCCGCGGCATCGCCCGGGTGCCGCACGGACAAGGCATCACGCCCAAACGGCCCCAGCCGAGCCCGGTCATCCCGGCCCGAATCCGCTGACCAGCTGGGCCGGGTCAGGATTCGAAGAGGTCCTGGCCGACGTAGCCGCCCTTCGGGACGCCGGGTGGCACCGCGAAGATCGCCGATCCGGTGTGCAGCAGGTATTCGGCCATCGCGTCCCGGGAGACCTTGTTCTGGATCGGGATGTAGTGGGTTCGGGGGTCGGTGACGTAGGCCATGAAGAACAGCCCGGCATCCATCCGTCCGAGCCCATTGCTGCCGTCGAAGAAGTTGTAGCCGCGACGCAGCATCTGGGCACCGTTGTTCTGGCTCGGATGGGCGATCCGGACGTGTGAGTCGGTCGCGATCAGTGGCTGATCGCCCCGCCCTTTGACGGCGAAATCGGGAGCGCTGAATTCCGTTCCGCCGGACAGCGGCGCCCCCTCGGCCTTGGTCCGGCCGATCACGGCCTCCTGCTCCCGCAGGGATTGCCGATCCCAGGTCTCGACGCTCATGTTGATCTTGCGGGTGATCAGGTACGACCCCCCGGTCAGCCAGTCCGCCCGATGATCGGCCCCGCGGCGGACCCAGACATGCTCATCGACGTCGACGCGATGCTCGGCCTTGAGATTGGCGGTGCCGTCCTTGAAGCCGAACAGGTTGCGCGGGGTGCTCTGCCCGGTGCTGGTCGAGGAGGTCCGGCCGAATCCGAGTTGCGACCAGCGCAGCGCCACCGTGCCGAAGCCGATCCGGGCCAGGTTGCGGATCGCGTGCACGGCGACCTGCGGGTCATCGGCGCAGGCCTGGATGCACAGGTCGCCGTCGCTCTGCGCAGGCACGAGTTGATCACCGGGGAAGTGCGGCAGTCGTTGCAGGGCAACCGGTCGCCGGTCGTCGATACCGAACCGGTCCCGGCCATGATCATCGCGGAACAGCGACGGTCCGAAGCCGAACGTGATCGTCAGTCCCGACGCCGGCAGGCCGATCGCCTCACCGGTGTCGTCGGGCGGAGCGTCGTAGTCACCGGAGGTCGGTCCGATGCTGCCGGCACCGTGGCCGGTCGTCATCCGTGCCGCGGCCTGCGTCCACGCCTGCAGCAGTGCGGTCAACTCCGAACGGGATGTGGTGCTGACATCGAACGTCGCGAAGTGCAGCCGGTCCTGAGCCGGCGTGACGATCCCTGCCTGATGGCTGCCGTAGAACGGGTAGCTGCGGCTCCCCGGCGGTGGCTGGTCATCCGAGCCGTCCCGGCTGGCAGCCCACGCGGTGCCGCCGGCCAGTCCGACTCCGACGCCGGCCACCCCGACACCGGCTGCCAACAGCCCCCGCCGGGCAACCGTCGAACGCGTCGCGGAGGGTGCCGGTTCCGGGTCCTGAGCTTGTCGACGGACCGATTCGTCGTGTTCGACGTCCCCGGAACGCCGATCCGGATCCTGCTCAACCATGATCGAGACCTCGGTCAGATCACGGCTGCGGTGAGCTTCGACAGCGGCTCGGAGAGTGCGTTGACCGCGTCGCTGAGCTGCTTGACCTCGGCGTGGCTGAGCTCGTCGTAGCTGACGAAGCCGTCGCCGTCACGCTGCTGGTCCAGCAGCTTCTGCAGCTTGCTGAACCGGGCGTCGATCTCGTGGTCCAGTTCGGGATCGCGGCTCTTCAGGATCGGCCGCAGCCCTTCGAAGGCGACCTTGGCGCCGTCGACGTTGGCCTGGAAGTCCCACAGATCGGTGCGCGACCAGTATTCCTCCTCGCCGGTTACCTTGCCGGTCGCGACCTCGTCCAACAGTCCCTTGGCTCCGTTGCCGATCTGGTCGACGGTGAAGGTGATCGTCCGGGTCCGCTTGTACAGCGTCTGGGTGTTGGCCACCAGGTTGTCGGCATAGGCCTTGCGCTGGGCGTCGGTGAGCGGCTTGTAGCCCTTGGCCCGGGCCGGCCAGAGGTCTTTCTCGATCCGATGCCAGCCGGTCCATTTCTGTCCCGCTTCGAGGTCTGCCTCCCGCAGATCCATCTTCGGGTCCAGGTCTCCGAAGGACTCCGCGACCGGCTCGATCCGTTCCCAGTGCACCCGGGCCTGAGGGTAGAGCTTGCGCGCTGCGTCGTCGTCGCCGGCGGTGTAGAGCTTGGCGAACTTCTCGGTCTTGGTGATCAGCTGTTCGGTCTGGTCCTTGACGTAGCCGGCGTACTGCTTGTTGGCCTGGTCGATCAGCTGTTGATCATCGGCCTTCCCCTGGGAGGGCTGACCGGAGTCGGAGACGGTGAAGCCGGCGCGGATGCCGTCGCCGACCATGCCGGGCTTGCACGCCGTGAAGTACTTGCCCGGTACGGCGTTCAGCACCAGATCGCGGGTCAGGCCCGGGCCGATGTTCTCCACCTCTCCGATGATCCGCAACCCGTCGGAGCCGAGCAGGTAGAACTCGTTGATCTTGCTGCCGGTGTTCTTCACCGAGAACCGGATCGTGCCCGCTGGCGCCTTGGCGCCGGAGACCGTGCAACTGGTGTCGCCGGCCTGCACAGTCAAGGATCGTGGATCTTTGGACTCGCCGGAGCCGGCGGCTGTGTTGTCGGTGCAGGCTGCCAGCGGAATCGCCAACAGGGCAAGCGATCCGATGGCCAATGCGCGCCGTCGGCGGTGATCCGGTTGAGTGGTCGTGATCATGAGATGGTCCCCGAGTTCGATGTGGTCGGTGCCACGGCTGTCGGCCGTGGACGGTGCGTGCTGCGTGCACGCAGCACGAAGATCGTCATCACCGGGACGACGTAGGCCAGCCAGACGATCAATTGGAGTGTGGTGGTGGCCGGTGAGAAGTTGAACACGCCCTTCAACAGGGTGCCGTACCAGGAGGTCGGCGGGACGGCCACCGAAACGTCGAAGGCCAGCGTCTGCAAGCCGGGCAGGATGCGGGCTTCCTGGAGATCGTGGACGCCGTAGGCCAGCACCCCGGCTGCGACGATGATCAGGAAGGCGCCGGTGATCGTGAAGAACCGGGACAAGTTGATCTTGAGTGCGCCGCGGTACATGAAGTAGGCCAGTACGACGGCGACGCCGATTCCGGCGGCCGCGCCGAGCAACGGACCGAGCGAACCGCCGCCGGTTGATCCCGCTTGGGTGGCCGCCCAGAGGAAGAGCGCGGTCTCCAGCCCTTCCCGGCCGACCGCCAGCAGGGCGACCACGGCCAGCGACCAGCGGGCGCCGTCGGCGGCCCGGTCGATCTGGCCACGGAGTTGGCCGGAGAGTGACCGGGCGGCACCGGCCATCCAGAAGATCATCCAGGTGACGAAGCCGACCGCGATGATCGACAGTGAGCCGCCGATCGCCTCCTGGGCCTCGAAGGTCAGGCCCTTGGGTCCGAAGGTCAGGGCGGCGCCGAAGCCGAGCGAGATCAGCACGGCGATGCCGACACCGGTCCAGATCCGCGGCAGCAGGTGCCGCCGATCACTCTTGACCAGGTAGGCGATCAGGATGCTGACCACCAGTGCGGCCTCCAGGCCTTCGCGCAGGCCGATGAGGAAGTTGGCAATCATGGTGGTCGGTCGATCCCCCGTGTCCGGTGAGCCAGAATTGGTTAGGCTTGCCTAAAGTAAGACTGTCCGGGTTTCGGCGCAAGTTCCGATCCTGTGAGGTTGCTGATCGCAACAGACCGACGCCGTAGGTTGGTCCCGTGCCGCTCCTCTCCCGTAACCCACCGCCCCGGGCGTCCGTCCGCCGTACCCCGCCGCGTCGTCAGCGGATCCTGATCACCGGCGCGTCATCCGGACTCGGTGCCGAGCTCGCTCGCCGCTGGGCCGCCGACGGTCGCGATCTCGCGCTCTGTGCCCGACGGCAACCCGAGTTGGACGCGCTGCAGCAGGAACTCCGACGTGACCATCCCGCCGGCAGCTTCGAGACCTACCGCCTCGACGTCACCGATGACGCCGAGGTGCAGCGGGTGATGGGCCGCGCGGCGGAGGATCTCGGCGGCCTCGACCGGGTGGTCGCCAATGCCGGGATCGGGCTCGGTGCCCAGGTGGGGACCGGGCAGGCGGCGGACAACCGCCGGGTGCTGCAGACCAACGTGATCGGGACGTTGAACACCGTCGAGGCGGCGGTCCAGCAGTTCTGGACCGCCCAGGCCGGCCACCTGGTGATCATCTCCTCGATGGCGGCGCTGCGCGGCCTCGGCGGCAGGATGGCGGCGTACTCCACCAGCAAGGCCGCGATCGCCACCCTCGGTGAATCGGTGCGGTCCAGCCTGTGGAACCGGCCGATCACGGTCAGCACGATCTTCCCCGGCTACATCGACACCGCCATCAACGAGGACGATCCGAACAAGAAGTGGTCGGTGGACCTGCCGACCGGCGCCACGGCGCTCTACGACGCGATCGAGTCCGAACGAGCCCGGGTCTACGTACCGACCCGGCCATGGGCGTTCCTGGCCCCGGTGATGCGCTTCGCCCCGTTGCCGATCTTCCGCCGGATCGCCGGCTGACCCTTCCGCACCGGTTGCGTGTCCCCGCACCCTGTACACCTGGTGCGAAGGTACGGAGCCGGTGCGGCAATGCGAGGGCGGTCGGCCCGGCGAGTGGTCAGGAGAGCGCGGCCTTGATCAGCGAGGTGATCTTCTTCTGCACCGCCGGGGTCCAGGCCGGGATGGCGAACGAGACCGGCCAGATGTCGCCGTCGTCGAGGCGGGCGGAGTCCTGGAATTCGAGCGTGGCGTAGCGGGAGCCGAATTTGCCGGCGTTCTTGAAGGCGACGATCAGTTTGCCGTCGGCATCGGTGTAGGCGGGCATCCCGTACCAGGTCTTCGGCAGCAGGTCCGGTCCGGCGGCGGTGATGGCCAGGTGGACGCGCTCGGCCAGCGCCCGGTCCTGCGGAGTCATCTCCGCGATCTTGTCCAACAGGGCCTGCAGCCCGTCGGCCGCCTTGGCACCCTTCTTACCCGAGGAACGCAGCTCGGCTGCGCGAGCCTTCATTGCGGCCCGTTCGTCGGCGGAGAAGCCACTCTTGGTGTCGGTCGTCATCTCGGTCAACCCCTTCGTGTCCAGTGACCCGACAGAGGTTCGGGCCGTCGGCGACAACGCTAGGACCCGGCGACGTCGGGTGCTTCTCGATTCCTGACCGGTCCCGCAGCCGATCCCAGCCGGTCCGGCTGTCCAGCCGGTCGAGGGCGGGCAGACTCAGTTGGACAGGGCGCGGCGGCGGACCAACTCGCCCTTGGCGAACTGGCCGATCTGATAGGTCGCCAGACCGTCGACGACGGCCCCGACACCGCCGCCGAGCAGCGGGATCCGGCGGGTGATCAACAGCGGCAGGTGTTTGCCGCCGACCCGGGCCAGCAGATCGCCGACCACGGCCTCGGATACGCGGGCGTCCAGATTGGGGTCGAAGACGGGTGCGGTGGCGATGGCCAGCGGCGTCGTCGGGAGCCGCCCGCTGGCGACCCGGCGGCCGATCTGCTCGCCACCCAGCAGGCACAGCACCAGCGCCGTACGGACCCGCCGGTCGTCGATGTCGTAGCCGCGCAGATGGGCGATCGCGGCGATCATCCGGACCTGGACGACGGCGACGCCGGCCAGGTTGGCCGGGATGGTGACGGCGGCGACGACGATCCCACCGAGGTTGGTGACGAAACCCTGCGCCGTACCGATCCTGACGTGGCTGTCGATCAGCGACTCGATGGCGGCATCGACGGAGCCGCCGTGCTTTTCGAGGTGGCGAGCAGCCGTCGTACGAGCGCTGGGGAAGCGGCCGGTGCCGTCGATGGCGACCTCGACGATCCTGCGCAGCATGGTGCCGGCGGCCTGCGGCCCGGTCGTTGTCACCGGCTGCAGTCGGCGCGCCACCGCCCGCCCGACATCCTTTGCTGACGGCATCGATCCTCCGAACTGTCGACGACCACGCCGGCGAGCCGGCACGGGTGCTGCGGACAAATCATCCGCCGCGCGATCCAGAGTACGTTCCGTGACGGGTCGACCGACCTCCGGTGCAGGTCGACGCTGGAAACCTCAGGGATAACCCGGATCCGGTCGTCCGACGCCCGCGCGGGAGTCTGTCCGGTTCGTGCCAGACTCGTCCATCATGGCTGGTTTGGCGGACGAGGGATCGGTGTTCGGCCCGCCGCGGCGGTGGCCGGAGAGTGACCTGATCGGGATGACCGAGGAGTTCGGCCCCGAGTTGGCGGTGCAGGCCTACCGCAGCGGCGTGTTCCCGATGCCACACCACGGATTCCGCGGACGGCAGCTGATGGGGTGGTACTCGCCCTTGGACCGGGGCATCCTGCCGCTGGACGGGCTGAAGGTGTCCCGTTCACTGCGGAAGATGATCAAGCGCTACCGGATCACCGTCGACACGGCCTTCGACGACGTGCTCCGTGGTTGTGCCGACAGGTCCCGCCCGGGTGGCTGGATCGATCGCCGGATCGCCGAGGTCTACGGCGTACTGCACGAGGCCGGCGTGGTGCACTCGGTCGAGGCCTGGACCGAGGACGGCAGGCTGGCAGGAGGCCTGTACGGGGTCAACATCGCCGGACTGTTCGCCGGCGAATCGATGTTCCATCACCCGACGATCGGCCGGGACGCCTCCAAGGCAGCGCTGGTCGGGTTGGTCGACATCCTGCGCGCCGACGGCGAACCCCGGCTGCTGGATGTGCAGTGGCAGACCCCGCACCTGGCCACGCTCGGCGTGATCGAGGTCGACCGCACCGATTACCTGCGCCGCCTGTCCGCCGCCCTCACACTGCCGCTGCCGCACTGGCCCTCAGCGGAGTAACCCTCGCCCGGGCCGACGCCGTCGCGGCCCGTACCCCGCGTCGTCCATCCGGCCAGATAGCAACAGTGGGCGCCACATCGCCCACGGAGTCGCCGCCCAAGGGGCGTGGTAACACGCACGGCCATTTCGCCCCGGTCCGCCGACGGCTGAGGGCGATTTCAGCGCAGGCGCTGAGATTTCGCCGGGTGGCGGCGACCTGCACCGACCAGTACCGACCTGTACGACAGCACCGATCGGGGCCGACGCTGCTCGGTCAGATCGCGACATGTGGGGGCATATCGCCCCCCAGAGGTGGGGGTGTTCGACGGCGATTCGGTAACACGTGTTGCGATCTGACCGGGGCGATCTGGGGCGATCCGGGGCGGAATCGCGGGGGAGAGTGCCGTGATCGGGCCGGGCTGTGGGTGGCGCGGACCATAATGGCTGCTATGCCCGAGATGCCCGAGGTCGAGTCGCTGGTGCGATTCCTCGATGAACGGCTGCGCGAGCACGCGATCGCGCGTGTCGAGTTGGCGGCGTTCAGTGCTCTCAAGACCTACGATCCACCGCTGACCGCGCTGCACGGCCTGGAGGTCGAGAAGGTCTCCCGGCACGGGAAGTTCCTCGACATCGATGCTCAGGGCGTGCACCTGGTGTTCCACCTGGCCCGCGCCGGCTGGCTGCGCTGGCGCGACGAGCTGGGCGAGAAGCCGTTACGCCCGGGCAAGGGCCCGATGGCGCTCCGGGTCCGGCTCGACGACGACTCCGGATTCGATCTCACCGAGGCCGGCACCCAACGCAAACTGGCGATCTACGTCACCACCGATCCGCAGAGCGTTCCCGGCATCGCCTCCCTCGGGCCGGACCCGTTGGCCGACGACTTCACCGTCGACACGCTGGCCGCTTTGCTCAGCGATGCCGGCCGTTCCCAGCTCAAGGGTGTGTTGAAGGATCAGAAGGTGATCGCCGGGATCGGCAACGCCTACTCCGACGAGATCCTGCACGTGGCCAAGCTGAGTCCGTTCAAGCCGGCGAATTCGCTCACCGATGTCGAGCGGTCCGCCCTCTTCGTCGCGATCAAGGACGAGCTCGCGCTGGCGATCAAGCGGTCCGAAGGGCTGGCCGCCAAGGATCTGAAGGCGGAGAAGAAGTCCGGGATGCGGGTGCACGGTCGAGCCGGTCAGACCTGCGAGGTCTGCGGTGACACGATCGCCGAGGTCTCCTTCGCCGACTCGTCGATGCAGTATTGCCCGACCTGTCAGACCGGTGGCAAGAAGCTTGCCGACCGGCGGATGTCCCGGCTGTTGAAATGATCATGCCGGTGCCGATCATGACGCGGAGCGGAGTTGACGCGGCGATCGCCCGGTGACCGCTCGGCAGGCCTTGTTGAACGCCTGCAGGTCAGGAAAACCGACGCTGGCAGCGATGGCGCCGATCGGGATCGTCGTGCTGGTCAGCAGCCGGCGGGCATGATCGATCCGCCGCCGGCGGATGTAGCGTACGACGGTCTCGTCGGTCTCGGCGGCGAACACCCTGGCCAGGTGATTGGCCGAGATGCCGATCGCCGCGGCCACCTCGGCCACCGTCAACGGTTCGGCCAGCCTGGCCTCGATGTAGGACATCGCGGTACGGATGTGATCGGGTGCGACCCGGGCCGCATGTCGGGCCGGCGGTCGATCCGCGAGCCGGAGCAGCACTCCCCAGATGTCAGCGCGGGTGCGCGCCGGTCGGACGGCGGCCGCAGCGATCGCCGACGACATCAGATCGGTGATCTCCGGCAACTCCGCGCCGGTCGACATGATCAGCCGGAGCCGTCCGGAGGTACCGCGAGGCGGCGGATGATCATGGTCGATGAGTCCGCCGTCGGCGCGGAAGTGCGCGTAGAGGTGACTGGACGGACCCCGGTAGTGGAAGCGATGGGCGGTGGCCGGCGGCACCAGCGAGATCACTCCCGGGGCGATCGGATAGCTGCGCTCGGCGACCTCGAGATCGGCGTGGTAGCCGTACAGATGCAGTGACCACAGCTCGGGCAGCTGGAACTCGTCGACCGGACGACGGATGCCGTGTGTGCCGCGGCCCTGGTTGACGACCTCCGGCGGCTGGTCGAGATCCAGCCAGACCGCCGGTGCGGACTCATCACTCATGCCGGAATTCAACCAGTAGAGGCCGCATCAGCACCACGACAGGTCGGAGTCGGTCCGACTAGCGTTGACCGGCGAATAGCTCATCCTGACAAGGATTGAACCGTCTGACACGACCTGGAAGGACTGCTTCATGACCAGCTTGGTCGACCGGAAGCATCTGATGACGTCGGTGGAAATGGCCCACTTCGTCTCACATGGCAGCTTTGCCCTCGAGGCGGTGGTTCCCGATGAGATGAACCAGCGCGCCATCGAGATCCTCGACGCCGGGATCCCCGGCTACCCGTACGGAACACCACTGGACGAGGCCTTCCCGCAGGGCACCTTCGTCCGTGAGCTGCTCGATCTGCCGGCGATCGCCGGTGCGGTGCAGAGTCTGGTCGGCCCGCAGCCGGTGATCGACCACCATGCCGTGCACGTCCGGCCGCCGCGCGGTGGCGAGGCGCAGAACATGCACGGCGACGCGATCCTGGACACCCGCACCGACGCCTTCGACGTCCAGTTGATGTATTACCCGCGCGAGGTGACCCTGGAACAGGGCGGGACGCTGAGCGTGCCGGGAACGCATCTGCGCAAGATCAACCAGACCGGCATCGGTCGCTACCAGAACCTCGCCGGACAGACCCGGCTGGTGTGTCCGGCGGGCACGATCGTGCTGCTGCACCACGGGATCTGGCACGGTGGACGGCGCAACGACTCCGACCAGCCGCGCTACATGTTCAAGATCAGATTCAACCCGACGGTCCGCCAGCTGCGGCTGTGGAACACCGACGACATCGACGATCCGGGTGTGCTCAAGGAGCTGACCACCAGCTTCGGCTGGAGCTCGGCCAACGAGGGCCGGCTGGAGTTGGTCAATCGCGCCAAGCTCTGGCGTACGTTGACCGGCGACCAGCTCTTCGACATCGACAACTACCTGACCCGCGAGCAGTTGCGACCGCAGTTCGTCGCGCCGGGTGCCACCGACGTCCGGCTCGGATCCAGCCGATCGTCGAGCGGCTGGGGTTTCTGAACCTGGCTCCAGGGCCCGGCGCCACCGACCGCGCCCGCGGCGTGCCTGCACCCACCATCTGCTCCGCTTTCCATTCCGACGGGAGAACTCCATGACCACAACGGTCGAAGAATCCTTCACCGCACGACCGATCGACCCCCATCTGCGTCAGCAGTTGCTGATCCTCTACCTCGGCACCTCCGCCCTGGACTCGAACGTGATCGGCTGGACCCGCTACGACGGCACGGGCCGGTCCCGCCCGACGATGGGCGACAGTGACGAGCCGCCGTACGCCACCGGACTGGACGCGCTGATCGACGGCTGGCGACTGATCCAGATGTCCCAGCTGAATGCCCATCAACCGGGTCACGAGTACGACGTGTCCTATCTGCCGTACGAGTTCCTGTTCGAGCGGCTGGTCGAGGTCGACGCCTGACCGTTCGCCGCCACAACCGTGCGACCCAGAATCCTCGACCGGCCACCCCGACCGCACCCGCGGGACGGCGTCACCGGTCGATGATTCTGCTCACGTCGGTCGCCGGATCCGAGGCGACCGGGGCACAATGGCGGCATGCCTGAGCTGCCGACCATCACCACCGACCAACTCGCCGCACTTCCCGGACCGGATTGGATGCTGCTGGACGTCCGGACCGACGCGGAATGGGCCGTCGGCCGGATCGAGGGGTCGACTCATATTCCGTTGGACCAGCTGATCGCCCGTGTCGACGAGGTCAGCGACAAGGTGGTCTGCATCTGTGCCGTCGGTGGGCGGTCGGCCCAGGCCACCGCCTACCTCAACTCGATCGGACGCGAGGCGGTCAATCTGGAAGGCGGCATCCAGGCCTGGGCGGCGGACTCCCGCCCGCTGACCCGCTGATTCGTCGCCGGCGACCGGTCCTCAGGAGAGCAGCAGCTTGGCCGCTGTGCTGATCATGATCGCCGCGATCAGCGAATCCAGGATCCGCCAGGCGCGCTGCTTGCGGAAGAGTGGACGGAGCAGCCGGGCGCCGTAGCCCAGCGCGGCGAACCAGCCGAGACTTCCGATCAAGGTGCCGACGGCGAACCACCACCGCCCCGGCGAGCCGTGGCTGTTGGCGACCGCACCGACCATCAGCACGGTGTCGAGATAGACGTGCGGATTCAGCCAGGTGATCGCCAGGCAGGTGCCGATCGCCGACAGGGTCGTCCGACGTCCCGATGCGCCTTCCAGGTCAAGACTCTCACCGCGGACCGCGCGTCGGATCGCGAGCGCGGCATAGCCGAGCAGGACCAGGGCGCCGACGATGCGGATCACCGTCATCGCGTACGGGACCCGGTCGACGACGGCACCCAGACCGCTGACGCCGATCAGCACCAGCGCGCAGTCCGACAGCCAGCAGATCAGCACCAACGGCGTCACCGCGGCATGCCGCAGTCCTTGGCGCAGCAGGAACGTGTTCTGTGCCCCGATCGCCACGATCAGGGACAGCATCATCAACATTCCCTGGAACGCTGTCGCCGGTCCGGTCCCGTCCATCCACATCCTCACGTCGTGATCCACCGTTGTCGCCCTTGGAGGGCGCTGAACAATTCGCTCTGCTGCGCGCCACGCTGCACGCACACGGGCGGCGCTGCGCTCGCTCGACTGGCCCCGGCCTGCCTCCGCTCCCGCGACGTGCCCGTGTACGCACATCGCGGCGCTCGCGACGAGCCAATTGCTCAGCGCCCTCCTCGACGGTAGGCGACGAAAAACAACCAGACCAGCTAAAGTTTCTGCAGGTACATAAGGAGTGCTTATGGACTTGCAGCCCGATCAGCTCCGCACCCTGGTCGCGGTCGTCGACCACGGGACGCTCGACGCCGCGGCACGACAGCTGCGGGTCACGCCGTCGGCGATCTCGCAGCGGCTGAAGGCACTGGAGTCCGCCGTCGGCCGGGTGTTGGTGCTGCGCAGCAAGCCGGTACGGACGACCGAGGCCGGCGCAGTGATCCTGCGGATGGCGCGGCAGACCATCCTGCTCAGCGAGGACGCCGCGCTGGCGCTGGGTTCGGAGCAGACCGGTGCCGGCACCAACACCCTGCCGGTAGTGATCAACGGCGACTCGCTCAACACCTGGGCGCTGGCAGCGCTGGCCCGGGTGGAGTCGGACCAGGGGATCTACTTCGAGGTGCATCGGGCCGACGAAGCGTTGTCCACCGAGTTGCTCCGCAACGGCACCGTGATGGCGGCGGTCACGTCCGTCGCCGAACCGGTGCAGGGCTGCACGGTGCGTCGACTCGGCGCGATGCGCTATCGGCCGATGGCCGCCCCGGCATTCGCCCGCCGATGGTTCCCCGACGGTGCCACCCCCGAAGCGCTGGCGCAGGCACCGATGGTCGCCTTCGACCGCGATGATCAACTGCAGGATCGCTATCTGCGCAAGAAGAGCCGGCGACGGTTACGACCGCCACGGCACTACATCCCGGTCTCCGCCGACTTCGCCCGGGCGATCGCACTCGGCCTCGGCTGGGGCATGATCCCGCCGCAACAGAGCGCCGGATTCGAGGACAGCGGCGAGCTGATCGAGATCGACCCCACGGTCTCGGTCAGGGTGCCGCTCTACTGGCAGCAGTGGAAGCTGCACTCGCCGATGCTGGCGCTGCTGGCCGACGCGGTCGTCGCCACCGCCGCCGACACTCTGCAGGACTGAGTCCGTTCACCCTCAAGACACCGGCTGATCGCCGGACGTGGTTGGATGAGGTCCGTGAGCACACCGGCTGCGACGTTCCTCGACGAATCAGGTCTGCAACTCTTCGCCCATCGCGGCTTCAGCGGCCGCTATCCCGAATCGACACACGCCTCGTACGCCGAGGCGATCGACTATGCAGAGCGCACCGGCATCGAGCTCGGCTTGGAATGCGATGTTCACTTCACCGCCGATGATCATCTTGTCTGCCTGCATGATCTGACCGTCGACCGCACCTCCGACGCCACCGGGCCGTTGCTGGACTGGACCCTGGCCGACCTGCGGACGGTCGACTTCGGGTCCTGGTTCACCGCTGATCCGACTCCACAGGAACGGGCGGTCACGACGCTGGTCGAGCTGTTGGACATGATCAAGGACGCCCGCGATCGCGGTGCGCGGATCAACCTCAACCTGGAGACCAAGCATCCCACACCCCGCGGGCTCGACATCGAGGAACGGGTCGCAGAACTGCTGACCGAACGCGGTTGGCACACCGCCGACTCGCCGGTGCGGATGATCACCTTCGATCCGGAGGCGTTGATCAAGATCGGCGAGCTGTTGCCGGAGCTGCGCCGGACCTTCCTGGTCTCCGATCTGAGCCGGGTGCCCGACGGTGAACTGCCCGACGGTGTCCGGATCGTCGGTCCCGACGTGACCCGGCTGCGGGAGGATCCCGGCTTCGTCGAGCGAGCCCACAGGCGCGGCAACGAGGTCCATCCGTGGATCGTCAACACCGTGGAGGATGTGCAGTTCTGCCGGGACCTCGGAGTGGACGGCTACACCTCCGATTTCCCCGACGTCGTGATGGAGACGCTGACCGGCGCACCGGTCGGCTGATCGACCCGCGTCCAGGGACCTGAGCTTTGTCGAAGGGCCGTGTCTCGCGACGGTCAACGCCCTTCGACAGGCTCAGGCGCCCTTCGACAGGCTCGGGCGCCCTTCGACAGGCTCAGGGGTCTTTCGACGGGCTCAGTGATTCCCTACGAGCCGAGGGTTTCGCGGAGCAGCCGGCGGTGGGTTTGCTGGGCCTGCTGATGCAGTTGATGTCCTTGGTCGGTGATCGACACCATCAGGGCTCGCCGATCCTCGGCGCAGGAGTTGCGGGTGACCAGGCCGGACTTCTCCAGTCGGTCGACGATCCGCGACAGTGCACTCTGGGTCATCGGTGAGATCTTGGACAGATCCTTCATCCGGCACGGGCTGTCGGGGTCGTCGTTCTCCGCGATCAGGTCGAGCACCTCGAAGTCGCTGAGGCCGAGCCCGTGCTCGCTGTTCAGGCCGCGCTCGATGCTCGCTGCCGTCGTCAGGTAGCGCTCCTGCAGATCCCGCCAGCGGCCGACCAGGGTCGCCTCGCCGGCTGCGCCGCCGGCCGTCTTGGTACCCGTCATGAGGCCGAGTGTATAACATGCTCCCGCATCCAATGCGACGGAATAATATGCTTGCGCATTCTATGACGCGGCATATAAAGTCGTCGACTGTGAACCGCACACCTGATCTCGCGACCACATCCCGCTGGTCGCCGCGGCGCTGGGCGCTGCTGTTGGTGCTCTGCACCGTGTTGGCCCTCGACGGACTGGACGTCTCGATGGTCGGGGTCGCGCTGCCGACCATCGGCCGCGAGCTCGGCGTCAGCACCGAGACCCTGCAATGGGTCGTCTCCGGCTACGTCCTCGGATACGGCAGTCTGCTGCTGCTCGGCGGTCGACTGGCCGATCTGCTCGGCCGGCGGCGGATCTTCCTGATCGCGCTGTCGGTCTTCGCCCTGGCTTCGATCCTCGGTGGCGTCGCCGATGATCCCGGGCTGCTGATCGCGGCCCGCTTCATCAAGGGGTTGGCAGCGGCATTCACCGCACCGACCGGCTTCTCCATCATCACCACCAACTTCAGCGAAGGGCCCGAGCGCAACCGAGCGATCTCGATCTACTCGGTGTTCGGAGCCTCCGGCTATTCGCTCGGCCTGATCGTCGGCGGCCTGGTCACCGGACTGAGCTGGCGGTGGACGATGCTGTTCTCGGTGCCGTTCGCCGTCGCGGTCCTGGTCCTCGGCTTCTTCTTCATCCCGCGTGACGGGCGGGGAGAGCAGGGTGGCCACGATCTTGCCGGGGCGGTCGCTCTCCCGGCCGGAATGTTGATCTTGGTCTATACGGTCGTCTCGGCTCCCGACGCCGGCTGGGCATCGATCCGGACGATCGGCGGATTCGTCGTGGCCGCGATGATTCTTGCGGCGTTCGGCCTGATCGAGACGAGGGCCAAACACCCGCTGATCCGGTTCTCGATCTTGAAGCAGGGGTGGGTGGCGCGCGCGAATCTTGCCGCCGTCGCACTCTTCGGTTCCTACCTGAGTTTCCAGTTCATCGTCACGCTCTACCTGCAGTCGGTGCTCGGCTGGCAGCCGTTGACGATGGCGCTGGCGCTGTTGCCGGCCGGATTGTTGGTGGTCGGCAGCGCTCCCTTCGCCGACCGACTGATCGATCGCTTCGGCGGTCCGAAGTTGATCATGCTCGGGATGATCTCGCTGCTGGCCGGATACCTGTTGTTCCTGCGGATCGACACCCATCCGTCCTACCCGTTGGCCATCCTGCCATCGGTGATCCTGCTCGGCGGCGGCTTCGCGTTGGGCTTCCCGTCGATCAATGTGCAGGCCACGTCGGGGATCAGGAACAGCGAGCAGGGATTGGCCGCCGGGCTGGTGCAGACCAGCACCCAGGTCGGTGCGGCACTGGTGCTCGCGGTCACCACGGCGCTGGTGACCACCGGCGGCGAGACTGCCAGGGCGACGCCTGAGGCGATGCTCGCTGCGTACCGGCCCGGTCTGTTGCTGAGCGTGCTGGTGGCGGCGGCCGGGCTGGCGATCGCCGCCGTCCCGAAGCGCTCGACGGTGCCGCCGGCAACGCCGACGCCGGATCCGGAACCGGAGCGTCAGGTCGTCGGCTGATCGACGTCGAGGTCGACCGCGGGCCCGTCCGGCGTGCTGCCCAGCACCACGTCCAGGCGGGCCGTGGCCTGTTCGGCAAAGGCCGGGTTGTCGGTCAGCGCCGCGTTGGCGGCATGGTTGGCCAACTCCAGGATCTCGACCACGTGCAGTCGTTCGGCGAAGCGGCGGATCGGGCCGGCGACCGAGGCGTACCCCTGCAGGTAGGCCGCCGCCGAGCCGGGATGTTCACCGAACACCTGCCAGCGGAGCTTGACGAAATCCACCACCGGATCCCAGACTTCGGCGCCGTCGAAGTCGATGATCGCGGCGAACCGTCCGTCGCGGTCGGCCAACACATTGTCCAGGTAGAGATCGCGATGCACCAGCGACGGCTCGACCACATCCGACACGACGGCCGCAAGATCGCGTGCCCGGTCGAGCATGGCGTTCCAGTCCGCCGCCGGATAGAGGTCGGTGGCCAAGGCCCGGCCGCGGATCTGCGGGACCCGGAAGTCGACGTAGTCGGCCCAGGTCGGGAAGGTCGTCGAACCGCCGACCCGGGAAGCGAAACCACCGGGGCGTACGGAGTGCAGTGTCGCCACGGCGGCGCCGAACCCGGCGAAGAATTCCGGCACCGTGTCGGCGGTCAGCACCTCCGGTGGATGCACGGTGTCCAGGTAATCGACGATCCGTACGGTCCGGCCGTCCAGCTCGGCGCAGGCCGGTTCGAAGATGACCAGCTCAGGCGCCGGTACGCCCCGCTCGACCGCGAGCCGATGGGCTCGCGCTGACGCCGTGAGCTTGCCGAGGTCGGCCGCCGGTGGAGCGATCTTGAGCAGGTACTCCCGGTCGTCGCCGGACAGCCACCAGTTCTCGTTGCCGTAGCCGCGCTCGATCCGTCGCGGCGGTGCCGTGATCCGCAGGCCCAGCAGCGATTCCGCTGCCCTTCGGACCTGTTCGGGACGGTTCACAGCTCGTCGCGCAGGATCGGGCAGGACATGCATCGCGGGCCGCCGCGACCGGTGCCGAGTTCGAAGCCGGCGATGGTGATCACCTCGATGCCGGCCGCCTCCAGTCGGGCGTTGGTCTCGGTGTTGCGTTCGTAGGCCACGGCGATCTTCGGGGCGATGCACAAGGTGTTGTTGCCGTCGTCCCACTGCTCGCGTTCGGCCGTCACCGGGTCCAGGCCGGTGTCGATCAGCCGGAGGCGTTCGATCCCCATCGCGTCCGCGGCCGCGTCCAGGAAATGTCGGCGCTCGCCGATCACCAACTCGCCGTCATCGCCCAGCGTGATCGGCAACGCATCCAACCGATGGGCGACGTTGGGATACATCACGACGGCGTCGGTGTCGACCATCGTGCAGATGGTGTCCAGATGCATGGTCGCTCGGTCCTGGTCGATCGGAACGGCCAGCACGGTGTGTGCCAGGTCCGATTCCAGGACCGTCCGCGCCAGTCGTTCGGCGCCGGCCGGTGTGGTGCGTTCGCCGACTCCGACGGCGAGCACGCCGGCAGCCAGGGCGAGCACGTCACCACCTTCCAGATGCTCCGCGCTCGGCCCGTGGATGCGTTGGACGGGCTCGGATCCGGGCGGGGCGAAGCGTGGATGGAAGCTGTAGATCAGGTCGGTCAGCTGGGTCTCCCGGCGACGGGCCGGCATCGCCAGCGAGGTGACCACGACCCGGTCGCCGACCCAGGTGCTGGAATCCCGGGTGAACAGCAGGTTGGGCAGCGGATCGATCAAAAAGTCGTCGGCACCGAGCAGTCCGGTGACCAGGGTCCGTACTCCGGTCACCTCGTCGTTGCGCAGCCCGCTGGTCAGGATCTCGGCCAACCGGTCGGGCGGCTGATCGGCCAGTTCCTGCCGGAGGTAGCGCCGCAGCCGCTCGCCGAACCGCAGATCGGACAGGGTCAGGTCGACCGCCTGGGCACGAGCGGTCACCGACTCCAGCGTCCGGGCCAACAGCTCGGTGAGATAGAGCACTTCGACGTCGCGGCTGCGCAGCGCCTCGGCGAAGGCGTCGTGTTCGTCCCGGGCGCGATCGACCCAGGGGATCCCGTCGAACAGCAGCGCGTCGTTGTTCCGTGGGGTGAGTCGGCGCAGCTCGTTGCCCGGGCGATGCAGCAGCACGGTCCGCAGCCGTCCGACCTCGGACCGGACGCCAACACCCTCGACCCCGACACGCTCAGCCATGTCGGGACTGTATCGAGATCCGTGGTCCGTCAGCAGGTTCCGGTGCTGGAATCCGCGTCGGACGAAGGTGGCACCCGGCACAGGATGTCGGTGAACTCGGGGGAGATCGCCTCGACGATCGCGCGGCAGGCGTCGCCGGTCACCGCCAACTGCTCGGCGGTCAGGACATCGACGACGAGCCGTCGCGCCTCCCGGACGTGACCCGGCGCCGTCTGGTGCAGCTTCTGCCGGCCGGCGTCGGTCAGGAAGGTCGCGGTCCGCCGGCCCGCGGATCGACAGGCGGCCTTGGTCACGTAGCCGGCCCGTTCGAGGCGGGATACGGCGTGCGTGAGCCTGGACGGTGAGCTCTTCGCCAGCACCGCCAGATCGCTCATCGGGACCTGCCCGCCGGGCGCCTCGCCGAGCTGGACGAGCACCTGGTACTCGAACAGATTCAGCCCGGCGTCCCGTTTCAGCTGAGCGTCCAGCGCTGCCGGCAGGGTGCTGAACATGGCGACCAGCGCCATCCAGTCGTGCAATTGGGTCGGATTCAGCCACGGCGGGTCGGCCACGCCTGATCGGTCGGCCACGCCTGATCGGTCGGTCACCCCGGTCCCGGGGGAGTCGTCCCGATCGCCACGTACGGCACTGGTCACGGTTCGACCTTATCGCTGCTCATGGATCGATCGTAGGACTCGGACTTGAATGTTCAAGTCGATCGGCGCTATCTTGAACTTGAACATTCAAATCCGTCACCGTGCCGGACCTCGAGCACGGGCGAACCGCGAGGAGCACCACCCCGATGACCTTGTTGCGCATCGACTCCAGCATCCAAGGCGACAACTCGGCGAGCAGTGCGCTCGCCGACCAGGTCGTCGACCAATTCCGCAACGACCGCCCGGATGAGACCGTCGTCAGCCGACACCTCGCTCAGCAGCCGCTGCCCGCCGACGCCTGGCCGACCGCGATCGGCGCCTCCTTCACCCCGGCCGAGAGCCGCAGCCCCGAGCAGGTCGCCGCGCTCGAACTGGCCCAGACGATTGCCGGCGAACTGCGCAGCGCCGACGTCGCCGTGCTGGCTCTGCCGCTCTACAACTGGGGCGTCTCCCAGCACGTCAAGACGTGGATCGACCTCGCCATCGCCGGCGCCGAATCACCGGCGGAGAAGCTGCTGGACGGCACGCCGACCGTCCTGCTCACCACCCGCGGCGGTTCCTATGCGCCGGGTACGCCGAAGGAAGGCTGGGACCACAACATCGCTTACCTGCAACGGGTCCTGGCCGAGGTCTGGGGTGCGGACCTGACCGTGATCGAGCGTGAGCTCACCCTCGCCGGAGTCAACCCGGCGCTGGACGCCTTCGTCGAAGAGGCGTCGCTGATGAAGAAGACCGCCGAGGAAGCCGCCGTCGCGGCCGGGCGCGACCTGGCCGGCGTCGGCCGCTGATCAACTCCGTGCCCGACCGCTCCTGATCAGCGATGGTGATCACCGATGCTCACCATCGCCCGATCGAGAAGGGCGCCCGGTCACAACCAGCGACGGGCCCGGAAGACCACGTACAACAGCACCGCGATCGCCAACATCAGCACCAGGGCGAACGGGTAACCCCACTGCCAGTGGGTCTCCGGCATCACGTCGAAGTTCATCCCGTAGACCGCACCGATCAGGCTGGGTGCGAACAGGATGGCGGCCCAGGACGAGATCCGCTTCATCTGCTCGTTCTGGGCCAGGCTGGCCTCGGTCATCGTCCGCATCTCCTCGTTCTGCCGTTGGCCGACCAGCGTGGCGTGCACGCTCATCGCGCTCTGCAGCACGCTGCGGAAGCTGTCCGCGGCCTCGACGGTCCGGATCACGTGGTCGGCGACGTCGCGCAGGCTGCGTTGCAGTTCCTCGTCCACCCGGTACTTGTCGAAGCCGGCCTCCAGCCCGCGCAGGATCGCCAGCAGCGGCCGGGTGGTGCGCTGGAACTCCATCACCTCGCGGGACAGTTCGTAGATCCGGCGGGTGACCGCGGCGTCGCCGCTGAAGAGCTGGTCCTCGATCTCGTCGATGTCGTTCTGCAGCCCGGACACCACCGGACCGTATTCGTCGACGACCTCGTCCAGGACGGCGTACAACACCGCTTCGGGGCCCAGCCGGAGCAGCTCCGGGGACGCCTCCAGCCGGCGCCGGACCCGTCCCAGATCCGGAGATTCGGCGTGTCGGACGGTGACCACGAAGTCGTCGCCGACGAAGAGGTGCAACTCACCGAACTCGACCCGTTCCTCGGCGTCGATGTATTGCGCCGGCCGCAACACGCAGAACAGCGTGCTGCCGTAGCGTTCCAGCTTCGGCCGCTGATGGGCAGCGATGGCGTCCTCGACGGCCAGGTGATGAAGATCGAATTCCTGGGCCACCGAGCCGATCTCGGCCGCGCTCGGACGATAGAAGCCGATCCAGGCCATCCCACCCTCGGTGCCGTCCAGCATCGCGTACGTCTCGTCCAGGCTGCTCGGTTCCTTGACCCGTCGGCCGTCGACATAGATCCCGTTGTCGACGATGCTGCCGCCGGGGCGGTTGCGGTCCGGTTCGGTGGACGGCACGTACTGCTCAGACGGCACCGGCGCGTTCGGGGTGCGCCGAGGACGCGGCACGCGAAGATCACGGAGGAAGGACATCGGGACTCCCAAGACGTACGGGAGTGCTGGTGCCGATCGGCCGTGCCGACGAGACGGCAGGCACAAAGATTCGCCACCGCGGTCGCGTTCCGCGCGCAACGCGCGGTCAGTTACTCAGCTGGTGACGGGACGGGTGGTCGACGAATCTCGATCGAACCGCACTCCGAGGATGGACGAGGTGCGACTGTGAGACTCGAGACTTTGACTGGGACTCATCGCCCTCACCTCCTCACGATCGGGGCCCGCGGGCTGTCGTGCGAACAAACGACTGAAGTCTACCGCCTGCCCGACGCGGCCGATACCAGGCCGCGATGTCTGATCCGTCACCACCGTGATCGGGGTAGGGCATCGGACAGGCTGCAAAGGACCTGAGTCCGGTCCGGGCCACCCGCTAGTCTCTAGGCGTGAGTACCGGCCGAGTTGCGTGTGTGATCCCCGCCAAGAACGAGGAGACGACCATCGCCGCGACGGTGGCTGCGGCCCGCGAGCTCCCGCAGGTCGCCACCGTGATCGTCGTCGACGACGGCAGCAGCGACGGCACCGCCCAACATGCCACCGCAGCCGGCGCCATCGTGGTGGGGCACGACCGCAACCGCGGTAAGGCTGCAGCCATCGAGTCCGGGGTGAACGCGCTCGGCGTTCTCGAGCAGCGGGACAACCTGCCGGAGGCGACCGCGATCCTGTTGCTGGATGCCGATCTGGGCGAGTCCGCGGCCGGCGCGGCGCCGCTGATCGGTCCGGTCGTCAGCGGTGCAGCCGCCTTGACGATCGGTGTGCTGCCGGCGCAGACCACGGACGACGGCTCACCGGCCGGCGGTCACGGCATCGTGCTGAACACCGCCCGCCGCGGGATCGAGGAGCTGAGTGGCTTCTCGGCCCGGGCGCCGCTGTCGGGGCAGCGCTGCATCACCCGGCGGGCGTTCGAGCTGGCCAGCCCGCTGGCCGCCGGGTTCGGGATCGAGGTCGGGATGACCATCGACGTCGTCCGGGCCGGGCTCACGGTGCAGGAGATCGATGTCGACCTGCAGCATCGCGCCACCGGCAACGACCTGGCGGGTCAGTTGCATCGGGCCAAACAGCTGAAGGACGTCACCCGTGCGCTCACGGCTCGCGGGCTGATCGGTCAGACCACCGGTGAGCTGCGCTCCCATCCCACCGTCAGCGGACTGTTGGACCGCCTCCGCGGGCGGTGAGGGAACTCATCGTGTCTGTTCAGGAGTTCGGTAGCCGGGAGTTCGGTGTCGCGCCGGCCGGTGTCCGCGGTGGATCCAGACTGAGTCTGGGCGGGAGCCGGCCGCCGGCGACGACTCCCCGAGATCGCGGGCGGGAGTCGCTGGACGGAAACCGTGGTTGACCCGACCGTGCAGGGGTCCGGCAGTGCCGACCCCGCCGACGACCGAGTGCGAGGAGAAGTTGATCATGGGCGCGATCATCAAGCGTCTGCTGCAGGTGTTGTGGCGGACGGTGCTGGCCGAAGCGATCCGCCGATCGATGACGGCGTTGTGTCGCAAGCATCGGCGGCGGTGACCCGGGAGCGGACCGCTTCCGGGGGCGGCGGCGATGGATCCGATGATCCGGCCGTGGCGGGATACCGGCCGTCGGTCTGGCATCGCGACCATCGGGTCGGGCTGGCCGCGATCATCGCCGCCACCGTGTTCTGCCTGATCGTCGGTGCGTTGGGGCCGTCGGTGATCACCATCACGCTCGGCCCCCGGGACGGCCTGTTGCCGCCGTGGTACCTGCCCAGCAAGGTCGTCGAGCCGGCCGAATGGCTGGTGTCGCTGCTGATCTGGGGTGCGCTGGCACTGTCCGGCGTCGGGCTGTGGATCGCGATGCGAGCCCTCGCCGCCGGCTGGCGTCCGCGGGCGCGCAGGATCGCCGGGCTCGGGATCGGGCTGGTGGCCGCTACCACCCTGGTGCCGCCGCTGACCTCGGCCGACGTGTTGATGTACGCCGCCTACGGTCGGCTGCAGGTGATCGGCCGCAACCCGTACGAGATCACGCCGGCGGAGATCTTCCGGAGCCAGTTCGACCCGGTGCTGCGCTGGACCGAGCGGCCCTGGACCGACACTCCCAGCGTCTACGGGCCGATCACCTCCTGGACGCAGTGGGCGGCCAACCAACTCGGCGGCACCAACATGCACGACGTCGTCTTCTGGCTGCAGTTGTTCGCCGCCGTGCCGTTCGTGTTGGCCTGTCTCGGCGTGCTGTTCATGGCCCGTAACGCCGACCCGGAGCGTCGGGCACGGGCCGCGCTGCTGACCATCTGCAATCCGTTGCTGATCTGGGCCGTGGTGGCCGGCGCGCACAACGAGGCGCTGTCGGTGGTGTTCGCCGTTGCCGGGATGATCTTCATCCGGAAGAGCCCGTTCCTGGCCGGGCTCGGCGTCGGGCTGGCGGGCTGCGCCAAGGTGAGCATCGGCATCTGGGGGCTGGCGATGCTGTGGGCCTACCGCAAGCAGCCCAAACAGATGGCCAAGATCTGTGTCGGTGCAGCGATCCCGATGGCGTTGGCCTATGTGGTCTGGGAGCCGACGGCCTTCGTCCAGGTGCTGCGCAACGGTGCCTACGTGTCGGTCGGGTCCTGGGTCAATCCGTTCTACACGTTGTTCGCCCACCTGTTCGACCAGTCCACCAGCAAGATCATCTGCGGCGTGATCAGTTACACCCTGCTGCCGATCGTGGTGTTCGCGCTGTCCCGGGTGGTGCCGTGGCGGCTGGCACCCGGAGCACCGGACGACACCGATCCGCGGACCGACCCGATGACGATCGCGCTGCGGACCGCGATGATCATCGGTATCGGCTGGGTGGTCACCGCGATGTACACCCTGAGCTGGTACGACCTGCAGATCTGGATGCCGTTGGCGTTGCTGGCCGGCGGCAAACTCGACCGGTTGATGATCGTCCGCGGCGCGGTGCTGTCGGCGGCCTTCGTGCCGGGCCGGGCGGTCGAGTTCGGCGCCTCCCTGGCGTGGGCGTCGGCCCGGGTCCGCGACGTTGTCTCGCCGCTGGTGCAGATCATGCTGCTGCTGGCGATCTTCCTGTGGTGGCGCTGGCCGGACAGCAACTCACTGTGGCCGGTGGGGCGTCGGACCGTGCTGGCGGGTCCGGACCTGTCCCGACGACCGGCCCCGGAGGAACCGCCGATCGAACCGCCGGCGGAGGTCACGCCTCCAGTGGCGGATGCAGATCCCGCAACGCGAATCTCTGCTTCCTGACCAGCATCAGTGACCCGAGCGCGAGCGCTACGACGGCGATCGCGGCGAGCACGATCACGTCCTGGATCAGATCGGCGGTCAGTCCGCCGGAGATCGTCACCCGGTAGGCGTCGATCAGATAGCTCATCGGCATGAACGGGTGGATCGCGGAGAAGAAGCGTGGCAGCACGGCTGGCGGATAGGTGCCGCCGGTGGACGCCAGTTGCAGCACCAGCCAGATCAACAGCAGTGCCGATCCCGGCGTACCGAGCGCCATCCGGAGCACCTGGGCGATCGAGGAGAACGCGATCGCGCCCAGTGCGGTGACGCCCAGCAGCGCCAGCGGACGCACCGGGTCCAGTCCGAGGAACAGCCAGACCGTCCCGATCGTCAGGTAGCCGCCGACTACGGCCAGGATGCCGGCCGGAAGCCAGCTGCCGAGCTGTCGGGCCAGCGCACCGCCGCGACCGACCAGCGTCCGGCCGACGAGCGGCCGGAGCACCAGGAATGCCGAGATGCCGAACACCCAGAGCGCGATCGAGAAGAACATCGGTGCCAGCCCGCGGCCGTAGTAGGTGGCGGCGTTGTCGACCTGCATCTTGACCTCGGCGGGGGAGGACAGCACCTGGGCCGCCTGGTCGCCCTGGTCATCGGTGACGGCCGGCACCTTCTTGGCTCCGGCCACGAGTTGATCATGGAGCGTCGACGCGCCGTCGGACAGTTGGCCGAGGGCGCTGTCCAGGTCGTGGTTGCCGGTCTTCAGCTGGTCGGCACCGTCGGACACCTGGGTCGCTCCGCTGTGCAGCTTGTCGGCACCGTCCGCGGCCGAGGAGATGCCGGTGGCGAGGCTGTCGGCGCCGGTGGACGCCTTGCCGATGGCGGTGTTCAGCTGATGGTTGCCGTCGGCGACCTGGTGGGCGCCGTTGTTCAGCTTCTTCAGATCCTTCTTCGTCGATTTCAACGAACCGGACAGTTGATCAAGGGTATCGTCGACGCCGTCGGTGATGCCGGCGACGGTGTCGGCCTGCTCGCTCGCCGCGGTAGCGATCCTGTCTGCCCGGCCCGATGCCGAATCGACCCGGTCGCTCAGCCGGCCGAAGGCGGGGTCCTTCCTCAGCTCGGGGTATTTCGTCTCCAGCCGGGTCAGCTCGTCGTCGGCCCGATCAAGATCACCGGCCACCGACTTGCTGCCGCCGGCGGCGTCGGCGGCGATCGTGTTCATCGCCGACGACGCCTTCTTGGTCCCCTTGCGGATCTGCGGCAGGTCGGACTGCAGCTTGTTGAGCGGCGGCAGCACGGTGTCGTTCAGCTGCTGGGTGCCGTCGGCGACCTGGTCGGCACCGTCGGCCAGCTGGGCGGACTTGGTCTCCATCGTCGACAGTCCGTCGGCCAGGTCCTGAGCGCCGGTGTCGGCGCTGTCCAAACCGCTGGAGAGCGTCGCCGAACCGGTCTCCAGCTGCTGGGCACCGTCGGCGAGGGTCGCCGACCCGTCGGCCAACTTGCCTGACGCGGTGTGCGCCCTGGTCAGGCCGGCGTCGAGCTTGCCGGCGCCGTCGGCGGCGTCGTCCATCCCGGATTTGATCTTCGCCAGATTGTCGAAGACGACCTCGAAGTAGCTCTTCACCGCGGACTGGTCGACGGCGTTCTCGATCTTGTTCTGCGCCTGGCCGGTGATGCTGCCGATCACGAATCCGTTGGCGTCGTTGCGGCGCAGGGTGATGTTCGCCCGCCGCGGATCGTCGGTCTGGCCGCTGACCAGGTTGCTGGAGAAGTCCGACGGCACCGTGACGACCAGGTAGTAGTCGCCGTGCCGCAGCCCGTCGGCAGCGGTCGCCGCATCGACCTCGTGCCAGTCGAACTCCTTGCCGGCGATCAGTTCGTCGACGAAATCGTCGCCGGCGGTGATGGTCTTGCCCTGTGCCGTGGCGGGTTTGTCGTTGTTCACCACGGCGACCGGCAGCTCCGACAGACGACCGTAGGGGTCCCAGTTGGCGGCCAGATAGATCGCCCCGTAGATCAACGGCACCAGGGCGACGAACACCAGCGCGATCTTGGATAGCGGGCCGCGGAACCGACGGAACTCGCCGGCGGCGATACGGAACGGGTTGATCATGGTCACCTACTGAGGGGAATCGGCCGGCTGGGAGGGGCCGCTCGGGGTTGCTGTCCGCTTCGGCGCGGTCGTCTGGGCATCCGTGGTGTGCCTTCGGCGGTTCGGTCCGGGAGGTGGCAGGTCGATCGTCACGGCGTCGTACGGGATGGTGTCGGGCTCGACGGTGCTGGCGACGACGGTGCTGCCGGTGTGGGCCATCAGTCGGATGATCGCCCGGTACAGCCGATCCTGGTCTGCGACCCCGAGTCCCCGATCGAGATCGTCCAACACCATCAGGGTGCTCGGGCGCAGGGCGGCCAGCGCCAACTCGAGCGTGCTGCGCTGATAGCTGTCGAGCTCTTCGACCAGCTGATCCGGCGACACCCGCAACTCCAGGACGTCGGCAAGTTCGTCGAAGGTGGACCGGGCCCGGCCCGTACGGATTCCGTCGACCGCGGCCCGGTCTGCGATCGCGTCGGCGACCGAGTGCTTGGGCTCGGCGTCGACGATGCTGCCGATCCGTGCAGCGGTCGTGATCGACCGCAGTTTCTTGGACCCGTGCAGCGCGTCGTGACCGGCCACCCGGAGCGATCCACCGACACCGCCGGCGCGGCCGATCAGGGCCAGCAGCAGGGTGGATTTCCCGCTGCCGTCGGTGCCGTGCAGCACGCCGAGGGTGCCGGCCGTGAGCCGGAAGTCCAGCCCGGCGAAGACGCGGCGGATCCCGGTGCCGTAGTCGAGCCCGGTCGCGATCACCAGGTCGGAGTCGGCGACGTCGTCCGATGTCGGTGCCGGACCGGGCTGGTCGGTTGCGGCGTCCTGCTGGTCCGGGTCGCGGAGCGGGACCAGGTCGGTATCGCTCACTGGTCTACCTTCCTCGTGTTGGCGCTCTTGGATGGAGTGTCAATGCACCCGAGGTGCCACCAGGTCATCGCCCTGCTCGCTCGACGTTTCGGATGTCCACGATGAGATCTGCGAGGTCTGGTGGTTGCCCGGGGCGTGCGGACCGTCGACAGGGCTGAGCGCCTGTGAGCGCCGATCAGTGAGCGAACTGGCAGGCACGTTCCGGCACCATCGGCACACAAGGGTGCCTCCCCACTGGGACTAGCAGCGAGGAGGCTGACATGAAGTCTGCCAGTAATACTCTGCCCGACCAACCCATCAACGACCTCACCGCTGGGATCGACTGGGCGGTTGCCGATCACGCCGTCTGTGTCGTCGACGGCCGCGGCCATCGAGTCGATCAGACCCTGGTCGAACACACCGCGGACGGGCTGCGGAAGTTGATCAAGTTCCTCATCGATCACGGAGTCGGCGAGGTCGCGATCGAGCGCCCGGACGGTCCGATTGTCGACGCCCTGCTCCAAGCCGACCTGACCGTAGTCGTGATCAGTCCGAACCAGGTCAAGAACCTCCGCGGCCGCTACGGCTCGGCCGGCAACAAGGACGACCGATTCGACGCGTTCGTGCTGGCCGACACCCTGCGCACCGACCGGCCCCGGCTGCGGCCACTCATCCCCGACACCGCCGCGACGGTTGCGCTGCGTCGGGCCTGCCGCACCCGCAAGGACCTGGTCGCTCACCGAGTCGCGGTGGCCAACCAGCTCCGATCCCATCTCGGCAACGTGTTCCCCGGCGCGGTCGGCCTGTTCAAAGATCTCGATTCCAAGATCAGCATCGCGTTCCTGACCCGATTCCCCACCCAAGACCAAGCCGACTGGCTGACCCCCAAACGCCTCGGCGACTGGCTGACCAAACAGGGCTACTCCGGCAAAGTCCCGCCGACCAAACTGCATGGCCGGCTGGCCGCCGCGGCCCGCGGCATCACCGGATCCGACGCCGAAACCCAGGCCCACATCACCCACGCCCTGCTCGCAATCTTGACCACCCTGGTCGAACAGATCGCGGCACTCACCGCCCAGATCGACCGGCAACTCCACACCCACGCCGACCAACACATCTTCACCAGCCTGCCCCGAGCAGGACGAGTCCGCGCAGCCCGGCTGCTGGCCGAGATCGGCGACTGCCGCGCCAGATTCCCCACCCCCGAATCGCTGGCCTGTCTGGCCGGTGCCGCACCCTCCACCCGGCAATCGGGCAAACTCCGCGCCGTCACCTTCCGCTGGTCCTGCGACAAACAACTCCGCGACGCTGTCACCGACTTCGCCGGCGACAGCCGACACGCCAACCCCTGGGCCGCCGACCTCTACCAACGAGCCCGCACCCGAGGACACGACCACGCCCACGCCGTCCGCATCCTCGCCCGAGCCTGGCTGCACGTGATCTGGCACTGCTGGCAAAACGGCGTCTCCTACGACCCCGCCCAACACCACGCCCTCCAACGCATCCTCCAAGCCCAAAACCAGCCGGCTTGACACAGGGCATCTCATCGCAGCACCCCTCGGATCGCGATCTGCAAGGTGTCGGCGATCAGCGACGGCGGCATCGCGTCGGGGGCCGCGGCGTATTCGGTGGCCAGCGACTGGACCAGGGTGAGCAGCAGATTGGCCCTCGCTTCGTCGAAGTCGATCTCCAGCCCGAGATCGGCGGCGCGCCGGCGCAGGTCATCGAGCAGGTGCTGCCGCTGGGTGCTGCGCAGCCGGCCGTAGACCTCCGACAACTCGGGATCGGTGCTGGCCAGCACGCGGACCTCGGCGAGCATCGCCAGGGTCGACTCGCCGCCGATGATCTGTTCGGTCAGATCGTCGGCGATCCGGGCGACCGCCGTCGGATCGGCGATCACGCTGGCCAGCCGCCTGGATGAGGCGAGCACCGACCCGGTCACCGCGCTGGTCTGTTCGTTGATCACCTCGGTGAACAGGTCGGACTTGCCGCCGAAGTTGGAATACACCGCGCCCTTGGAGAAGCCCGCCTGGGCGGCGACCTCGCCGAGGTTGGTGCGCTGGTATCCGTTGCGGAGGAACGACTCCCGCGCCGCGGCGATGATCCGGGCCCGGACGTCGGAGCGCTTCGGGCGGGTCTGGACCGGACCGGTCCGTCGGTCGGGATCCGTTTGCTGCATTCCCATCACCCACTCGGTCGCGGTTCGAATCTCGATACCCACGGTACTCGATACCGAGGGTTTTGAGAAGTCTGAGCCGGAGCAGGTGGGCGGTCCGGGTCAGGGTGCGGCGTGGCCGGCCTCGTAGGTGTCGATCTCGGCCCGGATCCTGGTCTTGGAGTCAGCGGGGGCGAACGACTGGTCGACGGCTGCCCGGGCCAGATCGGCGACGCCGTGTGCGTCCAGGTCGAGGAGGACCGCAGCGACCTCGTACTCCTGGTTCAGGCTGGTGCCGAACATCGGTGGATCGTCACTGTTGATCGTCACCGGCACACCGGCCCGGACCATCGTCGGCAGCGGATGGGCGGAGAGATCCTCGACGGCTCCGGTGGCCACGTTGGAGGTCGGGCACACCTCCAGACAGATGCCGTCGGCGGCCAGCCGCTCCAACAGATGTCGATCTTGAACGGCCGAGGTCCCGTGTCCGATCCGTTCGGCACCGAGGCTGTCCAACGCATCCTTGATCGTCTGCGGTCCGGTGGTCTCGCCGGCGTGCGGCAGACTGTGCAGGCCGGCCGCCCGGGCCCGATCGAAGTACGGCTTGAACTGTGGTCGTCCGACACCGATCTCCGGACCGCCCAGACCGAATCCGATCAACCCGTCGCAACCTTGATCAACAGCGATCCGACAGGTCTCCTCGGCCGCCGGAATCCCTTCCTCGCCGGGGATGTCGAAGATCCACCGCAACTCGATGTGATGATCACGAGCTGCCGCGACCCGAGCGTCCTCGATCGCCTCCAGGAACGCCTCGGCAGCGATCCCGCGGAGCACCGAGGTGTACGGCGTCACGGTGAGTTCGGCGTAGCGGATCTGCTGCGCGGCCATCGCCGCGGCGACCTCGTAGGTCAGCAGCCGGACGTCCTGAGGTTCACGGATCAGGTCGACCACCGACAGGTAGATCTGGATGAAGTCGGCGAAGTCGGTGAAGGTGAAGTACTCGATCAGGGTGTCCAGGTCGGCCGGCACCCCGGCCTCGGGATGCCGCGCGGCGAGTTCGGTGACGATCTGCGGTGTCGCCGAGCCGACATGGTGGACGTGCAGCTCGGCCTTGGGGAGTCCGGCGATGAAGGTCGACAACGCCGGCGATGGCTTGAGTGACTGAATATCGTTCACCGGACCATTCTGGACTCCCGGCCGGCGGGCGGCGGCGCGCGAGTGCAACGCAGCGAGTGCGCGTGCAGCGCCGGCCGTAGAGGCCAGACTGCAGCAGTGGTTCCCTTATGCTCAGGGGCGTGAGTACGCCTGCCGCGGGATGGTTCCCCGACCCGGCCGGCCGACCCGACAGCTATCGGTGGTGGGACGGCGCGGCCTGGACCCACTATCTGACCGACGACCCGACCGGCCCGGCACCGATCGACTCGACCGACGCGGAGGCGCTCCGAACGCCTGCCGTCCCGCCGGCATCCACTCCGTCGACCGGTGGGGCGCCGGCCGATCCGAGCCCGCTCGACCAGCCACATTCCTCCGATCAACAGCCACAGTCGCCCCACCGACGGCTGGCGCAGGCCGAGGCGCAGCCGATCCCGTCCGCCGCGCAACGGACACGCCGTCAGATGCCGCCCGGCTACGAGTTCTCCCGGCCCGAGCGTGCCTCCCGCCGACCGAGCCGTCGGCTGAGCCCGGTGGTGGCGCTGATCGCCGCCCTGCTGGTCGGCGCGGTGGGAGTTGCGGCGGTGGTGAAGACGCGCACCGAGGCGTCCTCACTGCTGCAGCCCCCGCCACCGGTCTCCTCCGCCGAGCTGGCCAAGATCCGGGTCGAATTCGACGAGTCGACCCGGGTGGTGACCGCCAAACCGCTGCAGGTCACGATGCCCGGTGCGCCGTACGAGACGTCCGAGACGCCGGGTGCCGGCTACGGCGTGTTCAAGCCCGGCGCGGTGGAAAGTTCGCTGATCGTGCAGAAGGACTACAACGGCAAGGGCGACCCGTGGGTCGGTGTCGTGGCAGCGGGGGTCTATGGCCCCGAGCAGACCGGCAAGGATGTTGAAACCACCGCCGAGCGGGTGTTCCAGGAGCTGGCCGACAGCGGCTACGACGGCATGAAGATCTCGATCAAGAACGCCACCTCCAAGAAGCTGAAGGGATACCAGGTCGACGGGTGGATCGCCACCGGTGACATCCACTACAAGGAGAAGGGGATCAAGAGCACCTACGACATCGTCAGCGTGCTGGTGATCGACGGTGGCAGCGGCCAACATGTCGGATGGCTCACCTCCCGGCCGAACAAGTCCACCGCGTCGGCGAAGGCGGCGGTGGCGGCGTCGATCAAGTCGATCAAGATCAACTGAGCGATCGGCGGCGGCGGCCGTCACGCCGTGGAATTCCGGGCCACCGCTGGGGCAGCAGTGGTTACCCTGATCGGGTGTCAACTGCCCCCTGGAATGAACCGTCCCCCGAACAGCCGCCGTCGTCCCGGCCCGACCCGGCGAATCAGCGCCCGGCGGCTCACCGACAGGTGAGCCGGTTCGGCTACTTCGGGCCGGAGGGCACCTTCACCCATCAGGCACTGCTGACCGTTCCCGGGGCCGACCTCGCCGAACTGACGCCGTACGCGACCGTCGCCGGCTGCCTGGACGGCATCCGCAGCGGCGAGGTCGACGCCGGGCTGGTGCCGATCGAGAACTCGGTCGAAGGCGGTGTCTCGGCCACCCTGGACAACCTCACCTACGGTGAGCCGCTGATGATCACCAGGGAAGTGCTGCTGGAGGTGCAGTTCACTCTCTTCGTCCGGCCCGGTACGGCGCTGACCGACGTCCGGCGGGTGCTCACCCACCCGCACGCAGCCGCCCAATGCCGGGACTGGCTGGCCGCTCATCTGCCGCAGGCCGACATCACCACCGACGGCTCCACCGCAGCCGCGGCCGCCGCCGTCGCCGATCCCGACTCCGGTTACGACGCCGCGGTCTGCAGCCGGATCGCCGGCGAGTTGCACGGATTGGAGGCGCTGGCCGACGGCATCGCCGACAACACCGCCGCCGTCACCCGCTTCATCCTGGTGACGCGTCCGGGGCGGGTCGGCCCGGCGACCGGCGCCGACAAGACCAGCCTGGTGCTCTTCATGCGGGCCGACCACTCCGGCGCCCTGCTGGAGCTGCTGGAACAGTTCGCCAGCCGCGGCGTCAACCTGTGTCGGATCGAGTCCCGTCCGACCAAGACCCAGCTGGGCAGTTACTGCTTCGCCATCGACGCCGAGGGGCACGTCGACGACGCCCGGATGGCGGAGGCGTTGATGGGGCTGCACCGGGTGTCGGCCCGAGTGATCTTCCTGGGCAGCTTCCCGCGCGCCGACTCCGGGCAACCCGACATCCTCGCCGGCACCGCCAACGCCGACTATGCCGCCGCCCAGCAGTGGCTCGATCGGCTCCGTAACCCGAGCAGCTGAAGGGTCGGCGCAGCGGCAGCTGTCATCTGGGGACCCGGATCGCCAGCGCGCCGGGCAGCACCTGGGCCTCCAGGGTGTGGCATTCGCCGGCCGGGTCGCCGTCCAGCTCGAAGTGATCGCCCTCGGCGACCTCGATCCTGATCTTGCTCCCGGTGATCCGGTCGAGTTCGTCGACGTCGCGGTCCCGCCGGGTCAGCACCTTGGCGGTGAGTCGAAGCCAGTCGGTCGGTTTGCGTGCCGAGGCGATCAGCAGGTCGAGCAGCCCGTCGTCGGGTTTGGCGTCGGGGATCAGCGGGATGTTGGCCTGCAGGTAGCCGACGTTGCCGAGCACCAGGACGTGGGCTCGGCGGCGGATCGGTTCGCCGTCGTCGACGGTGATCGTGGCGTGCAGCGCCGGATGATTGGCGTTCCGTGCTGCGGCGAGGAAGTAGGCCGCCGAACCGACCGCCCGCTTCAGATCCGGGTTGGTCTCCTGCATGATCATGGCGTCGATCCCGATCCCGGCGAGCACCACGAAATGATCTTTCCGGTCGTCGTCGATCGTCACCTGGACGACGTCGATCTCCCGGGTCCGGCCGCCGAAGGCGACCTCCATCGCGGCCCGCTCGTCCAGCGGGATCCCCAGGTTCTTCGCCAGCAGATTGCCGGTGCCGGCCGGAATCACCCCGAACGGGATCCCGCTCTCGGCCAGCTCCGCTGCCACTACCCGTACGGTGCCGTCACCGCCGGCTGCGATCACCAGGTCGGCGCCCAGTTCGATCGCCCGCCGGGTCTGGCTCCGGCCGGGGTCGTCGACCCGGGTCTCCAGCCACATGGCCTGGGCCCAGCCGCGGGTCCGCAGTTCGTAGTCCAGTGCCCGACGGAAACCGACCCAGTCCGCGACCCGGGCCGGGTTGTAGACCACGGCGCAGCGCTTCTTGGTGTGCCGTGACGGGCCCGCGTCGGTGTCCACCGCGCGGCGTGCCACCCGGGCCCGAGGTCGATTGGAGGCAAACGGTGGCAACACCGAGACCCCGGCGATCAACAGTGAGACGGCGGCAGCCGCGGCGCCGAACAGCACACCACCGATCAGGTCGGAGAGATGGTGGGCAGCCAGCAGCAACCGATCCGATCCGATCAAGATCAGGATCAGCGCACCGATGATCGCCCAGCGCAGCTGCACCACGCGGCGATGCCGGGTTACCACCAGCACCGTCCCGACCGCCACCACGCCGACGCTGGCCGCGGTCAGATGGCTGCTCGGATAGGCGTACCCCTGGGCGGTGATCAGCTGGACCGCGTCGGCCGGACGCTGCCGACCGATCAGCTGCTTCAGCAACCAACCGCCGCCGTAGCCGAGCACGACCATCAGCACCAGCGCACCGGCCAGGTTGCGCATCCGTCCGCGGTAGGCCCACAGGGCGACGAACAACAGGCTGAGATAGATCAGGGCCGGCTCGGTGACCAGCGCCAACGCTGCCGCGATCTGACCCGGAGCCGAGGTCGGCTGCAGCGGTGCCGGGGCGACCCGGGCGTCCCATTCCGGCAGCCATGCGGCGGTCAACACCAGGACGGTCCACCCGCAGATCGCGGCGACCAGGCAGATCACGATGACCAGTGAGGTTCGTGACGGCGGCTTGCGGACCATGATCGGGAGGATATGCGATGGATGGTGGTCCAGGAGTGCGCTGAACAATCGGCTCGTCGCGAGCGCGGCGCCGCCCGGGTGCGTGCAGCGTGGCGCGCAGCAGAGCGAATTGTTCGGCGCACTTCTAGGACGCCCACTAGTCTTGATGTGTGATTGACGCCCGACTGCTCCGCACCGACCCTGACCGCATCCGCCGCTCCCAGCGGGCCCGAGGGGAGTCGGTGGAGCTGGTGGACAAGCTGGTCGGGGTCGACGAGTCGCGACGCCAGGCGATCGCGACCTACGAGTCAGCGCGCGCGGAGCAGAAGGAGCTCGGCAAGCAGATCCCGAAGGCTCAGGGCGAGGAGAAGCAGGCGCTGCTGGCCAAGACCAAGCAGTTGGCCGAGCAGGTCAAGAGTGCCGAGGCGACCCAGCGCGAGACCGAGGCGGAGTTCAACGAGCTGCTGCTGGCAGTCGGCAACCTGGTGTTCGACGACGTGCCCGAGGGGGGCGAGGACGATTACGTCGTCCTGGAGACCCACGGTGCGCCGCGGGACTTCGAGTCCGAGGGCTTCGCCGCCCGTGATCACCTGGAGCTCAGCGAGGGGCTCGGCGGCGTGATCGACGTCGAGCGCGGCGCCAAGGTGTCCGGTTCCCGGTTCTACTTCCTGACCGGGGTCGCCGCCGAGCTCGAGCTGGCCTTGATCAACTTGGCGATGCAGACCGCGATCGGCAACGGCTTCACCGCGATGGTGCCGCCGGCTCTGGTGAAGCCGACGGCGATGGAGGGCACCGGATTCCTCGGCCAGGCCGCCGATGACGTGTATCGGTTGGAGGCCGACGACCTCTACCTGGTCGGCACCGCCGAGGTGCCGTTGGCGGCCTATCGCTCCGAGGAGATCCTGAACGCCGCCGAGCTGCCGTTGCGCTACGCCGGCTACAGCCCGAGCTACCGCCGCGAGGCAGGGTCCTACGGCAAGGACACCCGGGGGATCTTCCGGGTGCACTGGTTCGACAAGGTGGAGATGTTCAGCTACTGCGATCCCGAGGATGCGGCCGCCGAACATCAACGGCTGCTGGAGTGGGAGAAGGACTTCATCACCAAGCTGGAGTTGCCGTTCCAGGTGCTCGAACTGGCCGCCGGTGATCTTGGGCTGAGCGCCGCCCGCAAGTACGACTGCTACGCCTGGTTCCCCAGCCAGGGTAGGTATCGCGAGATCACCTCGACCTCCAACTGCACCGATTTCCAGGCCCGCCGACTGAACATCCGGGCCCGGTTCGGCGACGGCACCCGGCCGGTGGCGACGCTGAACGGGACACTGTGCGCGATGACCCGGATGATCATCGCGCTGCTGGAGAATCATCAACAGGCCGACGGCAGCATCCACGTGCCGCAGGCGCTGCGGCCCTATCTCGGTGGCCGGGAGCGGTTGACGGCGCCAGGCGCCGTGGCTCGATGAGCTGGAGTCCTCAGCTGGTCGCTCTCGACGTCGACGGCACTGTCGTCGACCGGGACGGCAAGTTGCCCGACCCCGTACGGGATGCGGTCGCCGAACTGCTCGACCGGGGTGTGCTGGTGGTGTTGGCGACCGGACGATCCTGGCACGGCACCGAGGAGATCTTCGACGGACTCCAACTACCGGCCGGACCGGCGATCTGTTCCAACGGCGCCGTGATCGTCAGCTACCCGCCGGTCGAGGTGCTGCGGACCGTCACCTTCGACGCCACCGAAGCGGTCACCAAGGTGCTGCAGCGGCAGCCGGACACCCTGGTCGCGGTCGAGGAGGTCGGTCGGGGCTATCGGGTCAGCGGCCCGTTCCCGGACGGCGACCTGACCGGCGAGTTGATCACCACCGACGTCGCCGAGATGATCGCCCAGCCGGTGACCCGGGTGATCCTGCGGGATCCGAACAGCACCGACGAGGACTTCGTTCGACTGGCCGCCGAGCTCGGGCTGCATGGTTGCAGTTACTTCATCGGGTGGAGTGCCTGGTTGGACATCGTGCCGGAGGGCGTCAACAAGGCCACCGCATTGGCCGAGGTGGCCGAACGGTACGGCATCGATCGGGCCGACGTGCTCGCGCTCGGCGACGGCCGCAACGATCTGGAGATGTTGCGCTGGGCCGGCCGGGGTGTGGCCCTGGGCGAGGCGCCGGACGTGGTCAAGGCGGTAGCCGATCACGTCACCGACGGCTTCGACGACGGTGGCACGGTCACCGAACTGCGCCGCTGGCTGCACTGAGCCGTCGCAGGCCCAGGGAACCACTGATCAATACGGGCTACTGCGGCCCGCGCTGCACGCCCGTTCGCTGCGTTGCACTCGTTCGACGGGCCCCGGCCCGCCTTCACTCCTGCGCCAAGCGATGCGGACGCGCATCGCGGGTCCTCGCCACGCCCGTATTGATCAGTGCTTCCCCAGAACGCAGAACAGCCGCACCCGTCGAGCGGGTGCGGCTGAGACCGTGCGAGCCCGATGCCGCGCAGGGGGACGCGGCGTCCGGTCAGGCTGCGCGGCGCAGATGCGCTCGGATCGGTCCGACCACCTGGGCAGCGGCGGCCATCACCTGGGCCAGTGTCGGCAGTTGCCGGCGCCCGGAACGGACCTCGGTCGGTCCGTGATCGGCGGCCCGCTCGCGGCGCAGATGCCGCTTCACGGTGGACAGCGAGCAGCCCAGCCGCTGAGCGATCGATTCCAGCGTCTCGTCGGGGTTGGCTCGCCGGAGTCGGACGACCTCTTCGTGGTCGACCGGACGGTTGCGTGCGGTGGCGCCCGCGAAGGTGTCGAAGTCCTCGCCGTCGACGTTGACTCCGAGTCGGCGCCGGATGTCTCCGCGCTGGCGTTGGGTGGTGCCGGCCACATAGCCGGCGACGTCATGATGGACGACCGCGTCGTACAGGCAGCTCTGGCGGATCGGGCACTCGCCGCAGATCTCGCCCGCCCGCTCGGTCAGATTGGTGTACCGATGACGCAGCGCGGCAGGCGCACTGCTGGTCGGCGGCTCCTCGAGCAGACGATCCTGGAACAGCGACGCGAAGCGCACGCAGCCAGTAACGCTCTGCTGAGTGTTGTCGTCGAACTCACTCATCACGTTCCCCTCTCAGGCCGGGTTTCTTGCTGCCCTGAGACGCCGGGTGTCGCGATCCGGTTCCCACGAATCCGAAGATTCTCGGCCGGTTCGACGACCCAAACGCAACAGACGGGTTGGCCCCACGCACTCGTGAGGGCCGTGTGCGGACTCTCCCGAGGGCGCAAAACCCAGTTAACCGGAATATGCCGATGAGGGGAATCCGCCTAGAGAACGATCTATGTCATTCCATGGAATGAGCAGTCGCGATTCGGGTCTGCGACCGGGCGGACTCAAAAGTAATGCGGTTTCAGATTACGGGATGGTAACTAGATTGACTCCTGAAGCTTAAGTCGACCGATCCGCGCTTTTCTGGCTCCGGGCTACAGGTACATGCCGCCGCTACCGCTCCGCGGATCGTTCGGCGGCTGCTCCTGGCCGGGCGACATGCCCTGTGGCAAGGCCCGACGCATCTGCTCCAGCTGCGCGCGGGCCGCCATCTGCTGAGCGAACAGAGCGGTCTGGATTCCGTGGAAGAGCCCCTCCAGCCAGCCCACCAATTGGGCCTGTGCGATCCGGAGTTCGGCGTCGGACGGCGCCTGTTCGGCAGTGAACGGCAACGCCAACCGATCCAATTCCTCGACCAGCTCCGGGGCCAGGCCATCCTTGAGTTCGGCGATCGACGCGGAATGGATCTCGCGGAGCCGTTGCCGACTGGCGTCATCGAGTGGCGCGGCCTTCACCTCGTCCAGCAGCTGCCGGATCATGTTGCCGATCCGCATCACCTTCGCCGGCTGTTCGACCATGTCGGTCACCGACGGGGTGCTCTCGGAATCGGAATCATCGTCGGACTGCTCAGGTGCACTTTCCACCGCCATTGCCTGCGGCGCCACCACGAACACCCGTCCGTCCTCGGTGCGGCCGGCGACCGGCGGCGGGCCGGAGGGGGTGCCTTCGCTGTTCGGATCCTGTTGATCGGTCATGGGTCCGATCGTAGGCGGTACCGGATCTCGGTTTCGATGGCGAAGTGCGTTCTGCCGGGGCGAAATGGGCGCTACCGGCAGTTCGGCTTTTGCGATACTGGCGACGATGACCTGGACCGCACCGGAGTTCGAGCCGATCCCGACCCCGCGGGTCGGTGACGAACGCATCCAGTTGGTCGGGCTGCTGCAGACGAGCCGTCGCTGCCTGCTGCACAAATGTTCCGGGCTCACCGCCGAACAACTCGCGACCCGCGCCGTGCCGCCGTCGGACCTGTCCCTGCTCGGACTGATCAGGCACTGCGCCGACGTCGAACGGCACTGGTTCCGGCGCCGATTCCTCGGTGAGTGGGCGACCCTGCCGCTGCTGTACGAGGACGGCGCGGGGGGCAAACAGAGCTTCACCGCGGTCGATCCCGCCCGGGCTGCCGATGATCATGCAACCCTGGTGGCGGAGTGGGCAGCGGTCGACGAGGCCCTCGCCGGGCGTGGTCCGGACGACGGTTACCACGACCGCAATCTCGGGGAGGTCTCGTTGCGCTGGGTCTACCACCACGTGGTGACCGAGTATCAACGGCACTGCGGCCATGCCGACCTGTTGCGGGAGCGGATCGACGGCGTTGTCGGATTGTGACCAGGTCCGGTGCCGATTCGTTTGCCGACCCGGCTAAACCCTTTGCTGACAAGGGGATCGTCTGCCTAGAGTTATCTGGCTATGCACGACTTCCCGCCGGCTGTTCCCGGTTTCACGACAACGGTCCGGAAACATCCCGACCGGCAGGCGCTCGACCAATCGCGAGTCGCCGGTCCCGAGCCATCCCGAACCACGGGAGCGGCTTCCGGGACCAGGGAGCAACCGGGGGAGCTGCAGACCAAGGACCGGGCGGCGGCAGCCCGCGGATCGGCAGGCCAACCCGACACCCGCGGCCCCGGCCGGTTCCTGTTCTGGATGCTCCGACAGCAGGCCGATCTCGTGCTGGCAGGGGCGGGCGTGGCGGTGCTCTGGATGATGCCCGGCACGCTCGGCCCCTTCATCATCGGCCGCGCAGTTGATCAAGGAATCACCGGCGGCTCGGCCCGGGCGTTGATCTTCTGGGCGGCACTGCTGCTCGGTGTGGTCGTGGTCGGTGCCGGGTTCGGCATCCTGGGCCACACGCTGGTCGTCCGGAGCTGGCTGATCGCGGGCTACCGGACCACCAAGCTGGTTGCTCGCAAGGCCGGCCAGTTGGGCCACGTCCTGCCCCAACGCACGCCGACCGGGGAGGTGCTCAGCGTCTCCTCCTCCGACAGCGACCAGTTCGGTGCCCTGACCGAAGTGTTCTCCCGTGCCATCGGATCGTTGGTGGCGTTCAGCATCGTCGCCTCGATCGTGCTGTCCACCTCGCCGCGGCTCGGGCTGATGGTGCTGATCGCCGCACCCGTGCTGGTGTTGATCGCGATGCCGCTGCTGCGGCCGTTGCAACGCCGGCAGACGATCGAGCGCAATCGGGCCTCGAAGTTGACCTCGATGGCGACCGACATCGTCGCCGGCCTGCGGATCCTGCGCGGGGTCGGTGGTGAGCGGACCTTCGGTGAGAACTACGCCGAGCAGTCCCAGAACGTACGACGTGCCGGCGTCGCGGCCGGCATCTGGCAGGCCGTCACCGACGCCACCGGGGTGCTCTTCTCCGGCCTGTTCCTGGTCACGCTCACCTGGATCGGCGCCTTGCAGGTCCTGGACAACAAGCTGACCGTCGGCCAGCTGATCAGCTTCTTCGGCTACGCGTTGTTCATGGTGGCACCGATCCAGACCTTCTTCGAACTCGCCCAGAAGGCGGTCCGCGCCCACGTGTCGGCCAGCAAGACGGTCGCGGTGCTGCGCCAGCAGCCGCCCTGGACCGAGCCGGCGACCTCACGGCCGTTGCCGACCGATGCGCCGATCGTCGAGCAGCGTACGGGATTTCGTGCCGAGCCCGGGCAGCTGACGATGGTGGTCTCCGCGCTGCCGGACAACACAGCGGCGCTGGCCGATCGGCTCGGCCGCTACCTCGTCGTTGATCATGAACCGGTCAGCCTCGAGGTCGACGAGCAGTTGAAGGGCCGGGCGGCGTCCCGGGCCCGCGCCGAACGGGAACGGCAGCGGCGTGAGCTGATCGCCGCCGACATCGAGGCCGCCGGCGGCGCTTGGGGTGTGACCGTCGGGGACGTCGATCTCGCCGAGGTGGAGATGGACGACATCCGGCAACACATCCTGATCAGTGACACCCGGAGCATGGTGTTCGCCGGCACGCTGCAGGAGGCGATCGACCCGCATGCCCGGTTGACGTTGGCCGAAGCCGAGGCGGCGATGCACACCGCTGCCGCCGACGATGTGTACGAGGCGATGCCCGGTGGCTGGCAGGGGCGACTGGACGAACGGGGCCGCGGCCTGTCCGGCGGGCAACGGCAGCGTCTGGTGCTGGCCCGTGCGCTGGCCGTCGATCCGGAGATCCTGGTCCTGGTCGAACCGACGTCGGCCGTCGACGCCCACACCGAGGCGATGATCGCCGAGCGGTTGGCCGAGCACCGGCGTGGCCGGACCACGATCGTGATGACGGCGTCACCGCTGTTGCTGCACCACGCAGACCGGGTTGCGTTGCTGGACAACGACGCGATCGTGGCCACCGGAACGCATGACGAGTTGATCGTCGGCGAGCCGCGCTACCGCCACGTCGTCAACCGGGCGATGGACGAAGAGGACACCGTGATCGACGGGGGAGAGCGATGACCGAGCGGGGAGTGCCGGTGATCATGCCGATGGCGGACTCGGCCGAGACCTGGGACGACGAACGGTCGCGCCGGGCGATGGGAGGACGGCAGTCCAGGGTGCCGGCCGAGCTCCGGGTGCCACGGGAGGCCTCGGTCGGTGAGCGGCTGCGTGCCTGGCAGCGACGTCATGCGCTCCGCGAGCGACGGGCTCGCGACTTCTACACCCGGTCGCGTAACCCCGAACGCGGGCTCCCGGTCGCGGGCTGGCCGGCGGTCGCCGATTTCATCAAGGGCCTGCTGACCCGGCGGAAGGGCCTCGCCCTGCTGTTGTTGATCTTGAACGGACTGGCTGCCGTCGCCGGGCTGATCGTGCCGCGGGTGCTCGGCAACCTGGTCGATGCGGCCGCTGCAACGGGCACTGTGGCGGCGACGGTGAACGGATTGGCGATCGCGGTGATCGCGATCGTGATCATGCAGGCGTTGCTCACTTTCGGTGCCCGGGTCTCGGCGGCGATCTTCGGTCAGGATCTGCTGGCCTCGGCCCGTGAATACATTGTCCGGACCGTGCTGCGGTTGCCGTTGAGCAGGGTGGAGAGCGCCAGTAGTGGCGATCTGGTCACCCGGGTCACCCGCGACGTCGGCACGATGAGCGAATCGGTCCGCTGGGGGCTGCCGGAGGCCGTGGTGGCGTTGATCACCACGGTGTTGACGGTGGTGGCGATCGTGCTGAACTCACCGCTGCTGGCATTACCGATCCTGGTCTCGGTCGCACCGCTGTGGATCGCGGTCCGCCGTTATCTGCAACGCGCGCCGATGGGCTACATCACCGAGGGTGGTAGCTATTCGGCGATCAACACCTCGCTGACCGAGACCGTCGAAGGTGCCCGGACGGTCGAATCGCTCGGCCTGCAACGCCATCGCACCGATCTGACCGACGAGGACATCGAGGTGTCGGCGCAGGCCGAGCGTTACACGATGTCACTGCGCAACCTGCTGTTCGGCGTGATCGACATCTCCTACAACACCCCGCTGGTCTGGACCATCCTGCTCGGCGGCTTCGGTTACAGCCAGGGTTGGGTGACACTCGGCCAGATCACCGCCGCAACGCTGTACATCCAAGCCGTCGTCGAACCGCTGGACCGGTTGATCAGCAACGTCGACCGGCTCCAGGTGGGCGTTGCCTCGACCACCCGGCTGCTGGGCATTGCCGCCGTACCGCAGGATCGGGAGCCGGGGGACCGGCAGCCGTCCGACTCGCATCTGGTGGGCCGGGACCTGCGCTTCGCCTATCGCGAGGACCACGACGTACTGCACGGTGTTGATCTTGACCTGGTGCCGGGTGAGCGGCTCGCGATCGTCGGACCGAGCGGTTCCGGCAAGTCGACGTTGGGGCGGTTGCTGTCCGGCATCAACGGACCGCGGACCGGCCGGGTGACGGTCGGTGACGTCGATCTGATCAAGCTGCCTCTTGATCAACTTCGGACCCAGGTGTCGTTGGTCACCCAGGAACACCATGTCTTCGTCGGCAGCATCCGGGACAACATCGTGCTGGCCAGAGAAGACTCCGGCGACGACGTGGTGGTCGCCGCGCTGCGCACGGTCGACGCCTGGGACTGGGTGCAACGGATGCCGGCCGGGCTGGACACCATGATCGGTTCCGGCAACAACGCACTGACCCCGGCCCAGGCCCAGCAGATCGCCCTGGCTCGGCTGGTGGTTGCCGATCCGCACACGCTGGTGTTGGACGAGGCGACCTCGTTGATCGATCCGCGGACCGCCCGGCATCTGGAAGGTTCGATGGCTGCCCTGCTGGAGGACCGGACGGTCGTCGCGATCGCGCACCGGCTGCACACCGCGCACGACGCCGACCGGATCGCAGTGGTGATCGACGGCCGGATCGCCGAACTGGGCAGTCACCAGGAGCTGATCGACGCCGACGGCGAATACGCCAGCCTGTGGCGCGCCTGGACCAGCTAACCCACCCCGCCGACCCGTCAGTTTCTCCCGCATTTTCGCCGCGTGTCGGGGAGAAACTGACGGGTCGGCGGGGGTTTTGTGGCGGTCTGGTTGGCCGGTTCGACTGGCACAATCCGACCATGAGCCAGGGCAGCTTCGGTCGGATGCCGGCCGCCGTCATCCCGTACGTCGAACCGTACGACGGTGACCGTCGGGTCCTGAGACTCAACCTCACGACCGGTAATCGGATGCTGCAAAAGGGGCAGATCCCGCCGGTCGTGGCGATCGACGGCCGGCAGTACATCGTCTACTGGGGCACGGTGAGCTTCGAGATCCCCGCCGACCGTGCCTGCCACCTCAGCGTGCACGTCGATTCCGAGCGGATCGCTCAAGTCGCCTCGACCCTGTTGCCGCCCGGAGATCTCCCCGTCGAACTCACCTACGCCACGAACTTCATCAGCGGAGTCGGCACCCTGCACTGAGCCCTCTCCGCCGACCCGTCAGTTTCTCCCGCAATTCCGGCGTGTTTCGGGGAGGAACTGACGGGTCGGCGGGGTTGGGTCAGCTCTGGCCGGACTCGAAGTAGGCGATCAGTTCCGGCGGGAGGGGCGGCACCGGGCGGGCCGAGCCGTCGCTGCGCAACGAGTCGGTGGCGACACAACCGGCGGCGACCGCCTGCCGGGCTGCCACCGGTGAGGTGTCGGTGCGGCCACCGTTGGCGGTGAAGTTGAGGAACTCGTCGATCAACCGCGGATCGGCGCCGCCGTGCGTGCCACCGGCCTCGCCGTCGCCGATGATGATCTTGTCGTCCGGTTCGCTGAAGGTGTCGTGCCGGTGGTCCCAGACCGCGATCGTGTCACCGGGGCCGTCGCCGAGATTCTCGATCCGGCCCTTGGTGCCGATCACGGTGTAGTTGCGCCAGTAGTCCGGGGCGAAGTGACACTGTTCGTACGAGGCCAGCACGCCGTTGTCCAGTCGCATCTGCATCATCGAGATGTCCTCGACGTCCACCACCGGGTTGAGTCCGTTCTGCTCCGTCGGCGGCCAGTTGTCCTTGTTGTACCAGTCCCACATCCGGTCGTCGGTGTGGTCGGTGCGGTCGTCGATCTTGCCGTAGACCATCAGGTCGCCCATCGCCGACACCGTCGCGCTGTACCCGCCGGCCAGCCAATGGATGACATCCAGATCGTGCGCGCCCTTCTGCAACAGCAGCCCGGTCGAGCGGCTCCGGTCGGCGTGCCAGTCCTTGAAGTAGAAGTCGCCGCCGGTGCTGACGAAATGCCGGCACCAGACCGCTTTGACCTCGCCGATCCGGCCCTGTTCGATCAGCTCCCGCATCTGCCGGACGACCGGCATGTGCCGCATGTTGTGGCCGACGTAGAGCCGGGTGCCGGTCTCGTACGCGGTCTGCAGCAGAGTGTCGCAGTCCTCGATGGTGATCGCCAGCGGCTTCTCGCAGAACACCGCGACACCGGCCTGCAGCGCTCGCAACGCCACCGGGAAGTGTTGATCATCCGGGGTGGTGATCAGCACCGCATCGATCCCGGAGCCGAGCAGCCGATCGAGATCGTCGGTGACCTCGGCCTCGGGCAACGCGGACCGGGCATCGGCCTGACCGCGTTCGCTCGGATCGCAGATGATCGTCACCCGGCTCGGCAGTGTCGGATGGTCCGGGCGCTGGGCGTACTTCCACAGTCCCGCCCGCATGCCGAACCCGGCGATGCCCACCGACAGCTCGCGCGTCGCGACCGTCGCTTCCTGCTGAGTCATGATCAACTTCCTCGTTATCGCTGAACGGACCGATGCGCAGCCATCCTTGCACCGATGGCGACACGATCGGATCGGACCCGGTCCGATGGCCGGCTCGGGAGCCGCCGACACCACGAGGTTAATGGATTAGCCAACGCGGTCGCGAAGCGGGCCGGATCCGGCCGATTGGCTGCCAGTGATCCACCTGCTGGTCAGAACCGGGCAGACTGGCGCCATGCGTGCCGTCACTCTTGAACAGCCGGGCGATCCGGATGTCCTGCAGCTCACCGAGATCCCCGACCCGGTCCCCGCTGCCGGTGAACTCGTGATCGAGGTCGCCGCGGCGGGGGTCAACCGGGCCGATCTGCAGCAGCGGATCGGTGTCTACGCCCCGCCGCCCGGTGCCTCGGAGATCATCGGCCTGGAGTGCTCCGGGGTGGTGGCCGAGGTCGGCGACGGCGTCGAGGGCTGGCGCCCCGGCGATCCGTGCGTCGCGCTGCTCGCCGGCGGAGGTTACGCCGAGCGGGTCGCCGTACCGGCCGGTCAGGTGGTGGCGCCGCCGGAGGGCGTGGACCTGGTCACCGCCGGTGGCTTGGTCGAGGTCGCCGCGACCGTGCTGTCGAATCTGTCCCAGGCCCGGCTCGCCGCCGGCGAGACCTTCCTGGTGCACGGTGGTGCGGGTGGCATCGGCACCTTCGCCATCCAATACGCCAAGACCCTCGGAGCCACCGTGATCGCCACCGGCGGATCGGAGGACAAGTTGGAACACTGCCGCGCCGTCGGCGCCGACCTCGCTGTCTCCTATCGCGAGGACTGGGCAGCTGCGGTAGCCGACTTCACCCAGGGCCGCGGGGTCGACGTGATTCTGGACAACATGGGCGCGAAGTATCTGGAGGCCAACACCGGTTCGCTGGCCGCCGACGGCCGGCTGATGGTGATCGGGCTGCAGGGCGGCCGGAAGGCGACCCTCGATCTCGGTGCGCTGCTCGCCAAGCGTGCCTCGGTCGCCGCCACCTCACTGCGAGGACGACCCACCGAGCAGAAATCGGCGATCTGTCGGCAGGTCGCCGAGCAGGTCTGGCCGCAGTTCACCGCCGGAGCCATCAAGCCCGCGCCGGAGACTCGGATGCCGCTGACCGAGGTCGTCGCCGCCCATACCCGACTGGAGTCCGGCAGCAACATCGGCAAGATCCTGCTGCTGCCCTGACCCCGCCATCGGGGTGCCGGCGCGGTTGAGTTCGAGGCAGCCGTGGACATTCGTCTAAGATCGCGGTTGCTGTGCGCGGTGGTCGGCAACGGCCGGTGACACAGCATGGCGAGGTCGCATAGTGGACTAGTGCAGCCGCCTTGAAAGCGGCCGAGCGGCTCAAACCGTTCCGTGGGTTCGAATCCCACCCTCGCCGCCGATGAACGTCGGTGTCCGATCGGATGGGCAGGATTGATGACCAGCTACGTGCTGACGGCCGACCGGCCGCTGCGTGCCTCGGCGATCAGCGCGGTGCTCGACCTGATCGGAGCCGTCCTGATCGTCGTCGGGCTGGACCGCTCGCTGGCTGTCCTGGTGGTGATCGGCATCGTCCTGTTTGCGCTGGGTATCACCCTGGCCGTCGCGGCCGCCGTCGTACGCCACCGGTTGCGCACCGAGGTCCGGCTCGGCCCGGACGAGATCGTGATCAGCAGTGCCGGCCGGACCGCGCGGGCGCGGTGGGCCGAGATCAGCGGCGTGACCACCGACGACCACGTCATCTACCTGGCCAGGGACTCCTCCGACGCACCGGATCTCAAGATCAACAGCCCGCGCGGTACGGCCGATCCGGAGTTCGCACGGTTGTCAGCCGAGCTCGCCGACCGGCTCGACGACGACCGCGGCTACCACTCCCTGTAACAGGGTCGCGCCGCACCGGATCCTCGATGCCGGGCACGAGTGTCCTGCACCCGAAATCCGTCACATAATTCGAACGCCTGAAGCGGCAATCTGCTGCGTTGTCGTCGGCTTACATGCACCCGGCATGCGCACCTCCTCCGCCTTGCAGCTCACCACTTCAGTCGCCCGACTTATGCAACGGATTTCGGGTGCAGGGCACTAGTACCTGAGTGCCATGCCAGCGCCGGATTTCCATCGTACGAAGGATTTGTCGACGCTGAACTCTTCCTAGCATGACGGGCGTTCGTGTCTGCCTGTGCACCGCCGGGGTGTGGTGAGAAGAGGAATCCCAGAGCCGATGTCCGGTTTGACCCGTTTCAGTCTTCGCAATCGGCTCGTCGTCGCGCTGATCTCTGTCGCCGTCCTGATCTTCGGCGTGAGCTCGGTGCTCTCGCTCAAGCAGGAGTTGATGCCCGACATCCAGGCTCCGCAGGCGGCCATCTCGGTGACCTATCCGGGCGCCGCGCCGGACGTCGTCGCCGACGAAGCGGCCGACCCGATCCAGAAGGCGTTGAAGAACGTCCGCGGGGTCACCGACGTCAAGGCCACCTCGCAGACCGGCGGCGCGCAGCTGACGGCACAGTGGGACTACGGGCTCGACACCGACAAGATCATCGCCGACCTCACGTCTGCCGTGGACGGTGTGAAGTCGGAACTGCCGGAGGCCGTCAAGACCGAGGTGGCCGCGGGCAGCATCGACGACTTCCCCGTGATCCAACTGGCGGTCGCGGCCGACCTGAAGCTGCCCGAGCTGACTCCGCTGGTCGACGATCTGGTGGTCGACCGGCTGGCCGCGATCCCCGGCGTACGCGATGTCCAGCTGTCCGGTCAGGACACCGATCAGATCGCGGTGACGTTGCGGCCGCACGATCTACGGGCTCACGATCTGCAACCCGACGTGGTGAACCAGGCGCTGCAGGGTCAGCTCAGCGCGACGCCGGCCGGTTCGACGCACGACGGCAACACCCAGCTGTCGGTCCAGGTCGGCGATGCGCCCGATTCGATCAAGCAGGTGTCCGGCCTGCCGGTGGCCACGACCGACGGGCCGATCCCGTTGTCGAAGATCGCCGACGTCAAGCTGGCAACGGTCGAACGGACGTCGCTGGCCCGAGCCGATGGTCGACCCGCGTTGAGTGTCGCGGTGCTGAAGGCCCCGGACGCAGACACCGTCGAGATCTCTCACGCAGTGCAGGCGGCACTACCGGACGCGATGTCTCGGATCGGACACCAGGCGGTCGCCAGCACCGCCTTCGATCAAGCACCGATGATCGAGCAGTCGCTGCATGACCTGGCGACCGAAGGCGGGCTGGGTCTGGCCTTCGCCATCGTCGTGATCTTGGTCTTCCTGCTGTCGATCCGCTCCACCATCATCACCGCGATCTCGATCCCGATGTCGCTGTTGATCGCGATGATCGGACTGCGGATCGGCGACCTGTCGCTGAACATGCTCACGCTGGCCGCGCTGACCGTTGCCGTCGGCCGGGTGGTGGACGACTCGATCGTGGTGATCGAGAACATCAAACGGCGGGGTGCCGGCGCTGCCCGATTGTCGATCGGCGGCGTCGTCGACTCGGTCAAGGAAGTCGCCGGAGCGGTGACGGCGTCGACCCTGACGACGGTCGCTGTGTTCGTCCCGCTCGCCGTTGTCGGAGGCCCGACCGGTGAGCTGTTCCGGCCGTTTGCGATCACCGTCGCCGTTGCCCTGTTGGCCTCGCTGCTGGTCGCGCTGACGATCGTTCCGTTGTTGGCCTACTGGTTCTTCCGTGGCAGGAAACTCGCAGCGGGCGCCGGCGCGCACCGCGGCGAGGACGAAGCGACCAAGATCACCGCCCTGCAACGCGGATATCTGCCGATCCTGCGGTGGACTCTGAAGCGCCCGGTGATCACCCTGGTGCTGTCGGTGTTGATCTTCATCGGAACGGTGGCGGCGACCCCGTTGTTGAAGACCGACTTCCTCGGTTCGTTCGGCGATGACAGATCGTTGCAGATCAGCCAGGAGCTGCCGGCCGGCACCCGGCTCGCTGCCACGAGCAGAGCGGCCGAGAAGGTCGAGCGGGTACTGGCCGACGATCCCGACATCAAGAGTCACCTGAGCACGATCGGCGGCCAGGAATCCAACACCGCCACCTTCGCCGTCACTCTGTCCGACGAGGCCGACGCCGCAGCGGCGACCGATCGGCTGCGGGGCAAACTGGCTGCCGTCCGGAACGCCGGCGACGTGACGCTGTCGTCCGCCGTCGCGGCAGCCAGTTCCAACGACGTCACGGTGATTCTGTCCGGAGAGAATTCCGAGGTCCTCAACGACACCGTTCCCGCGGTCGTCGCTGCGGTGAAGAAGGTTCCCGGCCTGTCCGACGTCCGATCCGACCTGTCCGAGCAACGCCCCATCCTCAAGGTGTCGCTGAACAGGATGCGGGCGGCCGAGCAGGGCTATACCCAGGCCGAGATCGGACAGGCGCTGACCGCGGCGATGCAAGGAACGACGATCGGGCAGGTCAGCCTGGACGGTGTCGAGCGGGACCTCATCGTCCGGACCCATGCACCGAATCCGACGCCGGCCGAGATCGAGGCGCTGACCTTGCCGGTCTCCCAGGCCCGCCAGACCGAAGCCACCGAAGCTGCCAAGGACAAGCTGCAGAAGCAGTCCGACGAGCTCACCGAGCGCTCCGATGCGCTGCAGGATCGGCAGCAGGAGCTCGCTGACCGGCAACAGGAGGCGGCCGATCGGACTCAGCGGCAGAGCGAGGCGAAGGTCCGCGATCAGGCCGACGATCTGCGGAAGAGCCGTCGCGAGGCCGAACGCAACCTGGAGAAGACCCGAGCGCAACTGCGCAAGCTCAAGCAACAGCAGCCCGCAGCGCCGAAGCAGCCGCAGCCCGGACAGCCACAGGTCCCGGTCACCCAGGACCAACTGGCTGCGCAGCAGGCTGCCGCTGCTTGGGCCCAGCAGGTCGCTCAGCTGCAGGCCGCCGTCCAGCAGGCGAAGGCCGGCGTCGAACAACTCGATGATCAAGCCAATGCGATGCGCGACCAGCAGGACGAGGCCGCGGCGCAACAGGACGATGCGGATCAGTTGAAGCAGGATCAAGAAGACCTTGCCGACCAGCAGGAAGCGCTCGGCAAGGAACAGAAGAAACTGGCGAAGAAGCAGGAACAGCTGACCGACCTTCGGGCCGATCCCCTCACAGTCGGCGACGTCGCGACGGTGAAGACCGTTGACGCACCGACCGCGGTCAGCCAGATCGACGGCAAACGCGCGATCACGATCACCGCTACGCCGACCGGCTCCGACCTGGGCGCCGTCAGTCAAGCACTGCAGACCACCGTCGACGGCCTGGAGCTGCCGGCCGGAGTGTCGGTGGAGCAGGGCGGTGCGTCCGCCGATCAGCAGGAGGCGTTCGGACAGCTTGCGCTGGCGATGGGGCTGGCGGTGATGTTGATCTTCATCATCATGGTCGCGACCTTCCGCAGCCTGCTACAGCCGTTGATCTTGTTGGTCTCGATTCCGTTCGCAGCGACCGGCGCACTGATCAGCCTGTTGATCACCGATACACCGCTCGGGGTGCCGGCGATGATCGGACTGCTGATGTTGATCGGCATCGTGGTGACGAACGCGATCGTGCTGATCGATCTGATCAACACGATCCGGTCCCGGGGTGCCGCACCGGAGCAGGCGATCGTCGACGGTGCCCGTCTGCGGATCCGGCCGATCATCATGACCGCCGCTGCGACGATCTTCGCGCTGCTGCCGATGGGGCTCGGGTTCACCGGCGGTGGGGCGTTCATCTCCGGCCCGCTGGCGGTCGTCGTGATCGGCGGCCTGGTGTCGTCAACCCTGTTGACCCTCATCCTGGTGCCGGTCCTCTACAGTTTGACCACCAGGATCGGCAACCGCCGTCGTTCCGTCGCCGATGGCGACCAGCCGCGCCCCGACGACCAGCCGGAGGCGACGTCGGCGGACGAGAACGAAACCGGACTCGGCATCATCGCCGATGGATCGGAGGAGAGTCGGCCATGAACGCCGAACCGGCGTCACCGGTCCGGCCTGCCGGGCCACTGCCGCGGCCGCCGGGCTGGATCCGCAGGTTCGCCGCCGCGCACCCGCGGATCGTCGACGGGTTGGTGGTGGCGATCTGCTTCGCCGGCGAACTCAGCGTCTTCGGTCTGCCGACGTCGGTGGATCGGCCGCCGGTGTGGTCGTTCCCGGTCGTGGTCGTCGCCGCGGCGGTCGCCGGCGTCGCGCTGTGGTTCCGGCGGCGGTTCCCGGTGCCGTCGTTCGTCATCGTGCTGCTCTGTTCGGCACCGCTGCTGGCTGCACCGATCGGTGCGTTGTCGATGATGCTGACCGCCTCGCTCTACGCGCTGTCGGTCTATCGCTCCAACCGGGCCGGCTGGATCGGGCTGGCTGCCGCGTTCGGGGCGACCGAGCTGGTCGCAGTGGTCACGTCGCTGGTGGAAAGCTGGCCCGTGCTGGCCGAGGGCAGCACCTGGTTGACGCTGTTCGGGCGGCGTCAGCAGGTGCTGTTCACCACCTTCGCCTTTCTGCTGGCTGCCGTCGTGATCGGCATGAACGTCGGTGGCCGCAAACGCTACATCGCTGCTCTGGTTGATCATGCCGAGCAGTTGGCCCGTGATCAGGAACAGCGCAGCGAGCTGGCTGTCGCCGCCGAGCGATCACGCATCGCGCGGGAGATCCACGACATCGTCGCGCACTCGCTGTCGGTGATGGTGCGCCTCGCCGACGGTGCGGATTCGGTTCTCGAATCCGACGTCCGACAGGCACGGACCGTACTGACCGAGATCGGGCGCACCGGGCGCAAATCGCTCACCGAGATGCGTCGTGTGCTGGGCGTACTCAGCGATGGTTCCGATCATGGAGCGGCCTTGGACCCGTCGCCCGAGCTCGGTGATCTGGGCACCCTGATCGGAGTGTTCCGGCAGACCGGACTGCCGATCCGCTACGTCACGACGGGTGAGCCGAAGGTCTCGGCCGGCGTCCAACTCGCGGTGTATCGGGCGGTGCAGGAGACCCTCACCAATGCGTTGCGGTACGCCGTCGCTCCGACCGAGGTCAACGTCGAGATCGACTACACTTCCGGCGTGACCGTGACCGTGACGAACGACAGCGCGGCACCGCCGATGGAGATCGTCGGCTCCGGTCGCGGGCTGATCGGGTTGCGGGAGCGGGCGGCACTCTACGGCGGCGCGGTACGCAGCGAACCCATCCCGGGCGGCGGTTGGATCGTGGTGATGACCTTGCCCGACGCCGCCCAGGACGGATGACCGACCCGGAGGCCGAGGCCGATCCGGCACCGATCTCGGTCCTGATCGTCGATGATCAGGATCTGGTCCGGTTGGGGCTGGCCATGGTCGTCGGCGCCGAACCCGGTCTGCGCGTCGCCGGTGAGGCCGCCGATGGGCGCGCCGCCATCGAGCAGGCACGTCGACTGCGTCCCGACGTGATCTTGATGGACGTCCGGATGCCCCGCCAGGACGGGATCGAGACGACCCGGCAGCTGATCGCCGAGCTGCCCGACAGCAGGGTGATCATCTTGACCACCTTCGATCTCGACGAGTACGCCTTCGGTGGCCTGCACGCCGGTGCCAGCGGCTTCCTGCTCAAGGACTCCACCAAGATCGAGATCATCAACGGGATCCGCGCCGTTGCCAGCGGTGAGGCGTGCGTGTCGCCGCGGATCACCCGCCGGATGCTCGATCTGTTCGGTAGTCAGTTCCCCGGCGCGGCGGAGGCGGTCCGTGCCGAGCGTGTCCGGCAGCTGGAGGATCTCGGCGAGCTGGAGCAACTCACGGGCCGGGAGCGAGACGTGCTGCTGGCCGTCGCGCGGGGCCTGTCGAACCAGGAGATCGCCGACGAGCTGCAGATCTCGGAGTCGACGATCAAGACCCACGTCGGTCGGATCCTGCTGAAGCTCGGATTCCGCGACCGGGTCCAAGCCGTCGTCTGGGCTCACCAGAATCGGCTGCTGGACTGATCGAGGTCCGCACCGGCGGCGGCCTGGAGGGACGCCCGAGCGGCGGTCAGCGAGGTGGCTGGGCGGACGCCGCCACGTCCGGCTGCCAGGCGCAGGCGTCCTTGGTCGACTCACTGCCGGACTGTGCACTCGAGCTGGCGCCTGCCGAGGCCGATCCGGTGTCGCCGGGGTTGCTGCTGGGCTCGGTGTCGCTGCTGCTCTGCGAGGCCGAGGGGGATTCCGACTCGCCGCCGCTGCTCGGCTCGCTACTGGCCGAGCTGTTGTCCCCCGATCCGTTGCTGCCCGATCCGTTGCCGCCCGATCCGTTGCCACCCGAGCCCTTGTCGGACGGGCTGTCGGACTTCTTCGGTTCGTCGTGGGTCTCGTGCAGCGCCTTGGCCACGCGTTGACGCATCAGATCGAAGTCCGGATCGGGACTGGAGAATCCGTTCTGGCCGTGCTTGAAGACCAGGCTGCGGACGTTGCCGCTCTTGGCCCGCATGCTCAGGTCGACGAATGCCGGCAGGGCCTCCTGTGGGACGTCGGTCTTGACGATCTGCTTGCCGGCCCGGGCGATCGCCTCGTACCTGGTCAGCACGTTACCGGGGTTGGCCTGGTCGATGATCGCGTTCACCACGCAGCGCTGCCGGTCCATCCGCTGGAAGTCGTCCGCCCCATAGCGGCCGCGGGCGAACCAGAGCGCCTTGGCGCCGTCCAGATGTTGGTCCGGGCCGGGCTTGAGGTAGCTCTTCGGTGGAATGTGCTCGTCGGTGCTGCCGCCGATCGCCACGTAGGTGTTGATGTTGACAGTGATCCCGCCGAGCGCGTCGACCAGCTGCCTGAACCCGTTCAGGTTGATCAAGACGTAGTAGTCGATCTTGAGCCCGGTGGCTTCACCGACCGACAGTTTGAGGGCGTCGGCGCCGAGGTTGTCGGTCTTGCCGAGCACGTCGTGCGGGACGTTGTTCGGCACGTTGTCGTACATCGCGTTCAGGAAGTATTCGGCGTTGTTGCCGTCGCCGTCGGTGAAGCCCTCGGGGTAGTACTGATGCAGCGCCGAGTCCTCCGGGAACGGCATCTTTCCGGTGTTCCGCGGCAGGCTGATCAAGGTGGTGTCGCCGGTCTGCGGATCGATGCTGGCCACCATCACGGTGTCGGTCCGGGTGCCGGTGCGGTCGGCGCCGGCGTCGCCGCCGAGCAGCAGGATGTTGACCCGGTCGGTGTTCTTCCACGGGTCGCGGTGATTGGTGGGCTGCGCCGTCGGTCGGGTCGCGCTGTTGGAGTTGCCCTGGCCGTGGAACACGGTGCTGACCAGTCCGGCCTGGTCGACGCTGTAGCGGGCTGCAACGGCCATCGGTGCGGCGACCGCAAACGACAGCAGCGCGACCAGCAGGCTGGCGCCGGCCCGCTGCGGGCGCCGCAACGGGCCACCGCCCAGGCTCAGATGGGTGCCGACCACGACCGCGACCCAACACAGCGCCAGTACCACCAGACCGATGGCCAGCAACGTGAGGAACCGAGGATTGACCGCCGCGGCCAGCAGCGAATGCCGGTCGGCGATCGCCCCGACGGCGAGCCCGACGACCAACAGGACGAACACCGACAGCACTGCCGTGCCGACGCGGCGACGGCCGGCCGCGATCAGGCCGAGCCCGGGGACGAGAGCGCCGGCGATCGTCAGCAGCACCGTACGGGAGAAGTCGTCGCCGGCGTCGATATGCGCTGCGCGGCGAGGACGCGCCGACCCTTCGGCGACGGGTTCGGCCGGGTCGTACGACGACTGGGCGCGCTGAGGAAGATCCCAGCTCCACTGGTCGTCGGGCACAAGCGACTCCTCGCTCTCGGCGGCATGTGTCGGCCGGTGTCGCCATGATCCGGTGATGACCACCGACGCCCGGCTCTGACGACAGACCGCGACCAACTGTACGGGTCAAGCCTGAGAACGCGAGATGAGTCCGCTGAAGTGGCCCCGTGGAGCGTCCCAGATCGGCGCCGCGAGCCTCCCTCCGGATGGGCTCCGTGAGCGGTGTGGAGAGGTCGTCCGGGGATCGCTTTTGCTCCGGAGGCATCCCAATCGGTAGTCTTGCCGGGCGTTCCGCGTCGTCGGCGTGGGACGTTGTGTTGGGGAGGCGTCGCCTAGTCCGGTCTATGGCGCCCGCCTGCTAAGCGGGTTTGGGGCTCAAACCCCATCGCGGGTTCAAATCCCGCCGCCTCCGCCCAGGAGCCGGTTCGAATCGGCTCATTGGGGAAACTGCTGCCGGGACTATCCGGCAGCAGTTTCCCCAAACCACGGAACCTCGGCGCAGTTGGGGCATTGCTGAAGCGGGCCGGGCCAGCCGCGACGGAGCAGAACGCCGCCGACCTGGAATGCGGTCAGGCAGGTGTCGTCAACCACGTCCTCCCAGCCGTAGCGAAGCGTGAGCTCCCCACGGACCGCAGAAACATTGTCTCGACGCAGGTCGCGGAATCTTCCCTCGTCATCGTGCCCGGGACGGCCGTCGAGTTCGACGACGACCGCGTACTCCTCGTACAACACGTCCCGGTAGGCGCGGCCGGTACGCTCGGCGGGGCCGGTCGTCCGCCCGCTCTGGCGGCGTCCGTGCGGTAGCCCGTGGGCCCGCTCGACGTCATGGAGGTAACGCACCTCGAGCGCCGACTGGGCGCCGACAACGACATCGGTGATCATGTCCTGGATCAACCGCCTGTTGATGCTCCGCGAGCGCCGGTCAAGGGCTGACTGCAGCCGGCGAGGCGTTGTCTTCCGCTGCTGGATCGCCGTCATCACCCAATCGGTCGGCGACCGGAAGCTCGGTGTCAGCTTCGGATCACAGAGGTCGAGGACGGTGTCCTCGATCGTGAGCCGTGGCGGCCCACCGATCGACCGGTGGTCGTGTGCACCCGGTCGTTCGCGCTGGAAGCGCCAGGGTGGGCGGTTGCGTCGACGCGCATTGTGCGGAATCAGGACGGTGATCTCCGTCGGTGGATCGACGAGAAGCCCGTGCAGGTATGCCGCGCTGGTGCCACCGATCCGAGCGGCGTCCCCGCCGAGCAGGACGCCTCCCCACGCCTTTGCTCCCCAGTCGTTCTGTGCGCCGTCGATGGCGTACAACCCGGAATCGAGCACGTTCCATCGGCCCTGTCCGACCAAACGCGCGATCGAATGGCGCCCGAGCCCGAACGCTGCTGCCTGTTCGGCGGTCAGAACGCCTTCCTGCATCCGGGCAAGGGTGAGGAGCTCCGGCGCCGGATCGATCCGAGACTTCATCCGTCAAATCTGATGCACCCTGTCCCTCGAACCGTCCCTGCAACGTGAATCTGTGGACAACCTCCGGACCGTGCGGAGGATCGGGGAACCTGCCACCGGGAGTTCCCGGCAGCAGGTTCCCCGATCTTGCTGCGGTGGCCTTCAGCCGAGGCGGTTGCGGAGGTTGTCGAGTTCGGTACGGAGGTCGGCCGGCAGCTTGTCGCCGATCCGGTCGAACCACTCCTCGATCAACGGCAGCTCGGCCCGCCACTCCTCGGGGTCGACGGCGCTGGCCGCGGCCAGGTCCTCGGGGCCGACCGACAAGCCGGAGACGTCCAGCGAGCCGGCGGCCGGCACCGATCCGATCGGCGTCTCGTCCGCGTCGGCCCGGCCGTCGATCCGTTCGGCGATCCACTTCAGCACCCGGCTGTTCTCACCGAATCCGGGCCACAGGAAGCCGCCGTCATCGGCACGACGGAACCAGTTGACGTAGAAGATCCGCGGCAGTTTGGCCTGATCATGATCACGACCGACCTGCAGCCAGTGCTCCAGGTAGTCCCCGACGTGGTAGCCGATGAACGGCAGCATCGCCATCGGATCCCGGCGCACCACACCCACCTTGCCGGTTGCGGCCGCCGTCGTCTCACTGGACAACGTCGCACCGAAGAAGACGCCGTGCGCCCAGTCCCGGGACTGGGTGACCAGCGGGACGGTGTCCTTGCGACGCCCGCCGAAGAGGATCGCATCGATCGGGACGCCGTTCGGCGAGTTGTATTCCGGCGCCAGGGTGGGGGTCTGCTTGATCGGCGTGCAGAACCGGCTGTTGGGATGCGCCGCCGGCTCGATCCTCTGCCCTGGTTGAGGATCGACGCCGTCGGGGCCCTTCCCCGGTGTCCAGCTGCGGCCCTTCCAGTCGGTCAGGTGGCCCGGCTTGGTGGTGGTGGCGCCCTCCCACCAGACGTCGCCGTGATCGGTCAGTGCGACGTTGGTGAACAGCGAGTTGCCCTTCTCCATCGCCCGCATCGCATTCGGGTTGGTGTCCCAACCGGTGCCGGGTGCCACCCCGAAGAATCCGTACTCGGGGTTTACCGCCCAGAGCCGCCCGTCGGCCCCGAAACGCATCCAGGCGATGTCATCACCGAGCGTCTCGGCCTTCCAGCCGGGGATGGTCGGGTTGATCAACGCCAGGTTGGTCTTGCCGCAGGCGCTCGGGAAGGCCGCCGCGACGTGGTAGATGCGGCCCTCCGGCGAGGTCAGTTTCAAGATCAACATGTGCTCGGCCAGCCAACCCTCGTCGCGGGCGACGGCGCTGGCGATCCGCAGCGCGTAGCACTTCTTGCCCAGCAGCGAATTGCCGCCGTAGCCGGATCCGTAGGACCAGATCGCCCGTTCCTCGGGGAAGTGGCTGATGTACTTGGTGTCGCTGCACGGCCACGGGACGTCGGTCTCGCCCGGCTCCAGCGGTGCGCCGACCGAATGCAGGCAGGGCACGAAATCCGCCCCGCTGTCGATCATCGCGTCCAGGATCGGCGTGCCCATCCGGGTCATGATCTTCATGCTCATCACGACGTAGGCCGAGTCGGTGATCTCCACCCCGTACATCGGCTGTGCTGCGTCCGGCGACCCCATGCAGAAGGGCACGACGTACATCGTCCGGCCGTGCATCGACCCGCGGAAGAGTTCGGTCATGGTGGCCTTCATCTCGGCCGGGTCCATCCAGTTGTTGGTCGGCCCGGCGTCGTCCGGCGATGCCGAGCAGATGAAGGTTCGGTCCTCGACGCGCGCCACGTCCTCGGGATCGGTCCGGGCGTAGAACGAGTTCGGCTTGGCACGGTCGTTGAGGCGGACCAGGGTGCCGGCTCGGACCAGGGTGTCTGCCAGTTCGTTCCATTCCGCTTCCGAGCCATCGCACCACCGGACGGCGTCCGGCTCGGTCAGGGCTGCGACCTCGTCGACCCAGCTCTGCAGCTTGCTGTTGGTGATCGGGGTAGTGCCGACCGTACGGGTGGCCGTGGCAGTCACGTGAAGACCTCCAGAAGTCAGGACCATTGATAGGACCAGTAGGTGATGTGGTCTGCACGATAGTCCACGGGCACTACTGGTATTATCCGAAAACAGGAACTTGGGTTGTGTGAGTCCGATCACCCTTGTCAGCAAGCGATTTCCCAGGCTGGACGACGGTCCGAAATATGAGGCAGCTCACGGCCGCACTGGCATGACCACTGGTATGACTGGTCTGATCCGACGCTTCCATCAGGCCGCATCGGCGCCCTGATGGGAGACTGGTCGCATGACGCGCGGAGAGCAGCCACCGGGTGCCGCTCCCTACCGCAGTCGCTCGGCCGCCGAGGTGCTGATGTTCCTGCTCAGCAGACAGATCACCACCCGCCGCGAGATCGCCGAACACACCGGACTCTCCGCCGCCGCGGTGACCAAGGCGCTGCGTCCGATGCTCGAGGCCGGTCTGATCGCTGAAACCAGCCTGCCGCGCGGCAGCGGGGTCGGCGCCGGTCGGCCCACCCAGCAGGTCCGGATCGTCGGCTCGCGGGTCACGGTGCTCGGGATCAAGCTGACCGCGGACGAGGTGATCGCCGTCGTCACCAACCTGTCCGGGGTGATCATCGAGCAGGTCCGGCACCCATTGCCCGAGCCGGTCGGGACGCTCGATGTCGACCCGGTGATCAACGAGGTCGCCGCCGTCGTCGCCGACCTGTCCGGTCGGCATCGACTGGATCGGGTCGGCGTCGCGATCTCCGGGGACGTCGACACCGAGCGCGGTGTTGTGGTGCTGTCACCGTTGCTCGGCTGGCGCGATGTCCCGTTCGCCGAACGGCTGGCGTCGATGATCGGTCCGCCGGTGATCATCGACAACGACATCCGGGCCCTGACCGCCGCCGAGCAGGCCTTCGGAGACGCCTTCGGGATCGACAATTTCGCCGTCGTCACGATCGGGGAGGGAATCGGCTGCGGCTTGGTGATCGGCGGTCAGGTGTTGCGCGGTGCGTTCGGGGTGGCGGGCGAGCTCGGTCACATGATCATCAACGCGGCAGGGCTGCCGGACGCCGATGCGACCGCGGGGCGACCGCAGCTCGGACAGATCGAGCGAATGATCTCCCGGCAAGCGGTGATGCTCCGCGCCGAGGGTGCTGTGTCGACGGAGCCGCAGAGTTTTGCAGAGTTGATCACGGCAGCCGCGGCAGGCGACACCGCCGCCGGCCGGCTGTTGGAAGCCGTCGGCGGCGAGCTCGGGATCGGCATCGCCAACGTGGTCAATCTGATCGGGCCGCAGCGGCTGGTGATCTCCAGCGAAGGGTTCGATCTGGACTCCGCCTTCGGAGACCTGGTCGACGAGGTGATCCGCAGGCACGCGTTCGGGCAGGCCGCGCAGGTCGAGATCATCCACCGGGAGATCCCGTTCTCCGAATGGGCGCGCGGGGCCGCGGTGGTCGCCCTCACTCGGCAGGTGCTGCCGTCCTGAAAGCCTCCCGCGCACCCCCTGAGCCCCGCTCTCGAGGGGTGCCGGTGGGTCAGACGGTGATCTTGTCGATGTCGGGGGAGTAGCCGCCCTTGGTGGCGATCACGATGTCGTTGCTGCCCCCTTCAGGGTGATCGGGACCATGATCGACTGCGGGTGATCCCAGTCGTTGTCCCCGGTCCCGGGGAAGGTGATCCAGGTGCCGGTGTCGGCGCCGTCGACGGTGAACTGTGCCTCTCGACTGACGTCGCCGTCGACATAGTCGATCTTGACCAGATAGCGGCCGTCGGTCGGTGCGGTCACGTCCTTGATCGTCAAGGTCGCGTCGCCGCCCAGATTGCCGATCTTGGCACCGCCCGAGCAGCCCGCGCAGTCCGCGACGCCGGCGTTGCCGGTGTGGTCGTTGCCGGCGTCCTCGGCCTCGTACGTGGTCGGTCCATCGGCAGCCGACGTGGTGATCGTCTGCGGCGAGCTGGGCCGCGACGTTCTGCCGTCGGCGCTCCGCGCGACGACAGCGAACCGGTAGCCGGTCGCCGGCTCCAATCCGTCGATCGTTGCGTCGTGCTCGGCGACGTCAGAGGCGACCAAACTGCCGTTGGCGTACACGTCGAACGTTGTCGCTTCAGGCTGCCGGCCGGGGGTGACCGTCCGCCAGGCCAGTGACACCGAGCCGGCGCCGGACGCCGTACCGTGCAGGTCGACCGGCGCGGCCGGCACCGTCAGATCCACCTTCTTGGGGGTGACGCGGAACAGTCGAGAACCGTGTGGGGGCAGCGATTCGGTGATCTTCTGGGTCGCAGCTCCCAGTCCCTTGCGCTGCCAGAGATCACGGACATCGGCGGTTCCGTCGAAGCCGAGGTCGGCAAACCTTGCGGTGACATCGGCGGTGCGTTGATCATCGAGATTGAAGAGTGCGACGGTGTAGCTGCCGTCGTCGTTCTTGGCGTACCAGACCTGCTGGCGGGACGCCTGGCTCACCGGACGGGCGGGATTGCCTTGCTGGTCGACGGCGATCACCTCGTCGTTGGTGATCAAGGAAAGCCCGTACCGGTCCAGCTTGGTCAGGTCGTCACCGAGGTAGAGCGGCGCGGACTCGATCGCCCAGAGGGTCATAGTGGACTGGCGTTCGTCCTTGTTCAGTCCGTCCATCTCGCCGACCCCGACGTTGAGGGTATCGAGATTGTTCCAGTGGCCGGGCCCGGCATCGTCGATCCATTGCACGACGTCGTTCCAGCGGCCCTTGACCGAGGAGTTCCAGGTCACCAGGGTGTTGCAGTAGCACTCGACGTCGGTGTCGATCCGCCAGCCGTTGGAGTAGTTCTTCCAAGTGTCGGCCTCGGTATGTGCCAGAGCCCAGGACAGCACGAAGGTGATCGGTCGGCCGGTCGCGTGCAACGCCTTGCTCCAGGCGGCGATGTCGGTGGTGTTGTCGTAATTCTCGCCACCCTTGAACGACCCGGGTCCGACGCCGTCGATCTTGAGGAAGTCCACACCCCAACCGGCGAACACGTCGGCGATCGAGTTGATGTAGAGCTGGGCACACGGACTGTCGAAGTTGATCTTGTACGACATGTCCCAGCCGTTGGTGGTCCGCAGGTCGGGATAGACCAGGTCGGAGCTGCGGCACTGCGGCGCGCCGTAGACGGGCATCGTGCCGTCGGCGTAGGCATCCTTGCCGAGGCCGACGACGGTGTAGACGCCGAGCTTGAGACCGCGGGCGTGTACGTAGTCGGCGAGGTAGCCGATGCCGTCGGGGAACCGTTCGGCGTTGACCGTCGGGCGGCCGTACCGGTCGGCTCCGTCCTGCCAGCCGGCGTCGATGTTCACGTACTCGTACCCGTGCTTTTTCAACAACTTGTCGATCACGTCGGCCTGTTGCAGGACGTGCTTCTGATTGAGCCAGCTGCCGCCGCCGTCCGGGTTGACACCCGGGTAGGTGGTTGCCTGCAGGCTCCAGCTGCTCCAACCCAGGTAGGGTTTCGCGGCCTGTCCGCGGGACGGGTCGATCCGGGCCGTGTCGGCCGTTGACCGGGGCGTCTCCTCGGCCAGCGCCGGACCGGTCGCGCCGAGCGCGGCCAGGCTCAGGCTGAGCATCATCGCGAGGGCTGTTGTGAGTGCTCTGCGTCCGGACCGTCGGGGGCGATCGGTCGACGGGCGCTCGTGTTCTTCTTTGAACATGGGGGATCCTCAGCTGCGAGTCCGGGAACGTCGATTCCCGTCAGGAGTCGGATGGGGCGTGCACCGTCCGAGAATTCTTTCCAGAAGAAATAAATCCTGTCAAGGGTCCCGAGTCAGCAGCAGATCAATGGAACTGCGGGATGATCAGGTAGAGCGCGAACAGGATCATGACGCCGATCAGGCCGAGCGCGATCCAGCCGGTGACCGTCGCTGCCGTTGCCGTGCGGCCCTCTTCATGGGCCAGCCGTGCTCGTGAGATCTGCCGGATGCCGATGGACAGCAGCACCGCGAACACCGCGGTCACCGAGATCGAGACGACGCCGACGATCAACAGCGAGAGCCAATCGATCTTCACTGGTCGGTCCCCTTCCGGTCGGGGTGCTGGGCAGCATCGGTCGATCCGGCTGCTGCGTGTTCGGCCTGCCCGGCCGCGGCCAGTCGGCGTTCCTCCTTGGCACGCCGCTCGGCTGCCTTGCGCTGCGCTTTGGCGATCTTGTTCGGCTTGGCGGCGTTCAGGACCAGGACGTCGGCGCTGTCGGTGACGTTGCTGCGATCCACCTGGTTGCGCCGGGAGATCAGCCAGATCACCAGGCAGGCCAGGCCGAGCAGCGCGAGCAGGATCAGGGTGCCGGCCAGTTCAAGGCCGGCCAGCAGCGAAGCCGCACCGCCGACGATCGCGGCCCCGGGCAGGGTCAGCAGCCAGGCGAACATCATCCGCCGGGCGACACCCCAGCGGACGTCGGCGCCTTTGCGGCCGACGCCGGAGCCGAGGATGCTGCCGGTCGAGACGTGCGTGGTGGACAGTCCGAAACCGAGGTGCGAGGACGCCAGGATGGTGGCAGTGGTGGCCGCGCCGGCGGCAGCGCCCTGCTCGGTGTCGATCTTGACGATGCCCTTGCCCATAGTGCGCATGATCCGCCAGCCGCCCGAGTAGGTACCGAGGCCGATCGCCAGACCGGCGAGCCCGATCACCCACCAGTGTGGACCGGTGCCGGCGCCCTGCAGTCCGGCGGCAACCAGGACCAGGGTGATCACGCCCATCGTCTTCTGGCCGTCGGAGGTGCCGTGCGCCAGCGCCACCATCGCGGCAGTGAAGGCCTGGGCCCGGCGGAAGCCCTGCTTGGTGTCCTTCTTCGGCACGTCGGTGACGATCTTGTCGGCGATCCTGATCGCCGCGGCCGCGGCGAGCCCGGCGACCAGCGGGGCGGCCAGTGCCGGCAGCAGCACCTTGGAGATGACCACCCAGAAGTTGACCGAGGCAAGGCCGGCGCCGATGATGACGGCGCCGATCAGGCCACCGAAAAGGGCGTGGGAGGAACTGGACGGCAGCCCGAGCAGCCAGGTGATCAGATTCCAGATGATCGCGCCGCTCAGGCCGGCCAGCACGATCTGCGGGGTGACCAGTTTCTCGTCGAAGAACCCACCGGAGATCGTCTTGGCGACCTCGGTGGACAGGAACGCGCCGACGACGTTCAGGATGGCCGCCAGCAGCACCGCCGTACGAGGTTGCAATGCGCCGGTAGCGATCGGGCCGGCCATCGCGTTCGCACTGTCGTGGAAGCCGTTGGTGAAATCGAAGATCAGTGCGACGACAATGACGCAGATCACGACGAACAACGCAATGGTCACGGTTCCCCTTGGTCCTTCGGGGCAGAGCTACAGGGCTGGGACGCCGATGCAGCCGGTCGAACCGACGTCTCGCGGTGAACAATAGGTGACCAGTGCCGTTGGTCCGCAACCCCAGGGGTTCCTCAATCGGTTGAGTGTCGTCCATCTCTCACGATGTGGCTGGCTCCTCGGGCGCCGACCACCCCGCTCGGACGTTCCCGACGCGAACGCATTTGGGCGGAACGGCACCCGACCGCTAAGCTAAGTCGGCGTTGCTCGCCAGCGGTGAGCAACAGGCGCCCGTGGCTCAACGGATAGAGCATCTGACTACGGATCAGAAGGTTGGGGGTTCGAATCCCTCCGGGCGCGCCAGCACAGTCGCCTTTCATCGCCGCCTCCCGGTCTCCAGGGGGCGGCTTTGTCGTTGGCTGCCGACACGTGATGATCATGCACGTGAGGCGGGAGTTGGGGAGGTGATCAACTCCGCACGCCGGCAACGTCCGCCCGGCGTAGCGTGAAATCGGGAGGCCGCACGGGGGCGGCCCATGTCATCGGGGGAAGTCATGTCAGCACTGGATTCGCGGAACATCGACACGCCGGACGAGACCCGGCCCTTCAAGGATCACGGGCACATGGACATCGTCACGATCGGTGATTTCACACTCGGCAAGGGGACCTTCGAGCCCGGCTGGCGGTGGTCGGAGGACGTCAAGCCGATCGCCGGTACGGAATCCTGCCAGGCCCGCCACACCGGGATCTGCATCTCGGGTCGGATGACCGTCCGGATGGACGACGGCACCGAGGCAGCCGTCGGCCCGGGCGATGTCATGGTCATCGAACCCGGACACGACGCCTGGGTCGACGGCGACGAGGCCTGCATCATGTACGACACCGGGGTAGCGGCCTATGCCAAACAACACTGAGTGTCCGAGACAGAACTGACGGGAACACGGCAGGAGAAGTCACTGATCGCCGAACGCCACGGCAGCGCCGTGCTCGGCCTGGTGGTTGGTGAAGCCCTCGTAGCTGAGTTGTTCGACCAATCCTGCTCGGGGGAATGACTGGGTGTCGAGGTACTCCTTGGCCTTCTTCACCGCCTGTTCATTCCAGTCGACGGCGATGTGATTGACCGCGTACTTGGCATCGGCAGAACTGAACTGCTCGTATTCGAGTTGTTCGATCAGGCCGCTCTTGCTGAAGGCCGAGATCTCGAGATATTCCTCGGCCTTCGCAACTGCCTGGTCACGAGATGTGGTCCCGTCGGACGCGTCGTCCGGCGCTGTGGTGTCGGTCTCTCCGTCCGCTGTGTCCTCGCCGGTCGAGTCCCCGGCCGCCGTGTCGTCCTCAGCCGCCGCGGTCTCTGTTGCCGTGACGGTGACGGTCGGAGCCGGCTTCGGCTTCTCGGTGACAGTCGCGGTGACCGTGGGAGCCGGCTTCGGTTTCTGGGTGACGGTCGCGGTCGCCGTCGCGGTGACGGTGGGAGCCGGCTCGGGTGTCTGGGTCACGGTCACCGTCGTGGTGGGATTTGCGGTGCTCGCCTCGCCACGCCCGGTGACTCCGATGACGATGCCGAGGACGAAGGCACCGATGGTCGCAGCAATCGCTGCGATCAGCCTTCCGGGCCGCCGGCGCGGCCGATGGTCGGGTGCCGTCGGATCATCCGACGGCGACCCCGGCTGCGTCCAAGGCGGTGGCGGATCCTGCTGATCGTGTTGCCAGTCGGCGTTCTGTGTTGGGTGGTTCATGATCAAGATTCCTCGTGGCCCACGCACGCCCTTCGCAGTGCGAGACAGGCGGTCGGCACATCCGGAAATCGTCGCGGGTACCGGCAATGCTGGGGTGTCTGCCCCGCACCAGCGAGTTGCTGCACTGCTCGCTGCGCCAATGACCCGTACCGTATTCCGCCGGCCGGGTGCCCGGATCGCTTTCGCCCGTGCCAAGGACCAAGGTCCCGACTAAGCACGGACGGACCCCGCGATGGCGCTTGCCGGATACGGTTCGACAAGCAGAACCAACGGCGGAGGAACAATGGAGTTCGAGGATGCCCTGGGCGCATTGGCGGCCAAAGTTCACAGCCAGCGCGACGCGATCCAGACCGAGGAAGCAACGAAGAATGCCTTCGTCATGCCTTTCATCTCGACAGTGCTCGGGTACGACGTCTTCAACCCGCTCGAGGTGGTGCCGGAGTTCACCGCTGATGTTGGGGTCAAGCGTGGGGAGAAGGTCGACTACGCAATCATGCGCGACGGCGAAGTGCAGATTCTGATGGAGTGTAAGACCTCGAGAGACGCGCTCCGGATCGAGCACGCCGCGCAACTCTTCCGCTACTTCTCCGTGACGAACGCGCGGATCGCGGTGCTGACCAACGGGCAGGTGTTCAACTTCTATACCGATCTCGACGCGCCCAACAAAATGGACGATCGTCCTTTCCTGGTGCTGGATCTGTTGGACATGGATGAGACCCTGCTGCCCGAGCTGCGCAAGCTGACGAAGGAGAGCTTCGACCTCGAGTCGGTGATCAGTGCGGCCGAGGAGCTCAAATACGTCGGTGCCCTCAAGCGGGCCATCGCCGAGCAGTTCAAGGATCCGGACGAGTCCTTCGTCCGGCTCTTCACAGCCCAGGTCTACGACGGACGGTTCACACAGGACACTCGGGTGCAGTTCACCGCCCTCGTGCAGAAGGCAGCGAAACAGTTCGTGAACGAGCAGGTCAATGACCGGCTCAAGACCGCGCTCGGAGCGACCACCCCGATAGCCCCGGTCGTGTCTCCGGCTGAGACCGGCGGGCCACTGACAAGCGGCCCGCCGGCTGCGTCCGATCTGATGCAGGACCATGAGATCGAGACGACATTGGAGGAACTGGAGGGCTATCAGATCGTCAAGGCCATTGCTTGCGGCGACGTCAAGCCGCAGCGGGTCGTGCATCGCGACGCCAAGTCCTATTTCGCGGTGCTGCTCGACGACAACAACCGCAAGACGATCGCGCGGCTGTGGTTCAACGGCAAGAAGCAGAAATACCTCGGGCTCTTCGATGAACAGAAGAACGAGACCCGGCACGCGATCGACAGCCTTGATCAGATCTATGAGCATGCCGACACGATCCGAGCGACCGTCCGCGGCTTTGCTTCCTAGGCAGCATCAGCACGTTACGTCCGCGATGGCAGGCGGTGAAGCGCTACTCGGCGACTCCGTACGCTCCGGCGTCGAGATCATCGATCAGGGTCGGACCGGTGGGAGCCCAGTCGAGCAACTGCCGGGTGGCCGCACTGGTCGCGGACAGGTCCATCGCGAAGAAGGCACCGATCCAGCCGAAATGATCATCGACATCGTCCGGGGCGATCGAGGTGACGGGGAGATCGAGGGTGCGGCCGATCGCTTCGGCGATGGTGCGCGTCGGCACGCCTTCTTCGGCGACGGCGTGCAGGCGGGAGCCGGCCGGTGCCTTGTCGAGCCCGAGAGTGATGAGCCGGGCGGCATCGGTGCGGTGCACGGCGGCCCAGCGGTTGGTGCCGTCACCGGGATAGCCGGAGACCCCTTTCTGCTGGGCGACGGCGGCGAGGAAGGCGACGAAGCCGTGGTCGCCGGCGCCGTGCACTGTCGGAGCAAACCGCAGGCCGACCGAACGGACACCTTGCGTGACGAACTCGAGGGCGAGGCTTTCACTGCCGCCCCGCGGCGCGTCCGGGCCGTGGAACGGGGACGCATCGTCCTCGCTGGCCGGACGGCCCTTGGCCAGGCCGGCCAGTCCGGAGGCGATCAGGAACGGGCGATCACTGCCGGCCAGGGCGTCACCGATGGTCTGGGTGGCGGCCCGTTCGGCGGCGTTCGATGCTGCCTGATCGGAGAAGTCGTGTTTGTTGGCGAGGTGGATCACGGCGTCGGCCTGTTCGGCTCCGGACCGGATGCCGGCCAGGTCGTCCAGGTCGCCGCGGAGGACGGCCGATCCCTTCGCTTCCAGGGCGGCTGCCGACGCGTCGGAGCGGGCGAGTCCGGTGACCCGATGTCCGGCGGCGAGCAGGTCGTCGACGGTGGCGGAGCCGATCCAGCCGGAGGCTCCGGTGACGAATACGTGCATGTCTGTCTCCCTCGGCTCCGCAACCGGAGCGGAGCCACGAGTGGGTGATGTCAGCGACTGATGTCAGCGACAGACATCACCATACACCTGTGACGACAGTCCCTGTCATCACGCCTAGAATCGACCCATGGTGCGTTGGGAACCGAGGGCCAAGGAGCGACTGCAGGCTGCTGCGCTCGAGCTGTACGCCAGCCGTGGGTACGAGCAGACGACGGCCGCGGAGATAGCAGCGTCGGTCGGGCTGACCGAACGCACCTTCTTCCGACACTTCAGCGACAAGCGTGAGGTCCTGTTCCATGGTCAGCAGAACGTCCTGCAGGCCTTCGTCTCCGGGGTTGAGGATGCTCCGGACGACGCCTCCGCACTCGATGCTGTCGGGTACGCGTTGCGGGCTGCTGCCGCGCTCTTCCCTGACGAGCTTCGGCCCCACTCGCGGATGCGGCAAGCGGTGATCGAGCAGAACCCGGCACTGCAGGAACGCGAGTCACACAAACTCGCAGCCCTGGCCACGGCCGTCGCCGGCGCGCTCCGGGCGCGCGGGATTGCCGAACCCGCCGCAACCCTGGCTGCCGAATCGGGCTCCACCGTGTTTGCCCTTGCCTTCGCGCAATGGCTGCAGGACGGTGAGCAGCGTTCGCTCGCCCAGACCTCCGACGATGTGCTCGGCGAGCTGCGGAGCCTGAGCGCGACGAGGACGACACCGACCGGGTGATCGGAGTTGATCATGGTCGACGGTCAGGACGACTCGCAGGCGACGCCGTCGCCATCTCCGTCGAGTCCGTGCGGGTCGTCGCCGGAGACGCTGATCGGTCCGTCGACGTCTGAGCAGTCCAGATCCGGCGGGTACGGCGGGATGCACGGGTCATAGCCGGGTGCGCAGTTGCCGCCGCCACCGGCAGCCGCCGAGGGCTGTCGGACCGGTGGCTTCGGTGCCGGCGGTTCGGGCTTCGGCCGCGGCGCCGGGTGGGCCGGGATCGCCGTACGCACAGGCAATCGGAGTTTCGGGCAGCCGGAGAGTACGCGGACCATGGCGTCCCGCTCGGCGGCGGTCACCGACAGGCCGTAGTTCTTCTTGACTGCGACCTGACGGGCGACGTACTGGCAGCGGAACGGCTTGTTCGGCGGCAGCCAGGTCGCGGTGTCACCGTCACCCTTGGACGCATTCACCGACTGGCCGACCGCCAGCAGGTTCAGGGTGTCGTTGGCGAAGGAGACCCGGGTCTGCTGACTCCACTGCTGGGCGCCCTTCTGCCAGGCATCGGACAACGCCACGACGTGATCGATCTGGACCTCGGCGGAGCTGCGCTGCCCGCGCCGGAACAAGATCGTCTTCCCGGTGTACGGGTCGTCCAGGACTCCGGTCAGCACCTTGCACCCGTCGAAGGTCTTGGATCGCAGGTCCCGATTGAGCACATCGTCGCGTTGCCGGCAGCCGTTGTCATCGCTGTCCGGCCAAGCCGAGCCGAAGCGCGCGCGGACGTAGCCGGTCTTGGCCGCGCGCCCCTTCACCGTCAGAGCCGCAACCGCCGCCAGGGCACTGTCGGCGGGAGCTCGTGCCGACGTCGGCGATGTCGAGTTCTTCTTGCGGGGCAGGGGGTCCGGCGTCGTCCGTGCCGATCGACTCGGGCTGGGGCGTTCGGAAGTGGGCCGTGCTGAACTGGGCCGTGCGGAGTTGGCGTCGGGTGATGCGGCCGCCGAGGAAGTCGCGGCAGAGGCCGACGGCCCGGTTGTCGACGCCGAGACGCTCGGCGCGACCGTTGTCGGCGGATCGGGCATCGCCAATCCGATGATCAACAACGCGACGAACAGCGCCAGCAGTACGCCTCCGATGATCGCCAACGTCCGACGGATGATCGAGATCCTGGGGCGCGCGACGGGCGACCGACCTCCTCCCGGAGGCACCGACATGCTCATCCTCCAGTCGTGCTGTGATCGGCTCAAACCGTAACAGCGCCACGATGATCGCGGGGCTGGTTCGAACAACTCGGGGCCGGTCGAAGGCTCCCGACGATCACCAGCCTCGGCTACGGAGGCAGCGGGACGAAGGCGAAGACCGCGGCACCTACCACGGCGGACACGACGGCACCGATGCCGAGGACGGTCCACCGGACACCGGCCGGGCAGCGGGCCAGCAGGATCGCCACCGGGGCGAAGATCGGGAACATCGACATCATGTTCCGCGGGGCGGCGTTCATTCCGACCCCGTCATAGGCACAGGCCACGAATGCGCCGACCACCATCAGTGCGATGATCGGCACCGGTGGCCGAAGGGCGATGGCGATGATCGTCAGGATCAGCAGCACGACCACGATGGTCGCGGTCACCAGGTGGACGTATCCCACCGGCGTGGACGCCGACAGGTCGAGCCACTTCAGCCAGCCGGCGCCGAAGTTGAGCTTCAGGTGCCAGCCGTCCCGCTCGGTCACCGCCCAGGCGTCCCATCGCCCGGCGTACAGCCCGGTACCGAGGACCGTACCGAGGAAGCCGAGTGGAGCGATCGCGGCGCCGATCGCACTGCGCCATTCCCGCCGCTGGGCGATCGCGATCAGCGCGGCAAGGCCGACGGCTCCGGCAAAGACGATCCCGGTCGGTCGGGTCGCCCCCGCCAGCGCTGCAGCGACCCCGGCCAGCACCCAGTTCCGACGCAGCATGAAAAGCAACGATGCCGCCGCAACCACGCCGAACACCGCCTCAGAATAGGCGGTCGTCAGCACCGAGGAGAGTGGAAACGTCGTCCAGACGCAGCCGAGCAACTGGGCTGCATGACGATCCAGATACTGCGAACCGACCAGCACGATCAGCAGCACCGCGGCGCTGGAGGCCGCCAGGTTGATGATCATGCTGCCGAGCCAGAACGGCATCCCTAGCGTCATCAATCCCTTGACCAGCAGGGGAAATACCGGGAAGAACGCCGTCGTATTGGATTCGACCTTGCCGTCCAGGCCGATCGGCAGGTCGGCCGGGTAGCCCTCGGTGGCGACCCGCTCGAACCATTGACCGTCCCAGCGCAGGACGACCTCGGGAAAGGTTCGCTCGCTGATCGCGGCGGCGATCAGCAGTGCCACGATGATCACCAGCCGGGTGGCCAGGTGGAAGACCAGCACGGGGCGGAGGATCGGCCAACTCGCCGACCGTTCCGTTCCCGCGACGGCATGGCCGGCGTCAGCTACGACGCGTCCCTCGAGCACACGCCCCAACGTATACGCATCCCGGCAGGGTTCCGTGCAGCCAATCGGCGCCCTCAAGCGACGTCGCTGGGGTCCTGCTTCTCGTCGTCGGGGTTGTCGTCGACCACCCGCAAGCGGGGTGAACGCGCCCGGTCCTGCTCGATGGAATCGCTCAGATCCCGCCTGCGACCGGCGAAACGGGCCCAGAAGATCACGAACAGCACGAGCAGCACGATCCAGCCGATCGCGATGTAGAGGAAGATCATGATGGGGGAACCTTCGTCGGTGCAGTCCTCCTTACACCGTACGCGAAACTGCGCGGATGCGAAGACATCCCAAGGCGAAGCTTCGGCAACGACACGCCGCAGCCGCGGCCGGACCTCAGCCGCCGGGGGAGAGGTGCCACCCGTTCGTGGTGATCGCGGCGGCGTCCCGGCGTCGCCCCGAATCGAAGACGGTCTTCGGCCCGGAGCGGACGACGATGTCGTCCAGATAGATGCCGCGGCCCTGGGACGTGGAATCGGTCTGGTAACTCCAGCGCAGCCGGGTGGTGCCGTCGGGCAGGTCAGCACTGCAGTGCAGCCAACGCCGTCCGCCGTAGCCGTTGACCGAGCCGTCACTCTCGGCAACGATGTCCCTGCCCCGCAACCGGAACGGCAGGGCGGCGAAGGTGCTGCCATCGGTCGAGCTCTGCAATCTGCCGTAGTCGTACAGCGGCTCGGTGTCGTACCAGAGATCGAAGTCCAGCCGACCGTCGGCCGTCGCCGGCAGCCCGACGTCAAGAGTCGTCGTGGTCTTGTCGGTGCGACCGCTGAACCAGGCCTGCCGACCGCTGTTCGGGCGGATCGTGGTCGCCAGCCCGAGATCGTCGGCGACCGCTCGCCGGGACGGGTTGTTGCTGCCCCACTCCCGATCCGGATGCACCCGGTTGGTCATCAAGATCACGAACTGGCGGTCGATCGGGTCGACCACGATCGAGGTGCCGGTGAATCCGGTGTGGCCGAACGAGACCGGCGACCAGAGCGCGGCGTGGTACCAGACCAGTCCGAGCTCCCAACCCAACCCGTGGGTGTCGGTGGGGAACTGTTCGCCGTTGTAGTCGTGCAGCATCAACCGGACCGTGTCCGGGCGAAGGATCCTCGTACCCCGGTAGCTGCCTCCGTTGAGGTAGGTCTGGGCGAAGATCGCCATGTCGCCGACGGTGGAGAAGACGCCGGCGTGGCCGGCGACGCCGTCCAGGGCCCAGGCGTTCTCGTCGTGTACCGAGCCCCAGACCAGGCCACGGTCGGCCCACGGTTCGTATTCCTGGGCGGCGATCCGGTGTTTCAGCGACGCCGGCGGGTTGTACATCGTGTCCCGCATCCCCAGCGGTGCGGTGATGTGATCATGGACGTAGCGGTCCAGTGACTGCCCGGAGACCTTCTCCACGATCAAACCCAAGGTCATGAAGTTGATGTCGGAGTAGACGTATTCGACGCCCGGGCCGGCGTGTGGCGTGGTGTCCAGGATCGCGGCCACCCGGTCGTCGTGATTGTCATATCCCTTCCACAGTGAGGGGATCGGGTCCGGGATCAGTCCCGACGTGTGAGTCAGCAGATGGCGGATCAGGATGTCGGACTTGCCGTGGGAGGCGAAGGCCGGCAGGTGGTCGACGACCGGATCCTGGAGGCCGACCAACCCCTGTTCGATCAGTTGTACGACCGCGGTCGCGGTGAAGAGTTTGGACATCGACGCCAGGTCCCAGATGGTGTCGGTCCGGGCGTCGATCTGCTGATCGGCCGGCAACTCGATGACGGTGGTGTCGGCCAGGCCGTAACGGACGGCCTTGCCGGCGGCCTCGTTCGCGACGATCACTCCGTCCTTGACCGCGATCACCGCTGCGCCGGCATATTCCGGATGGGCCGGCGTCTCGGGTGTCGGACTGAGGAAGCGGCCGATGTCGTCGGTGATCTTGTCGATACGGCCCGGTTCGAGTCCGACCTGGCGGGCCCGGCCGCGCCGCAGGCGGGTGTGCGGGGTGAATCGCAGGTCGTCGGCGGTGATCGTCGGCGTCCCGGATCCGGCGCTACGCCGGCCGACGGCCCGGTGCGGCGTGCCGGACTGTCCGGTCGAGGTGTCGGTGATGTCCCGTGGACTCGCCGCGGCGATCGAGCTGCCGGTCAGGGCGGCAGCGGTGCCGCCGAGCGCCGCACTCAGCACGACACGGCGCGATCTGCGGGGCGGTTCAATGATGGCCATGACGGAATCTTGCGCCCATCAAGCGGATTCCGGAAGACCTTCACCCGAACTGCCGTCATCCGGCGTCGAGCCGGAGACCGAGCGCAGCCTCGGGACCGCGTACCAGTCCAGCACCCGGGCGAGTTGTCGGACGATCACGGCGAGGTCGGCACCGGAGGTCGTACGGACGTCGGCAATGAGTCGGTGTCCCCGGATCGGATCGGCCTCGGCACGCACCCGCGCCCAGTCGAGCTGCGGATGATCGTCGAGGGCTCGCTGCACCGCCGACAGCGACACGTTGTTGCCGTTGATGATCACGATGTCGTCCAGCCGGCCGTCGATCATCAGACCGCCGTGATCGCCGAAGTGGCCGCGGTCTCCGGTCGGGGTCGGGCGGCGTGGGTCGGTCCCGAGCGGGCTGTCGATATGCACCTGGCCGTCGATGATCGTCACGCGCACGCCGGGAGCCGGCCTGCCGACCGTCCCCGGTGCCCGGGCGAGGTCGGCAGGGGTCGCCCAGGTGGCCCAGCCGGCCTCGGTGCTGCCGTAGAGATTGATCAGCCGGGGCCCAACGACATCCAGTGCACGTCGGCTCAGATCCGGTGACAGCGGCGCCGAGCCGGTGATCACCCGATGCAGCGACGCAGGTCTACTCGGCCAACGTTCGATCAGCGCCGCCAGTTGCACCGGCAACACGACGATCGTCCGGACGTGCCGTTGGTCGGCGATGGTCGCCAGGTCGACCGCGGATCGTCGCCGGGTCAGCAGGACGGGTACGCCGCCGGCCAGCGCCAACATCAGCATGCCGAGCCCGTACCCGTGCCACAGCGGTGCCATGATCAACATCGGGCCACCGGCGGGCTGCAGCAGTCGCCACAACCCGATCACCGGTCGGGCCAGGCCAGGACCGTAGCGACGGCGACCGGAGGCCGTCGGCGCGCCCGTCGTACCACTGCTGAGCAGGATCACCTGTCCCCTGCGGCGCGGCTTCGGCGCCCGCCGGCCGGCAGTCTCGGTACCGGTGCTGATCGGCAGCACCGGATGATCACCGGCGACCGACGCCAACCGGGAGCGGTCGGTGCCGGCGATCGCAGTGAGGCGGTGGCGGTCGATCATCGACGCCAGTCGTGCGTCGTCGTTGCGTGGCCCCAACCCGACGACGTCCCAGCCAAGTGCGGAGCCGGCAAGCAGTGCGATGACGAAGTTGCGATCTTGATCGCAGAGCACGCCGATGCGGTGCCGGCCCGGGGAGCGCCGCGCCCAATCGGCCGCGGTCGCCTGAACCGCAGCCCAGAGATCTGCACCCGAGACCGCACCGTCGTCGTCGAACAGCACCGGCGCGGATCGCCGTCCAGCAAGGAATCCGACCGCAGCCGGCGTTGCGCCATAGCGCAGCACCCCGTACACGGCAGCACCTAGATCCATGAACGTCACCGTGGTCGACCCATCCGCTGAAAGGCTCGGGCATGAAGCACGCCGGCAACCCGGTCGGTGAGCGGGCGGGTCAATCGCCAGCCGGCCGCTCCGGCGCGTGCCCACCACGGGATCAGGACCCGTGGCGATCGGACGATCACGGCGGCGATGATCTCTGCGGCCTCGTCTGCGGTCAGGCCCGGTGTCCGTGGACCGTAGGTCGGAGCGCTGCCGGCGGTGTGCACCAGGGGTAGGTGCACGCTGCTGACGGCGACGCCGTCGCCGAGGAGTTCCGGGCCGGCAGCCCGCAACCAGGTGTCGTAGGCGGTCTTGGAGGCGGCGTAGGCCGACCAGCCGGGGGCAGGCAGGTCGACGGTCACCGTACTGATCTCGATCAGCTGGCCGTGCGCTGCCGATCGGGTGGCCGGCAGCAGCCCGGTGGCCAGCCGGACCGGCCCCAGATAGTTGGCCGAGATCGTCCGGGTCACCGTGTCGAACCGGTCCACCAGCTCGGTGACGCTGCGCCGGATCGACAGTCCGGCGGCGTTGACGATGATCTCCACCGGCTGCGGGCCGATCGTTGCGATCGCGGCGGCCACCGCCTCGGGGTCGGCAAGATCGCAGGGTACGGCTTCGGCACGGCCGCCGGCAGCGTGGATCTGGGCGACCAGGGCCGCCAGCAGCTGACCGCGTCGGGCCAGCACGATCAGCTCGGCGCCGTGGCGGGCCAGCAGCACGGCGGTGGCACGCCCGATCCCCGAGGAGGCGCCGGTGATCAACACCCGCCGGCCCCCGACGGCATCCCGGATCGCCTCGGCCGACGCCGAACGCCAGGCCGGGCCCAGACTCGCGCGAAATACGCTCCGCCGCTGCAGGTGGGTCACGACGCCAGTGTTCCAGTCCAGCGGTTCCCGTCCAGGGGCCCCGAGGGATACTGCTGGTGTGAGCTCCGATCCCCGGCCCCAGCCGGTTGCTGCGGCGACAGCGGGCAGCCCGATCGTGATCGACGGCGGTCTGTCCAACGTGTTGCAGGACCGCGGCCACGACCTGTCCGATCGGCTGTGGACGGCGCGACTGCTGCGCGACGCGCCACATGAGATCGCCGAGGTCCACCGGGCCTACTACGCGGCCGGTGCCCGGGTGGCGACGACGGCCAGCTATCAGGCCAGTGTCCCGGGCTGGACCGCTGCCGGGGTGGCCGAAGCCGACGGTGCGGCGCTGGTCGGTTCCAGCGTGACCATCGCCCGCGACGTCCGCGACAGCATGGCCGGTGACGGCGTACAACGCTGGGTTGCAGCCTCGATCGGACCGTACGGCGCGGTGCTCGCCGACGGCTCGGAGTATCGGGGCCGCTACGGTCTGTCCGCCGCGGCACTGCGGGACTTCCATCTCCCGCGGATGGAGCTGTTGGCCGCCGCGGGGCCGGACCTGTTGGCGGTGGAGACCATCCCCGACGTCGACGAGGCCGAGGTGCTGGTGACGATCCTGGACGAGCTCGCATTGCCGGCCTGGTTCAGCTACACCATCGACGGCGACCGTACCCGGGCCGGGCAGCCGCTCGCCGACGCGTTCGCGGTCGCAGGATCGGCGGCGAATGTGATCGCGGTCGGCGTCAATTGCTGTCGGCCGTCGGACGTGTTGCCCGCCGTCCGGCAGGCGGCCAAGATCACCGGGAAACCGGCGGTCGGCTATCCCAACAGCGGTCGGGGATGGGACGCGACCGCTCGCCGTTGGATCGGACCGTCCGGGTTCGACCCGGCCTTGGCACCGCTGTGGCGCGATGCCGGGGCACGCTGGATCGGTGGTTGCTGCCGGGTCGGCCCGGGCGAGATCGGTGCACTGGCGAGGACCGTGGCCGACCACGTGCCGTCCTGATCATCGGTAGCTGGCAGGATGCGGTCCCGACAGCCACCGCAGTCTGAGGAGCCCAGAACTGATGATCAACGAGTTGATGATCAACAACGCGATCGTCCCGACGCCGCAACCGGACGCGGTCTTCGTCCAGGACGACATCGACGACCGATTGGCGGCAGCGGTTGCTGCGGGCAACCGCTGGACCCTGGGTCGTACGGTCGTCGATCTCGGCACAACCGGTAATGATCATGATCCGGCCGGTCTGACGATCGGCCTGCGGACCTCCGGCGAGGTGTCCAGGATCGTTCTCCGGTGGCGGCGGCGGTCACCGGCGACGATGACGGTCAGCGGCGACGCGTGGGAACGCTCCTACGGCGAGCTCGGCTGGGAGCGGCTGCGTCCCGAACGTGTCCTGCCGTGGTACTGGACCGGATGGGACGAGCCGTCCGGTGCCGTGATCGGTGCCGGGGTCGACGTCCGCCCGTCGGCCTTCTGCTTCTGGACGGTCGATCCGCAGGGCATCTCGTTGTGGCTCGACGTCCGCAACGGCGGATCCGCTCTGGTCCCCGGTGATCGCGAGATCGCGTTGGCGACAGTGCGTTGGATCGACAGCGTCGACCGGTCCCCGCAGCAGGCACAGCGCGATCTGGTCGATGCGATGGCCGGACGCCGGTCGGCCGGCCTGTTGCCGCAGCAGCCGCTGGTCGGGGCCAACAACTGGTATTACGCCTACGGCGTCGGCTTCGACCGCGAGGCGGTGCTCGGCGACGCCCGGACCGTGGTCGAACTGGCGGACCGACACCCGGTCCGGCCGTACAGCGTGATCGACGACGGCTGGAACGCCGGCGGGCCCGGCTCCGGCGGTCCCTGGGACGAAGGCATTCCAGGAATCTTCGACGACATGGCCGAGGTGGCAGCCGAGATCACCGCCATCGGCGCCCGCCCCGGCTTGTGGTTCCGCCCGTTGCGGTCCCGGGCCGAGTCCGACCGCGGGCTGGCGATCCCGCGGCCGGATCGGGATCGTGAGGTGACCCTCGACCCGACCCGTCCGGAGGTGCTGGACCGGGTCACCGATGATCTTCGTCGGTTCCGCGGCTGGGGTTATGAGTTGATCAAGCACGACTTCAGCAGCTACGACATCTTCGGCCGGTTCGGTCCGGCGATGGGTGCCGAGCTGACCGTTGCGGGCTGGTCGTTCGCAGATCGCAGCCGGACCAACGCCGAGATCATCAACACCTTCTACGACGTGATCCGGGAGGCGGCCGATTCGGCGCTGCTGCTGGGCTGCAACACGATCGGTCATCTGGCGGCCGGTGTGGTGGACGCCCAACGGACCGGTGACGACACGTCGGGACGGGACTGGGAACGCACCCGACGGATGGGGGTGAACACGCTGGCTCATCGGCTGGTCCAGCATCGCCGACTCTTCACCGTGGATGCCGATTGCGTGCCGTGCACGCCGCAGGTCCCGTGGCAGCTGAACCGTCAGTTCCTGGATCTGGTGGCGCGTTCCGGAACGGCCCTGTTCGTGTCGATCGACCCGCGGTCCCGGACCGAGCAGACCGACGCCGACCTGGCCGCCGCGCTGCGGATCGCACTGGACGGCGGAGACGCAGGGGACGGCTGCGGACCCGACTCGGTGCAGGCGATCGACGGGACGTACTCGTCGACGCCGGCGGACTGGTGTTTCGGTGAGCTGCGGCGGCATTACGACTGGGCGGACGCACCGGGGACGTCACCGTTCCTGGGCTGAACGGTTTGGGCTGAACGGCGAATCGTCCAGGAAGCGGATCGATTCCACCATGGCGCGGCGGACCCTTCACGGGTTTGAATGGTGACCGACCAATGACCAAGATCACCCGATCCACGTTCATGGGGAGTCGACGATGACCACCGCTGCAAGCCCGACGACCAATCCGACCGTCGAGTTGACCGACTCGACGCCACTGCTCGGCGATCCGCAGGCCCTGCTGGAACGCTCGGCGGAGGATGGCTACCTGTTCTTCCGTGGCCTGCTGGACCGCGACCGGGTGCTCGGCCTGCGTCGCCAGATGATGGAAGTGGTCCAGCGGCACGGCTGGCTGGTCGACGGCACCGACCCGATGGACGGTGTCGCCGATGTCGAGTCCTTCGACCGGGTGCCGCCGGTCGAAGCCGCGTTCTGCGGGACGGGCATCCCGCTGGACGCCTATCGCGACATCTATCGGATCGAGGAGTTCCACGCGATCGGCCACGATCCGGCGATGATCTCCTTGTATGCAGGGCTTCTGGGCATGCAGCCGCTGCGGCAGCCGTTGTCGATCGCCCGGGTGATGATCCCCGGCAGTTCGTTCACCCCGACGCCGCCGCATCAGGACTTCATCCACATCCAGGGCACGAAGAACGTCTGGACGGCCTGGTTCCCGCTGGGTGACTGCCCGCGTGATCTCGGTGGTCTGGCCGTGCTGGTGGGATCGCAGAAGGACGGCCTGCTGACCTATCACGCCGCCCAGGGGGCCGGCGAGTTGGAGGCCTACATCTGCGACTCGGGCCTGGCCTGGGGGACCACCGACTATGCCGCCGGTGACGTGCTCACCTTCAACAGCCTGACGGTGCATCGCGGCACGCCGAATAAGCTCGGCAACCTGGTCCGGCTGTCCCTCGACCTGCGCTATCAACGCTCCGACGAGGAGATCACCCATGGTTCGCTGACGCCGCATTGCAGCATCCTGGACTGGGACGAGGTGTATCAGGGCTGGCAGGATCCGAGCCTGCAGTACTACTGGCAGGATCGGGAACTCACGGTGATCGATCATGACGAGGATCTGCGCTGGCAGAAGCACAAGATCTGCTGACCGCCGCTGCCCGGGTTCGCCGTGGTCGAACGTGAGTGAGCGCTCGGGATCAGGGAGGTTCGGCGATGAGCACTGACGCCTCAGACGGATGGACTCGCGCAGCGATGGTTGTCGGTGGCGTGGTCCGACGGGACGAGTCTGTCCTACTGGTGCACGAGCACACTCTGGGTGGTGAAGGCCCCGACCAGTGGGTCATCCCCGGAGGTCGCCTGGAGCGAGGCGAGCTACTCGATGCCGCGGTCCGGCGAGAGGTCGAGGAAGAGACCGGGCTGTCGGTCCGGTCGGTAGGGTCGCTGGCGTTCGGTAGTCAGCACTACGCGCCGGGCCGCGATCAGCCGCTGTTGTTCCTCGCCTTCACCGTTGCTGTAGAACCGGTGATCGGAGATCGATTCGCACCGCATGATCCCGACAACCTGATCATCGAGGCACGCTTCGTGCCCGTCGACCAGGCAGTCGATCTGATCCTGCAACCGGGTATGACACCGGGATCGCAGTCCACCGCCAACTACCTGCGTCAAGATCAACAAGCGGGTCCGCCGATCTGGCTCTGGGACCTGAATCGGTCGGACCAGCAGCCGCTCGGACAGATCCCGACACCCTGATCCCTGATGCCGGGGCAGATCTGCTGGATGCCTGCCCGAGCTCATCGAGAACAGGCCAAGACCGCGTGCCCGCATCGTCGGACCTGGTTGCAGGCGGCCTCGAAGCAGATGCTGCGGTTCATCACGGCGCACACCCGCTGAAGGTCGGCGACCGGGCCCGCCCCTGCCATCGTTGGGACACCCGGGAGCAGCAGGCTGCCGCCGGTCACCCATCCCGGGCGTGTGTCTCGGCGTCGGCGAGCTCGGCGAGGTAGGACCTCTTGACGGTGTCGCTGGCAAAGGAGGCGCCGATGGCGTTGCGCAGGAAGCGCGGTATCTGTTCCGAGCCGACGAGCTGTGCGGCGATCTGCAGCTCCCGGGTCAGCGTGGTGCCGAACATCGGAGGATCGTCGGAGTTGATCGACACCGGGACGCCGGCAGCCAGCAGGGTCGGCAGCGGATGGTCCTCGTAGGTCTGCACCACCCGCGTCCGAACGTTGCTGGTCGGGCTGACCTCCAGGTGCACGCCGGCATCGGCCAGTTCGACCAGCACGGCCGGATCCTCCACGGCCCGGATCCCATGCCCGATCCGGTCTGCCTTGAGCACCTGCAGTGCAGCCCGAATGCTCTCCGGGCCGGACGCCTCACCGGCGTGCGGTACCGACCCCAGGCCGAGCGCTCGCGCTCGGCCGAAGTACGCAGCGAAGTCGGCCCGCGGAGTCTCCGGTCCACCCAGCCCGAGCGCGACCAGACCTGCCGGCTGCCGCTGCTCGCACAGGTCCATCACCACCTCGGCCGGTTCGCCGGTGAAGGCGGGGATGTCGAGAATCCAGTTGACTGTCAGATCCCAGTCGCGGGCCGCCGCAGCGCGGGCCGCATCCAGAGCCTCGACCAGGCCCTCGCGGGGGACACCACCGGTCAGGATCCCGTTGGGGGTCACGGTCATCTCGACATAGCGCACGTGCTGAGCTGCAAGATCGGCAAGATTTCCCACCGTGAGTCGATACACGTCCTCCGGGGTGGAGAGCAGCCGGGAGATGGCAGCGTAGACCTGGAGGAAATGATCGAAGTCGGTGAATCGGTAGAACTCCTCGAGTGCGGAGGGGTCGGTCGGTACGCCGGACTCGGGATGCCGTGCGGCAAGATCAGCGACCGTGTCGGCAGAGGTCGCGCCGACGTGATGGACATGCAATTCGATCTTCGGAACGGCTGCGATCCAGGCATGGGAGTACGCCGCCGCGCGATCCTCAGACATCGAGGTGTGCTCCGTCGAGGGGGCCATGACTGGTCTACCTGATCGCATCACGGTCTGGGTTCACCTCCCGGTCGTCCTGCTGTCGGCTGATCGTATGGCATGCGTTGTGTGGGGCACCGTGGCCGGATCGTCAATGCTGGAGGGCAGATCCGAAACAGGCCGGCGATCCGGAGCTCTGCGGCAGCAACAACTCCGGCGTCTCCTCGTCCTGGGGTACTCCCACGATCACGGCACCGGACGCGTCGTTCTCACCCGGCAACCCGATGGCCAGACCCATGATCGATCCGGACAGCGAAGCGCCCATCCTGTCGCCGGACTCGGGTGTGCCCGGGACTCCCCGGGTCGACTGGGTCCAGGCCAGACCGGTGCGGATCGTCTGCACCATCCCGGCCGCTTCCCGGTCCCCGATTGCCTCGTACGGCGTCCCGACGACCAGCTGCTGCAGATCCCCGATCACCGCCGAGCCGACCGCCCAGCCGAACCGGTCGCCCTGCTCCGTCGCTCCGGCCATCCCCGGCGAGTCCTGATCCCAGGCCACGATCTTGTCGTTCGGCCGACCGGTCGCCTCGGAGAACGGGACGACGTCAACGGCGCCGGCGTGCACGATGCCGTCGATCGTCTCGTCCGGGACACCGATCAGCAGTCTGGTCGGCGACGAATCGACCGACGGTGCGACGTGGACCGACCAGCCGAACCGGTCACCGGTCTCCGCGGTGCCGGGGAAGTTCCTGCTGTCCTGGCTCAACGAGTAGGTCGTGAAGTCGTTGTTGATCGATTCGATCATGACCTTGCCCGCGCGAGCGACACCGCCGACCGGCTGCCCGGGCGCGCCGATCGCCACGATCCCCGCATCGACGCTGATCGTCGTCCCGAGCCCGGCGTTCGGCGACGGCACGCCCGCGACGCCAGGAGTCGCGTAGGTGGTCGTCCGCGCGGCGCCGACCGGTCCATCGCCGGTCCCGGTGGTGAAGGAGGTCACCCGCCCAGCTCCGTCGATCCCGTTCACGTCCTCGCCGGGGATGCCGATGTACAGCCGCTGCGAGCCGGGATCGCTCCCGGGGCGGACGTCCGGCGTGGAGGCCACCGCTGTGCCGAAGTGGGCGCCCTGTTGCGGTGTGCCCGGAACCCCGTTGCGGCCGGCCGTGTAGGTGGCGCGGCGCTCGATCGTGCCTGAATCGGTGGGGCCGTAGACGTGGACGGCGCCGGCCTCGGCGATACCCGCGGCGCTCTCGTACGGGCTGCCGATGACGAGTTGGTTGCAGACGAAGGTCAGCGACGAACCGAAGCCCGGTTTGCCGGCGATCGTCTCGGTCTTGCCGTTGCTCAGGTGGACCGTGACCTGACCGTCACGCGGTGCGGATCCGCCCACGACACCTGGCGCGCCAACTACGGTGTCTGCCTGGTTGTCTCCGTTGAGATCGTGGTAGCTCTTGCATTCGGGGTCGGCCGCAGCAGGCGCCGCGGCGATGACCAGGCCCGTGCCGGCCAGAAGAAGAGCGACCGGTACTGCTGCTGTCCGGCGCAGTACGGCGGGCCGTCCCGCTGACCGTCGTGACGAACGGAACGTCGATTGCCTGCCGTTGATCATGGAGCTCCGATCCGACTCAGCCCGCGGGCGTCAGCGGACACTTATCCCTATCACTTTCCCGTCTCACCGGCAGCGATCCCGACGCGTCGATCAAGATCGCCAGACGGCCAGCAGTTCGGCAGCGGTGGTGAGGCGATCCGGCTGGTTGTGCCGCAGGTAGTCCCGGACCGCCCTGTTGTCGGTCTGATCGCCGAGATCGCGACCCGAGACAAGATCGGTCGGGACGAGATAGTGGTAGCCACGCTCGGCAGCGCCCTGGGTCGCGTACAGGACGCAGCAGACCAGCTCGACACCGCAGATGATCAAACCGTCGATACCCCGTTCGTCGAGCGCACGCACGAACTCGGGACTCTGCCAGCAGTCGAAGCGATGCTTGGTCACGATCACCGAACCGGTGACCGGTGGAAGGTACAACTCCGCGCCCCAGCTGCCGACCGCGCACAGTCCGCTCGGTGACTCCCAGCGCCGCTGCCGTTCGGTCAGCATGTCCATGTCCAGGACCTGCCGGGTATAGATCAGGTGAGCTCCGAGGGCGCCGGCCTGCTCGGCGAAGGAGTTGGCCCGGCGAGCCGTCTGCTCGTTGTGGGTGTTCGGTGGCGGCGGATCGCCGCCCCCGATGTCGGGGCTGCAGAAGTCGTTCTGGAAATCGATCAGCACGACGGCGACGCGATCCAACGGCAATGTCAACAGGTCGGCGGCCTGGGCTGTCATCAGAGATGTCCTCCTGGAATGGACGCGGAGGGGAAGGAGTGTCAGTCCGAGGTGTGGAAGCTGCGGCGGTAGGCGGTCGGGCTGACCGAATGCATGGCACTGAACTGTCGGGAGAAGTAGAAAGCGTCGGCATAGCCGACGGTGTGGGCGATCTCGGCGACATTGCGGTCCGAGGTGACCAGTAGCTCTCGGGCCCGGGCCATTCGCAGGCTCTTCACGTAGTCGGTGACGCCACTGCCGGTGGACCGCCGGAACAAGGCCGAGAAATGGGAGGTGCTGACGCCGCCCAACCGGGCCAGTTCCGGAAGGCTGATCTGGGAGGCGAAGTTGGCGCGCAGATACTCCTTGGCCAGCCGGACCGGCTCGCTGCGACCGACGCCGGAGATCCGGTCGGCCGCAATCTGGGCCATCAGCCCCCAGGCCGCGCCGGCGGCGGTGATCAGGTTGGGCATCGTCTCATCGGTTTCCAACGCGCTGACGATTTGATCGAACGAGGCAACCATCCGAAAACGATCGTGGACCTCGGTGACGCGATGCTCGGTGCCGCGACCGATCCCGTCGAGCAGCGCATCAAGATCACCACCGACCAGGTGACACCACCAGATCGTCCAGGGGTCGGCGACGTCGGCTCGGTAGAGGTGTGGCTGGTGTGGTGGCAGCACCAGCACCGACCCGGTCGGCACCGGGAGCACCTGGGCGTCGGTCTCGCACCAACCCATGCCCGCTACGCAGAAGATCACGATTGCCTCCGGAGCACCGCGGCGCCGCGCCCGTCCGTGGTTTGCTGCATGGGGAAACTGGCCCGCATCGGTGACCATCAGGCGCGCCGTCGGCTGCTGCCGCATGGCCCTGGTCACCAGCGGCCGTGGCAGCACCCGGATGCGCTGACCCGGAAACCCCTCGGGCATCAGCATGATCGCGACCCTACGCCCGCCGGTAGCGCGATGCCAGAGGTTTGATCATCGAATCGTCCAGGGATGCTGGTGAATCGGCCATTCCGGCCGGGTCATCGTGGACCCTAACGTTGTGCTGTGATCGACGACGACACGACCGGGCGGGATACCGGCACCCCGACGCCGCTACCGCAGCGGCCGCCGGAGCTTGCCGACCACCGGGTCGCCGGATGGCGGCAGCCGGTGACCATGGACAGCTACCTGCCCGAGCCGCCCGATCGCTATCCCGCCTATCTTGATCAACGCGTCTACCAGGGGTCGTCCGGGCGGGTGTATCCGCTGCCCTTCTTCGACCGGATCGCCGCGGAGCCTCGGCCGGTGAGCTGGGATGCGGTCCATCTGGAGAACGACTGGGTCCGGTTGATGATCCTGCCCGGTCTCGGCGGCCGGATCCATTGCGCGCTGGACAAGACGAAACATCCGGCCTACGACTTCTTCTACCGCAACCAGGTGATCAAGCCGGCCCTGGTCGGGCTGGCCGGACCGTGGATCGCCGGCGGTGTGGAGTTCAACTGGCCGCAGCATCACCGCCCGGCGAGCTTCCTGCCCTGCTCGGTCGAGATCGAGCGTGAGCCGGACGGGGCGGTGACGGTCTGGTGCTCCGATCATGACCCGATGCTCCGGATGAAGGGGATGCACGGCGTCCGGCTGCGCCCCGAATCCAGCCTGGTCGAGCTGCGGGTGCGGCTCTACAACCGATCCGAACTCACCCAGAGCTTCCTCTGGTGGGCCAACGTCGCCGCCCGGACTCATGATCATTACCAGTCCTTCTTCCCCGACGACGTGACGATGGTCGCCGACCACGCCAAACGTGCGGTGACGTCGTTCCCCGCGGCCGATCGACCGTACTACGGCATCGACTACCCGGCCCGCGCGTCACGGGTGATCGACGGTGTCCCCGGGGATCGGCTGGACTGGTATCGCAACATCGACGTGCCGACCTCCTACATGTGCGTGGACAGTTCGGGCGACTTCTTCGGCGGTTACGACCACGCGGCCGACGCCGGCTTCGTCCATGTTGCCGACCATCGGATCGCCCCTGGCAAGAAGCAGTGGACCTGGGGCAACGCGCCGTTCGGCCGTGCCTGGGATCGGCAACTCGCCGACGACGGCAGTGCCTACATCGAGCTGATGGCCGGTGTCTACACCGACAACCAACCGGACTTCTCCTGGATCGCACCGGGAGAGACCAAGACGTTCTCCCAATACTGGTATCCGATCTCCGGGATCGGTCCGGTGCAGCAGGCGAACACCGAGATCGCGATCCGCTGGCAACAGACCGAGTCGAACGGCTACCAGGCGCAGATCGCAGCGACCAAGATCATCGACGGCGCTCGGATCGAGCTGCGGGACGGCCACGGCAGGTTGATCGCCGCCCAACGAACCGACCTCGCTCCGGGCGAGGCGGCACGCTGCGACATCCGACCGAACGGTCCGATCCCCGCCGGGGCGCGACTGGAGATCCACGGTGCCAACGGCCCGTTGCTCGACTGGCCGGTCCCGGCGACCACCCGGCCGCAAGCCCCGGAGGCCAACCGGGCAACGGAATCACGAGCACTGCATCCGGCGGTCGAGCCGCCGGCACCGGAGGCGGTCGACAGTGTCGAACGGCTGTGGCTGATCGGAGTACACCTGACCCAGTATCGGCATGCGACGAGGTCACCGGTGCCCTACTTCGAGGAGGCGTTGCGCCGCGATCCGGGCCACACCGGCTCGCTGATCGCGCTGGCCGAGCACCACTACCGACGCGGCGAATACGATCGGACCAGCCAGCTGTGCCGGACGGCGATCGAACGACTGACCGAGTGGAACCCCAACCCACCGGACGGCAAGGCCTGGTATCTTCTCGGGCTCGCTGCCGAACGCACCGGCGACGCCGAGATCGCGTACGACGCCTACGCCAAGGCGACCTGGAACCGGGCCTGGCGCGGACCGGCCGGCTATCGGATGGCTCGGATCGACGCCGCTGCCGGCCGCGACCAGAGTGCGCTACACCACCTGTCCGACGTCACCGCGGCCGAGCCCGATCACCTCCAGGCGTCCGCGCTCCGGGTGATCATCCTGCGCCGTCTCGGTCGCGGATCGGAGGCCGACCGGCAGCTCCAAGATCAACTCCGAACCGACCCGCTGCACTGGTGGGCTCGGGACCTGGCCGGTCTGCCCTTGACCACCGACGCTCAGACCTGCCTGGACGTGGCCTTGGAGTACGCCGGCTGCGGCGAGTTCGATGCAGCGCTCCGGGTCCTGCAGGACGCCGCCGACGCCGATCGGCTCCGGGACCCGGGCGCCCCCGCTCTCGGCCCGATGATCGACTACTACCGGGCCGCGTGGGCGCTGCACCGCGAGGACGAAGGTATGGCGGACGCAGCGGCAGCACAGGCTCGGGCGACAGATGATCATTCCTGTTTCCCCGCCAGACTGGACGATGCCGACGTGTTGCAGGCGACGATCGACCGCCACCCAGACGATCCGACAGCGCGAGGACTGTTCGGCCACTGGCTCTACGCGCAGGACCGTCACCGCGACGCCGTCCGCCAGTGGCGGCGGGCCGTCGAGCTCGACCCCGAACGGCCGGTGATCTGGCGCAACCTGGGATTGGCGGCGGTCAATGTCGATCATGACCTGGCTACTGCTCGGGCCTACTATCTGCGTGCGCTGGAACTCGCACCGATGGACGCCCGGCTGTGGCATGAGTACGACCGGCTGGCCGAGCTCGCCGGTGACACGGCGGAACAGCGGCTGGCGATCCTCTCCGAGCACCTCCAGCAGGTTGCTCAACGAGACGATCTGACCGTCCGCTACGCCGAGTTGTTGATCACCACCGGAGCGCTGGACCAGGCCGAGCAACTGATGTCCGCACGGGCCTTCCAACCGTGGGAAGGCGGCGAGGGTGCGGTGCTGCGGTGCTGGGATCACATCCAGCTGGGCCGGGCCCGTCGGGCCGTCGACGACAGCCGACCCGAGGACGCGATCGCGGCGATCCGTCGGGCGCTCGAACCGCCGCCCTCCCTCGGCGAGGCACGGCACCCGTTGGCCAATTCCGCGGAGTTGCAGCTCGCCCTGGGAGACGCACAGGCCGCCGCCGGACGGCCCGAGCAGGCCCGCGAGGCCTGGCGATCGGCCGCCGATCAGGTGACCGACTTCGAGTCGATGGCCAGCATCCCGTACAGCGAGGCGACCGTGTCCTCGATCGCGGCTCTGCGCAGGCTCGGCGACGATGCCGCAGCCGACCGGCTGACGGCGGGCATGGTCGACCACCTCGACGAGATGTCCGGCACCGAACCGACGATCGACTACTTCGCCACCTCGTTGCCCGACCTGTTGCTGTTCTCCGACGACCCGCACCGGGCACGTGACCGACGGGTCGAGGGCCTGCGATCGCTGCTCGCTGATCAGCAGGGAGCACGCCGATGACCGTGATCGCCTCCGATCGGATCCGCCCCGGACTCCCGGAGAAGCTGACGATCACCCTCTGGGACTTCTCCTGGTATGTCCGGACCGGCCCGGGTGAACCGTTCGCCGACCTCGATCGTGCCTTCACCGACGCGGTACACCGCGGCTACAACACGATCCGGATCTGTGCCATGCCGCTACTGCTCTTCCGGTCCGGCCTTGCCACCGAACACTTCCGTCTGGAACCGCTGGGTGGTGGGACTCCGGGCAGCGGAGGCGTCGGACGCCGGACCCGCTGGTACGACGTCGCCCAACCGACCGTGATCAACGCCCGCGAGCAACTGCTGGAACTGTTCCGGGCAGCCCGACGGCACGACTGCTTCGTGATCATCTCCTCCTGGGAGTATCAGCAGAGTCCCGCGTTCGCTGCCGAACCGGGATGGCACGAGGCGCTGCAGGCGATCGACCCCGAGCAACGGCCCGATGCGCTCGCCGACGCCCAGGCCGACCTGATCGACCTGCTGATCGCCGAGGGGCTCGATGATCGGATCGCCTTCACCGAGTTGCACAACGAGGTCGTCACCGGTCACCTGACCGCCGACCTGGAACACCGCCGCGGTCCGGAGGCTCTGATCGGGCTGAAACCGCGACTGACCGCGGCCATCGACCGCTTCCATGATCGACACCCCACCCAGCCGTGCACCGTGAACTATGCCGGCGTGCCCACCGGTGCGATGCGCGGCATCCCGGACAACGTCGACGTGCTGGTCTGCCATCCCTACGTGTACGGCGTCCTGGACGACCTGATCGACACCTTCGGGATCCGTCGACCGGTCGCCGACTTCGACCCGGCGGGAGTCGCCGAGCTGCTGCAGCCACAAGCGCCGCCCTTCGACAGCTGGCGACCGGCCGGTGTTGATCACTGGAAGGAGAACGCCAGCATCGTCAATCGGGTCGAGATGTACGTCCACGACTGGTGTGACGCCGAGGCGTTCGACCGTTGGCTCTACGACCACTACCAGGTGCACCGGATCGCCATGCGACAACGGCTTTCCGAATGGATCGAGGTGGCCGCGGACTGGGCCGTCGGGCACGACGTACCGCTGGTCTTCGGCGAGGGCTGGGTGGGCTACACCCCTGCCGACGGCCGGTTCGAGGAGGGCCCGGTGGGTGCCGAGTTCTGCCGGCTCGCGATGGCCGAGTCGGCCCGGGTCGGCGCCTGGGGATCGATCGTCTGCTCCAACGCGGCACCCCAGCACGCGATGTGGGCCGACATCGAGCTGCAGCAGCAATGCAACGCGATCTTCGCTTCCGTCCATCCATGATCAACGACGATCTGCCGGAGCACCGGCGAAGGAGAGAGTTCCGATGAACCAAGCCAGCATGAATCCCGCACCGGCCGCGACGGCCGCGACGGCCGGTATCCGACGGACGGTGTTCGGCTCGTCCGTGGTCGGCCGCCGTTCGTTGTTGGGCGCAGCCGCAGCCCTGAGCGGCGCGGCCCTGACCGGCTGCATCGGCAGTGGGGGCGGCTCGCCGAAGCCGGTGGCGTCGGGCGCCAAGAACGCCAACGCACCGCTGACTCTTCAGATCGCCTTCTCCGAGCCGAAGGTGCGCGACGCCCTGCTCACCGTCGTCAAGGAGTTCCCGGGCCCGAAGACCACGGTGAACGCGGTCGCCTCGGAGCAGTTCCGTGCCCAGTTGTCGACCTATCTGACCTCGGCCACGCCCCCTGACGTGATCGGCTGGCTGGCCGGGTCGGTCGCCCGGGACTACGCCAAGCAGGGCTTGTTGCTCGACGTTTCGGACATGTGGACCGGGGACGGCGTCTGCGCCAACTTCTCGCCGGCGCTGAAGGCACTGTCCAGCACAGAGGACGGCAAGCAGATCTTCATTCCGACCAGCTACTACTGGTGGTCGATCTTCTACCGCAAGTCGGCGTTCAAGGGCTGGGGTGTCGAGCCACCGACAACCTGGGACGACTTCATCAAGCTCTGCAACACCCTGAAGAAGAAGGGCATCAACCCGTTGACCAACGGCATCGGTTCGACGCCGTGGATGGCATCGGGCTGGTTCGACTACCTCAATCTGCGGATCAACGGAGCTCCGTACCATCGCGAGCTGTTGGCCGGGGAGCACTCCTTCACCGATCCCCAGGTGGTGAAGGTGATGCAGGAATACAAGCGGATCCTGCCGTATTTCGACCCGAACATGACCTCCTACGACAACCAGACCGCGGTCACCCCGCTGGTGCAGAAGAAGGCCGCGATGTTCCTCACCGGCTCCTTCATCTCCACCGCAGTGCCGAAGTCGGTGGTCGATGATCTGGACTTCTTCTCGGTGCCGACCATCGACCCGTCCATCGCCAGCGCCGAGGAAGCACCGACCGACGGCTACATGGCATCGGCCAAGGCGCCCAATCCGACCGGTGCCAAGGAGCTGATGGCCTATCTGGCCAAGCCGGATCCGCAGCAGAAGTACATCGAATTGTCCGCGTCGGCGACCATCCCGACCAGTCCGGACGTCGACACCTCCAACTTCTCACCGATGGTGAAGAAGGGTCTTGCCCTGTTGGACAAGACCAAGGAGATCACCCAGTTCTTCAACCGCGACTCCTCCGATGAACTGCAGCTCACCGCGGACAAGGCGTTGACCCGGTTCATCGACCATCCCGACGAGCTGACCTCGATCCTGAAGGACTGGCAGAAGTCGGCGGAGAAGGTCTGGAAGTCGTGACAGCACCGGCCGCCAGCACGACGATGGCCGAGGAGATCGCACCGGCCCGGCCGACCCGGATGCGGGCGGCCGGCCGGGCGCTGCGCCGGGTGCCACCGGTGGCCTGGTTGTTCCTGATCATCCCGGTGGTGATGGAGATCGCCTGGGTGTTCTGGCCGGCCGCCAATTCGTTCTCCTTGTCGTTGACCCGGTGGAAGGGGGTCGGCCCGGCCGAATACATCGGCCTGCAGAATTTCGCCGATCTCGCCGTCGATCCGGTCTTCCGGACCGCGTTGATCAACAACGCGATCTGGGTGGTGCTGTTCGGCGGGCTGTCGGTGGCGGGCGGGTTGGCCCTCGCAGTTGCCCTGAACAAGCCGCGCCGCGGCGTCGGCATCTATCGCAGCGCGATCTACCTGCCGATGGTGTTCTCGCTGGCCGTCACCGGGCTGTTCTGGCGAGTGATCTACCAGCCCGACGGCGCGGTGAACACCATGCTCGGCCTGGTCGGGCTGAGCAAGCTCGAACATCCGTGGCTGGCCGACCCGGACACCGCGCTGCTGGCCGTTCTGGTGGCGGCCGTCTGGCGCCAAGTGGGCTACATCATGGTGCTCTACCTCGCCGGGCTGAAGGGCTGCGACCCGTCCCTGGAGGAGGCGGCCGCGGTCGACGGCGCCAACCGCTGGCAGCGATTCTGGTCGGTGGTGATGCCCCAGTTGAAGGGCGTCAACACGGTGATCTTCGCCGTCACCGTGATCGACTCGCTCCGCACCTTCGACATCGTCTGGGCGATGACCAGGGGCGGCCCGTACGACAGCAGCCAACTGCTCAGCACCTACATGTTCGAGCAGGGGTTCACCGTGGTGAACCTCGGCTACGGCTCGGCGATCGCGGTCGTGATCTTCGTCCTCGCGGTCGGCTTCATCATCAGCTATCTCGCCCGCGCGTCTCGACAGGAGGACTGAGCGATGGCAACCGTGGCAGCAGCCGACACCACCCACCGTGGCCGTGCCCGTGGCCCGAACAAACGCTCGCCGGTCTTCCACGTGATCATGATCCCGTTCACGCTGCTGTACATCAGCCCACTGGTGTTCGTCACCGTGATTGCCTTCCGCTCCTTCGACGACCTGTCGTTGAACGGACTGTCCTCCCTACCGCGAAGCTTCACTGTCGAGGGTTTCATCACCGCCTTCAACGCCGGCACCAAACACGCCCTCGGGAACAGTGTGATCGTCACGGTGTCGGCGGTCGTGCTGAGCCTGTTGCTCGGGTCGATGGCGGCGTACGCGCTGAGCAGATTTCGGATCCCGTTCCGCCGGGTGATCCTGCTGATCATGCTGGCGGGCAACCTGATGCCCCCACAGATCTTGTTGATCCCGGTCGCCAAGATCGCCGAAGGGTTGGGAATCTACGACACCCTGTTCGCGCTGATCGTGGTACAGGTCGGCTTCGGGCTGGGCTTCTACACCTTCGTGCTGCACGGCTTCATGCGCAGCATTCCGCAGGAGGTGTTCGAGGCCGCGGTGGTCGACGGTGCCGGCCCTTGGCGGATCTACCTGCGGATCGTGCTGCCGCTGTGCCGGCCGTCATTGGCGGCGCTGGCCGCGTTGGCAACGACCTGGATCTTCAACGACCTGCTCTGGGCGATGACGGTGCTGCGGACCCAGACCAAGTTTCCGGTCACCGCGGCACTGCTCAATCTGCAGGGCGGCTACGTCAGCGAGTGGAACGTCGTCGCCGCCGGGTCGATCATCGCCGCACTGCCGCCCGCGATCGTCTTCTTCATCTTTCAGAAGCACTTCGTGTCCGGACTGTTGGTAGGAGCCAACAAGTGACTGACAGCACCGACCGAGACGGACGGGTGTGGCGGCTGCCGACCCGCGGCAGCGAGTATGCGGTGTCCGAGTCACCGGACGGCACCGGCCTGATCATGATCGGCTGGGGTGAGCGGAGTGACGAACAGCCGTGGAAGATGCCGTGGGTCAACTACGACCTGGAGATCGACGCGGTGCCGACCGAGTACTCCGCGACCGGCACCCGGCAGACCAGGGGAGCCGAGCTGATCGTCGATCATGGTGACGGGCTGATCGGTGCACGGCTGCGACTCGACCCGGCCCAGGTCACGCTGGACACCGACGGTCCCCGGACGATCCTGCGGGCCGTGCACACCGACAGCACCGGACAGCTGCGGTTGACCTCCGAGATCGAAACCAGTCGTGATCATGACGTGGTCGCCAAGAAGGTGATCGTCAAGAACACCGGCAGCCGATCGCTGACCTTCCCGCGGCTGTTCAGTGCCGGCTGGCAGCTGCCGATCGGCCCGGGAGCCCGGATCGACTATCTCGCAGGTGCCTGGGCTCACGAGTTCGGCGAACAACGGGCCGTGCTGCCGTCGGGTGAGCTGTCGATCGGCAGCCGGCAGGGCTTCACCTCGCACCGCTACAGTCCGGTGATCACGGTCGCGCCGCTGGACGACTGGGATGCAGGCAGCGCGAGGCCGAGCTACTCGATCGCCCTGGCCTGGAGCGGTTCCTGGCGGATGCTGGTCGATGCGGTGCCGGGCGCCGATCGTGTCCGGGTCGCCGGTGGCATCGACGACGAGACCTGCGTGATCACCTTGGAGCCGGGGGAGTCGTTCGAAACTCCCGCCATGCTGGGGATCCGTGGCGCGGCCGAGGACTCCGACGCGATGGCGGCGCAGTGGCACCGGTATCAACGTGGGCAGCTGGCCCGCAACCAGGCTGTTGATCACCGACCGATCGTCTACAACTCGTGGTATGCGACCGAGTTCGATGTCGAGCTCGATCATCAACGCCGGTTGGCCGGAATCGCCGCCGAACTCGGTGCCGAGGTGTTCGTTGTCGACGACGGCTGGTTCGCCGGACGGACCAGTGACCGCGCAGGGCTCGGCGACTGGACCCCGGATCCGGCCAAGTTCCCCGACGGGCTGGGCCCGTTGATCGACACGGTGACCGGGGCCGGGATGCGCTTCGGTCTGTGGGTCGAGCCGGAGGCGGTCAACCCGGACAGCGATCTCTTCCGCGCTCACCCGGACTGGATCTACCGTGCTGGGGACCGGCCACTGCTCACCGGACGCAACCAGTACGTCCTCGATCTCGGGCGACCCGAGGTGCTGGCCTGGGTCGGCCAGATGCTGCGAGACGTCCTGGCCGACAGCCGGATCAGCTACCTGAAGTGGGACCTGAACCGCCCGATCAGCGACGGCGGCCGCCCCGGAGATGATCATGGACGGCAATGGAGCGTGCAACACACACTGGGCTACTACGCCCTGTTGCACCTGCTACGGACCGAGTTCCCCCACGTCACCGTCGAGGCCTGCGCCGGCGGCGGTGGCCGGATCGACAACGCCGTCCTCGCCCGCACCGATGTCGTCTGGACCAGCGACGAGACCGGACCGCGGGACCGGCTCGCGATCCAACACGGCTTCCTCGGTCGCTATCCGGCATCGGTGATGAGCTCCTGGGTCACCGACGAACCGGACGAACTCGACCATGACCCGGCCAGCCTCGGCTTCCGGTTCGCGGTGGCGATGACCGGTGTGCTCGGGGTCGGATCGGACCTGCTCGGCTGGGACAGCGCGACCCGGAGCCGCGCCGCGGAGCTGATCGCCACCTACAAGGAGATCCGCGGCACCGTGCACAACGGCGACGTCCACCGGCACGGCACGCCGCAGGACCCGATCTACATGCTCGAGTACGGCGACCGGGACCGCAGCTGTCTTTTCGTGTTCCTGCGGCCGGGCGCCGACCGGGACGAGACGGTGCGGCCGCGTGGTCTCGACCCGGACGCCCGCTACCGCCGGGTCGGTGGCGACACCGTCAGCGGTGCCGACGCGATGGCCGTCGGACTGCCGATCCGGTCCGTGCTGGCCCCTGATGCGGATCTGATCATCCTGGAACGCCAGGGATGATCACCGGTGAGGGCGGGCGATGACCCTTCGACTCAGCAGCGATCTGCAGCACGGTGGCAGATGGACCTCGCTGCGCAGTGCAGACCGCGAGTGGCTGTGGCGCCATCCCGATCCCGCGATCCACGAGGCACGCGACATCGCGATCAGCGGTCAGGACTTCGTCGACGCCGGCGGGGCGGAGGAGTGTTTCCCGACCGTCCGCGGCGCTCCCGATCATGGGGCCGCGTGGACCGCCCCGTGGACACCGTCGGAGGGGCCGTCGAGCGCCGGCTGTGACGTCGCCGAAGCACACCTGCAGCGCACCGTCGTCCCCGGCGCCGACGGACTCACCATCGACTACCGGATCCAGGGATCGCCCGGCCTGCGATTCACCCACGCCGTGCACGCACTGCTCGATCTCGGCCCGCAGGCACGGATCGAGATCACCGGCCGGCCACCGATGCGAGTCCTTGATCATCCGACGCTGCAACAGAGCTACTGGCCGCAGCTCGGCGCCGTGGACGCCGGCCGGCTGCTACCGGTCGACGGCACGGCGTACGCGATGATCATCGACTGTGCCGAGGTCGTCGTGGTGGACGGTTCCGACCGGCTCCGGTTGCGCTGGGAAGTGACCACCGGTGAGGCGTCGACCTCGTTGATGTATTGGCGCAATCTGGACGGCTGGCCCGCGGCCGCGCCATACCGGACGATCGGGATCGAGCCGATGATCGGGCGGACCGCCGAACCGGCCGCCGACCCGGAGGCCGCCGCCGTCCTCGACCGATCGGGCGAACTGCGCTGGCGACTGACGCTCTCCGAGGCGTAGCCCGCTTGTGCGGTGAGGGAGCGGCGGCGAACACCGAAGAATCGGCCGCCTCTCCGCTCAGCGACTGATCGCGTTGATCAGCAGGTCGGCCAGCGCATCGGCGTACTCGTCGGCGTCCTGCTCGGAGTGGGAGGCCAGATAGGCGAGCATGGTGTCGATCGCACCCTGGTAGGTGACCGCCATCACGCGAGTGTCGAAGTCGCGGAGTTCGCCGGAGCGTTGCCCTCGGCGGAACAGTTCCTGCTGCTGCCGGTACGTCTCCTCGTACAGATGCAGATCGAGGCGTGGGCTGCCGTCGGCCCGGCGCAGGTTGTGCACGATCGCGTTGACCGCCCGCAGGTGGGCGCCGTGGGTCCGGCCCAGCGCCACCACCTCGTGCAAGGCCGAGCGGATCACCTCCGCCACCGGTGCCGTGGTGTCGATCCGTGCCGCCAAGTCGTCCCGCAGAGCGTTCACGGTGGCGAGTGCGGTCTGTTCCATCAGTGCCTCGCGGTCGCTGAAATAGTGCGAGACCAGTCCCTTGGAGACACCTGCCGCCAGCGCAACCTGGGCCAGTGACGTGTGGCGATACCCGTGCCGTGCCAGCGCCGCGACGCAGCCGTCGATGATCTGCGAGCGGCGTTCGTCTTCGCCGAGTCGTTGTCGCGGGCCCGACCGTGCGGCTGCCATCAGTTGCCCGACCGCTGCTCGGCGACCGTTTGTCGAGAGCCTCGCACGACCGTCACCAGGAGCACGGCCATCAGCGCGGCGATGACGATCATCTCGATCCGCATCCAGCCGGGGAACAGACCGGTGGCAGCCTCGATCAGGTTGGCGATCAGCAGCACCGCGGCAATGATGCCGACGGCGCGAACAGCCCGTCGGTCACCGGCTCGTGCCGCTCGCAGGCGCAGGGTGAGGACGACGGCGAAGACGGCCACGATGATCGCATGCACCCAGGCTTCGGTGGTGGCGTATCGGGGTGCTGCTGCCGCCATGATCACGAGCGCGGCGAGGGTGCTGAGCGTGAGTCCGAGATAGCCGATCACGATGCCGGTGGCGGCACCGAGTGAGCGCTTATTGTCCACTCGGTCAATAGTAATGATCGGATGGCCTCGGAGCTGAGCCGTGGCTGTGCGCCCGAACCGTCGGTGCTTGCTGCCAGGATCGAGCCATGGCATTCAACGGCTGGCCGCGCGAGGCGTTCGACGTGCTCGCTCGCCTCGAGGGAGATCCGCCGCTGTCGGTCCGGGAGGAGGTCCGCGCCGACCGCGAGCGGCTGGTCAGGGTCCCGATGATCCAGCTGCTGGACGAGCTGGCGGATCGCGACCCCAGCTATGCCGACCATGCGGTGTGGCATTACGGCAAGACCGCGTGGTGGTGGCAGAACCAGTCGTCATCGATCAGGATCGACCGGAACATCGAGATCGGCGTCGGGCTCGGGTTCGAGGGGATGACGATGCAGGGCGCCTGGTGGTACGGGTCGACGGAGCAGCGGGAACGGTTCCGGGCAGCGGTCGCCGGTCGTTCCGGTGCCCGGCTGCAGCGGATCGTCGACGACCTCGTCGAGCGTGGCTACGAGATCAAGGGGGACAGGATGAAACGGGTGCCGAAGGGCTACCCGGCCGATCATCCGCGCGCGGACCTGCTGCGGCATCGATCGCTGATCGCCGCCCGGCATCTCGGCTTCGACGACTGGTTGTTCGGTGCCGAGGCGCTGGATCGGGTCGAGCAGGTCGGTGCCGAATTGCGCCCGCTGCTGGAGTGGTTGGCGGACAAGGTGGTCGCCGAGTCCTGAGGTTCGGCCTGAGTATTGCCGATCGCGGCTATTGATGATCATGGTCGGGCAGCGATAACCTCGAGTTCCATGACCTCAGCGCTGTCGTCTCCTCCCGTCCTGACCGATGAACAGCTCGCCGAATTCGACGAGCAAGGCTTCGTGATCATCAAGGGCGCCCTGTCCGCCGAGGACGCCGAGAGCTACCGACAGTCCATCCTGTCGATGATGCCGCCGAGCCTGGAGATCCCCGCGGTCTGGGGGTCCTACGACGGCCGGATCAAGCCGATGGCCGGCCCGGGGCGGCAGACCTTCGACACCCCGGACCTGCTGCCGTTGATGACCAACGACAAGCTGTACGGCGCCGCCAGCCAACTGCTCGGCTCGACCCGTCTGCGGGTGATGGACGGGTCGGTGGGGATCACGATCCGCAACGACGCGCACACCGACCGGCCGTTGAGTCAGACCCTGCATCTCGACGCGTCGGTACCGACCTCCGCCGACGACTTCACCTTCGACCAGCAAGAGCTCCAGGTCGGCGGCTGCTACTACCTGACCGACGTCGAGGCAGGAGGCGGAGGCATCCATGTGGTGCCCGGGGGTCACAAGATCGTCGAAGCCGAGGCCCGGGCAGCAGGATCGGGTGGCCGGCATCTGCATCAGGACTGGAAGCAGATCGAACACCTGACGAGTGTCGAGATCACCGGCGAGGCCGGTGACTTCGCCCTGCTGCACCACCTGATGCCGCACGGCGCATCGCACAACCGCAACTCCACTGCCCGGGTCGCCTACTTCGTTCGTTGGGTGCGTGAGGACCAGACCTGGGGCGCCGGCGCCAAGCCGGCACCGAACAGCTACGACGATGATCAACTGGCGGCGATGGGCGACCTGGGCCGCAAACTCTTCGGTGTCGACGACTGGTAGCCGTCGGGCCGTCCCAGGGTCGGCCGCGATGCCGGATATCAGTCCGGGCGCCAGGCCGTGCCGATCGACCGGACCACGGCATCGCCGTGGCTCACGGTGGCGATCGCCGACCGCACCGGGTCCAGCTCACCGGCGGACACGGCGATCCGCAGCGTGACCCGGGCGCCGTACTCGATCCCGAGGATCTCGACACCACGTTCCCGCAGATCATTGTCCAAACGTGGTGCGGTCGCATGGTCGGCGGTGATCTCCAGGAGTTCCCCGATCGTGAAGTGCCGCAGGGTTGCCCGGTCGATGGCCGCGCGGGTCGCCGACCCGTACGCCCTGATCAGTCCACCCGACCCGAGCAGGGTGCCGCCGAAGTAGCGGGTCACCACCGCGACCACGTCGGTGATGTCGGCGCCCTCGAGCGTCTGCAGCATCGGTGCACCGGCGGTCCCGGCCGGCTCGCCGTCGTCGTTGCTGCGTCGGGTCGACCGGTCCGGGCCGAGGACGAATGCCGTGCAGTGGTGTCGTGCGTCCCAGTGCTCGGCTCGGACGGCTGTGATCACCGACCGGGCCGCGTCCTCGTCCGTGACCGGGGCGAGCCGGCAGATGAAGCGGGACCGGCGATCCTCGATTTCGGCCTCGACGGCCGCGCCGATCGTGGTGTAGCCGGTGATCACGGTCGACCGGTGACTGCTCGGCGGACCACGATGATCATGCCGGTTCCAGTTCGGCGACCGGTCCGCCGATCGCGGCGACCGCGGCCTCGATCCGGCGCCGGTTGCGTTGATTGGTGTAGGTGCCCAACTCGGCCACCGGGACGAACCGGTAGCCGTGCAGCTCGTCCGGCGGCGTGACGATCGACGCGATCACCGACTCGTCGAGGACACCGCCGTCGTAGCAGAACATCAACGCTCCGTGCGGATCGTCGGTGCCGTCCGGTGCCACCCACTCCATGCAGAGCATGGCCCCGATGGTCAGATCGAGGCCGAGCTCCTCGAGGACCTCCCGGGCGCAGCCGCTGCGGGGTGATTCGTCGGCCTCGACGGTTCCGCCCGGCAGCAGCCAGTGCTCCCGATAGGTCGGCTCGACCAGGCAGACCCGATCGGACCGGTCTCGGATGATCGCACCGGCGGCGAGCCGGCGCCGCGGCAGGGTGGCCAGGAACTCCCTACGGTTGAGCATGCCTCCAGGTTCTCACGCTCAGAACAGTCCCTGCTTCGCCACCCGTCGAGCCAGCCAGTTGGCCAGCAGGATGAGGATCAGCGAGATCACGGCCTTGAACAGGGCGATGGCCGTGGCATAGGAGTATTGCGGGATCTGGGACTGGAAGGCGATCTGGAACGAATAGGTGTCCAACACCTGTGACACCGACAGGTTGTTGGGGTTCTGCATCAGCAACACCTTCTCGAAGCCGACACTCAGCATCTGTCCCATGTTCAAGATCAACAGCGTCACCGTGACCGGCAGGATGCTGGGCAGGTCGATGTGCCAGATCCGGCGCAGGATGCTCGCACCGTCGACCCGGGCCGCCTCGTGCAGCTGCGGATCGACACCGGCCAGCGCGGCCAGGAAGATGATCGCCGAATAGCCGAGGGTCTGCCAAGCGCCGGACCAGACGTAGGTGTGTCGGAACAATCCCTCACTCAGGAAGTCCACCGGTGACCCGAACAGGGCCGCGATCGGCCGGTTGACCACGCCGGTGGTCGGCGAGAACAGCATCAGGATGATGCCGACGAGCACCACCGTGGAGATGAAGTACGGCGCGTACGTGATCAACTGCACGGTCTTCTTGAAGCGCTGGTTGCGCAGCGAGTTGAGCAGCAACGCCAGCAGGATCGGCAACGGGAAGAGTGCGAGCAGCGCGTAGATGTTGAGCACCAGGGTGTTCTTGATCACCGGCCAGAACAGATGGCTGTGGAAGAACTGCGTCACGTACTGCATGCCGACCCAAGGGCTGCCGTTGATGCCCTCCATGATGTTGTAGTTCTTGAACGCCAGCTGCAGGCCGTACATCGGCCAGTACAGGAAGACGATCGAGAACACCACCGGAGGGATCAGCAGCACGTACAGTTGCCAGGCCCGGCCCATCCGACGCAGCAAGGGCGCCTTGCGGACCTGATCCGGACGTGTCGGCTGCCGGCGCCGCTGCTTGTGCTTCGGCGAGGCGTCGCGCTCGGCGACGGACGTCGTGGTCATTTGACGGATCCAATCAGCGCGCCCTTGACGAAGTGCTTCTGGACGAACGGGTAGGCGATCAGCGGCGGGATCATCGCGACGACGATCATCGCGTACTTCAGCTTGTCGAAGAGTTCCTTGCGACGGAGCAACTCGGCGACGTCACCGCTGCCGATCATGGACGGGTTGATCGCGCTCTGGCTCAACAGCTCCCGCAGCACCAGCTGCAACGGCTGCAGTCCCGGATCGGTGGTGTAGAGGAAGGCGTTGAACCAGCCGTTCCACTGAGTGATGCCGTAGAAGAGCAGGTTGACCGCGATGATCGGCTTGCTCAGCGGCAGTGCGATTCGGAAGAAGAAGCGGAAGTCGTTGGCGCCGTCGACCTTGGCCGCCTCCAACACCTCGTTGGGCACGTTCATCTGGTAGAACGTGCGGGTGATGATCACGTTGAACACGCTCATCGCGCCGGGCAGGATGATCGCCCACCGGGTGTCCAGCAGCCCGAGCTGCTGGACCACGATGTAGGTCGGCACGATTCCGCCGGCGAACAGCGCCGGGATCAGGAAGAAGAAGGTCAGTAACCGACGGAACGGCAGATCGTCCCGGGACGTCGCGTAGCCGGCCAGCAGGGTCAGCGCCGTCCCGATCAGTGCACCGGCCACCGTGTACAGCACGGAGTTGGCAAAGCCGATCACCAGGTTCGGCGACTCCAGGATCGTCTTGTACGCATCCGCCGTGACGCCGACGGGCCAGAGCACCACCTCGTTGTTGGCGATCGCGCCGGCGCTGGAGAAGGACGCACTCAGGACGTAGACGAGCGGGTACAGCACCATCAGCGTGAAGACGATCAACACGCAGTAGTTGACGATGTAGTAGGCCCGGTCGCCCTTGGGTTCCTTGATCCTCATGATCACTTCGGCCTGGAGTCGTAGGCCTTCTGGTAGATGTCCAGGTAGCCCTGGAGATCCATGGATTTGAACGCATCGACGTAGCCCTGCCAGTCGGCATCCTTGTTGATGTCCTTCTTGCCCAGCGCGAACTGGGACAGCCCCTGCTTGACCTGCTGCTGGATCGAGGTCGCGGTATCGGCCACTTGGGCCGCGCTCTCGTCGGGGATGATCACCGGCGGAAGCTGCATCTCCTTCTTCTGGGCAAACGGTTCGTAGAGTCGGCCGGCGTCGTAGAGACCCTTTTCATACGTCGGCTCCTTGGGGTTGACCTGCTGCCCTCCGCGGAAGTCCAGCGAGCGGTACATCGTCGCGTACTGATTCCAGGACTGGCCCTCCGGGGCCGGCCATTGGACGTCGCGGAACAGCGCCTGCCCACCGTCGATCCCGTCGGCGCCTTCTTTGGCCCAGAACCAGTTCTTGTCCTTGATGCCGTCGTACATCCACATGATCGACTCCAGGTCCATCTGATAGTCCGACCACTGGACGAGGATCTCGGGATTCTTGCAAGCGCTGGTGATCTGCAGCCCGTTAGTGCTGAAGCCGTAGTAGTCCCACTGAGCGACCTGATTGCCGTTCGGGCCCTTCAGCGGCGGAACCGCCACGTAGTCACGCCACGGCGCATCCTTCTCGAGGGTGACCGGGTTGAAGAAGGATCCCCACCAGTAGGCGCGAGCAAAGCCGATCATGCCCTTGTTGCCGGCGGTCTGCAGCTCGGTGTCGCTCATCGAGAAGTTCTGTGCGGTGAGTACACCGTCGTCGCCGAGCTGACGCAGATACTTCAGTGCCTCGCGCCACTCGGGCAGATTCGGGGTGAACTCGACCTTGCCGTTGTTCAGCCGCATCCAGCCGCCGTTCTGGTCACCACCCGGGGTGTACAGGAACGGCTGCATGAAGAACGGATCCAGAGCGTTGTTGACACCCGAGGCGAACGGCACGAAGCCACTCTTGCCCGACGGGTTCTTGCCCTTGAACTCCAGCAGCACCTGGCGCAGCTCTTCGGTGGTGGTCGGCATCTTCGCGCCGACCTTGTCCAGGTAGGTCTGGCTGATCCAGGCTCGGCCGTTGCTGCTGCGGCAGTGGTAGCAGTCGTTGACGCCCGGCATCTGATACAGCTTGCCGTCGTTGCTGGCCTTCAGAGCGCGCAGGTCCGGATAGTCCTTCATCGCCTGCCGGGTCTCCGGTGCGTACGTCGCGATCAGATCGTCCAGTGGCTGGAAGAGGCCCTGCTGACCATAGAGCGAGACCTGCGCGGTGGTGAAGGGGACGCCCATGAACGCGTCCGGCAGGTCGCCGCCGGACAGCATCGCGTTGATCTTGGTCATGTCGTCGCCACCGTTGGGGTTGGTGATCAACACTGCCTCGAACTTGACCTTGACTCCGGTTCGCTCCTCGAACCACGCCGTGGTCTTGTTCTTGTTCCAGTCGCCGACGGTCTGCGAGTCCTGCGGCACGACGATCCGGAAGGTCTTCTTGCCGTCACCGAACGGCTTCTTCTCCCGGGCCCGCGGCCCGACGTAGCCGGACTTGAAAACCGGCCCCTTGACCTCCGGGCCCAGTTCCATCGGCGGAATCGTCGGCTTCGATCCCTTGGGTCCGGAACCGCCGCCGGAGGAGTCGCAGCCCGCGAGCAGCGGCGTACCGAAGGCGGCCGCACCAGCCGCACCAGCAGCGAGCAGCGCGCGCCGGGACAGCCGCAGCTTCTCGTTGGATCTTCCTGTCATCTCGTTCCTCCTCCTTGAGGCAATCGGCACGACGCACGCCAGGCACCACTGCGACTGGGGCGACCAATCCCAGGCACAATGATCGGATGATTTGCTGAGGAGCGCAAGCGATACATCCGATTTTCTGCGCGCGCATGGCATCGAAGTATCCCAAGGCTGGACAAGTCCTCTGATGGCTGTCAGTATCGTCGGACCATTGGTCGGATGTCTTGTGGCCGTGCTGCTGGCGCCGATGGAAGAAGTGGCGGTCTCAACGATGCGAAAGCCGAGGGTCGACGGCTCGCCTGCCCTGACCGATGTCGCGGTCCAGAAGATCAAGCAGATGATCATCAGCGGCGAGCTGGCTCCGGGGCAGCGGCTGCCACGGGAGGCGGACTTCGCCGATCGGCTCGGTCTGTCCCGGAGTTCGCTGCGCGAAGCCGTCAAGGGGCTGTCGATGCTCGGCGTGCTCGACGTCCGGCAAGGCGACGGGACCTACGTCGCCAGCCTGGACTCGGTGATGCTGCTCGGCGGGATGGCTTTCGTCGTGGACTTCCATCGCGACGACGAGGTGCTGCACTTCCTCGAGGTCCGCAGGATCCTGGAGCCGGCCGCGAGCGAGATGGCCTGTGTCCGGCTGACCGACGCCGAGATCGATGAGCTCGATGCCCATCTGGACCGGCTCGGCGAGGATCCGAGCGTCGAGGAACTGGTCGCCTCGGATCTGGAGTTCCACAAGATGATCGTCGCCGGTTCGGGCAATCCGGTGCTGACGTCGCTGTTGGACAGCATCGCCGGCCCGATCCAACGCGCCCGACTGTGGCGCGGCAGCACCGAGGCGCACGCGCTGGCCCGGACCACCGCCGAGCATCGGGCGATCGTCCGGGCACTGCGGGCCCGGATGCCGGCCGTGGTCAGTGCCGCCGTCACCACCCACATCTTCGGGGTGGAGCAGTGGCTGCGGTCGGCCTCACCCGAACTCCGCCGGCAGCTGCAGCTCACCGCCCGCCCCTGAACGACGAGCTCAGGAACCGACGAAGGCGTCCACTGCGGTGGCCAGTTGATCGACCTGGCCGACAAGCTCGTCCAGGACGGCGCTGTCGGCGATCAACGGCGGGGCCAGGATCAGCATGGTGGCACCACGGTCATCGGGGCGGGTGAGCAAACCGGCCTCGCGCATGGCGGTCGGCAGCACCGTGCGGACGATCTGTTGCGCCTGATCGGAGGTGAGTGACCGGCCGGACTCGCGGTCGGCGGTGAACTCGATGGCGTAGAAGTAGCCGGTGCCGCGGACGTCGGCGACCGTCGGATGGGCATCGCGGACCTGATCCAGGCCGGCCCGGAAGTGCGACTCCAGTTCGCGGACGTTGCCGACCGCGTTCATCTCGATCATGGCGTCGATGTTGGCCACGGCCGCGGCGGTGGCGACCGGATGGCCGCCCCAGGTGTTGCCGTGGAAGAAGGATCCGCCGTCCGGGGAATCCCAGAGCGCCTCGACCAACGGCGTACGGATCGCCATCCCGCCCAACGGGGCATACCCCGACGTCGCCGCCTTGGCGAAGGTGATCATGTCCGGTACGACGCCGAAGCGTGCGGTGCCGAACCAGTCTCCGACCCGGCCGAAGCCGCAGATCACCTCGTCGGCAACCAGCAGGATGCCGTGCTGATCGCAGATCGCCCGGAGTTCCTGCCAATAGCCGTCAGGCGGGACCAGGGCGCCTTGGGAATTCTGGACAGGTTCGGCGAAGATCGCCGCCACCTTGTCCCCGCCGACCTCGTCGATGATCGACTTCAGGGCTGCGATCGACGGGAGATCAGCCGCTGTGCCACCCTCGGGGATCGTCTCGCCCAAGGTGTTCGGGAAGTGCCGGACGTCGGGCATCACCGGCGTGAAAGGCTCTTTGTACCAAGGGATCCCGGTGAGGGCCAGCGCACCCATCGTGACGCCGTGATAGGCCATCTCGCGGGCGATGATCACGGTTCGCTCCGGCTGCCCCTGGCTGCGGTGGTACTGCCGGCTGAACTTGATCGCCGACTCCACCGCCTCGGATCCGGAGTTGGAGAAGAAGATCCGGTCGAGATCGCCCGGAGTCAGCTCGGCGATCTTGGCGGCCGCCTCGATCGCGGACGGGTGCGCGGCTCCCCAGTTGGGCCAGTAGGGCAGCTTCTCCATCTGCTTCATCGCCGCGGCGACGATGTCGGTCCGGCCGTGCCCGATGTTGACGCAGAAGAGCCCGGACAGACCGTCCAGATAGCGCCGCCCACCGTCGTCGTAGACGTAGCAGCCCTCCCCGTGGTCGATCACCGGCAGTTCGGCCGACCGCCAGGCCTCGGCTCGGGTGAAGTGCGGGACGAGGTTCTTACGTGCCAGCGCTCGGAGTTCCTCGGGCGACGTCGGATTCACAGCGTTCCTCCTGCCGGTAGCGGGTGTACGCGTCCCATCTTCCGCCCCACCACGGCCGGCGTCCACCCGACCGCGGCCGCGTCGGATGGCTCAGGACAACGTTGCGCTCATCAGTCGGCCCGACAACCACACGACGAGCGTCGGTGCAGAACCGGTCGGGGCACCGTCCGGTCGCCCGAGACGCTCTCGCCCAACAGGTCCAGCAGGATCCGCCCGCTGACCCGTCCCAGATCGACCGGGTGGACGGCGACGCTGGAGACCGAGGGGGTCCACATGCTCGAGGCCTGCAGGTCGTCGATGCCGACCACAGCGCAGTGGGTGCTGTCCAACCCGTGTTCGGCCATCGCCTTCAACAGGCCATAGGCAACTTGGTCGCTGTGACAGAGGATGCCGTCCGGTGGCGGGCCGGCAGCCAGCAACTGCCGGGCGACTCGATGCGCGCTGCGCATGTCGGCCGGCAACGGCGCGGTCCAGCTCTCGTCGATCTCCACCCCTGCTCCGGTAGCCGCCGCGCGGAAACTCCGCTCGCGCTCGACGCGCGGGGTCGCTGCCAGCTCGCCTCCGAAGTAGCCGACGCGGCGACATTGATGATCACCGATCAGATGTCCGGCACCGATACTGCCGATCGTGTCGTCGGCCGTCCCGACGGAGGGCAGTGTCGAATCGCGCAAGCTCCGGTAGAGCACCAGCGTCGGCAATCGATCGCCCGCAGGGTGCAGGTCGGATCCGTCTGAGTGCAGCGCTGGGATGATGATCACGCCGGCGACTCGCTGCTCGGCGAGCGACTTCAACACCGACCGCTGGGTCGCCAGATCGTCGTTGGTGTTGGTGATCATGACGAAATAGCCGAGTTCTGCCAGCGCCTCCTGTGCGCCCAGCGACAACTCGGCGACGAACGGATTGACGACATCCGGCATCACCAGCGCCACCATGTTCGTCCGCTGGGTCCGCAGGCTCGCCGCCGTCTGGTTGTACACGTAGCCCAGTCGATCGGCCTCGGCGAGGACCTGATCACGGGTCGCCGCGGTCAACAAGGGGCTGCGCCGCATTGCGAGCGAGACGGTAGCCCTGGAAACGCCGAGCGACTCGGCCACGTCGATCATCCGCACTCGGCGTTGCGGGGGCTGCTGCGTCATCGTCATCCGTTTCTCTGCTGCGATCACAGCTATCGTCCCACGGAGCGGTCAGTCCTGGACGATGAGCGTCGCGGCATCCGGATCGATGTCGAGTCCGGCAAAGGCATCGCCTCCGCCTTCCGACGGCGCGGCACCGATCCGCACCGGATGGTTGTGACTGTCGGCGGCGACCCGTTCGAGGTCGAGCTCCTGGAAGTGTGCGGTGGCTTGTCGGCGCAGTGCCAACAGCTGCTCCCGGGCTCTGATGTTGTAGGCCAGGTTCATCGTCTCGAGCGGATCGTGGCGACGGTCGATCAGGTATTCGCGGTGGTCCGGAGCCGACCAGATGTACTTCCAGCGTTGGTTGATGACGCTGTACAGGCCGAGGGTGCCCTGTTGGTATTGGCCGTACAGGGTGCGGTCTGCGGCTGGAGTCTGCAGCGGCAGACCGTCGGTGTCCGGCAACTCCGCTCCTGCCGCCCGGATCGCGGTCGGCAGGATGTCCACCAGGCTGACCGGTGAGCCGATCCGCTGTCCGCGGCCGAATCCGGGCCCGGAGCAGATCAACGGTACCCGGGCAGCCGGGTCGAGGAACGACCGCTTGCCGTAACAGCCGTAGTCGCCGAGGAACTCGCCGTGGTCGGCGGTGAGGATGATCATGGTGTCATCCAGCCGGCCGGAATCGGCGAGTGCTGCGACGATCCGTCCGATCTCGTGGTCGGCGAAGGTGATCGACGCGTAGTAATACGAACGGATCAGCTGTTCGAGGCGGCGATCGCGGCCGCCGTCGCGGAACTTGTATCGATTCTGCAGCCGGTTGTACGAGGTCAGCAACGACCCACCGCCAGCCGGTCGGTGCGGCTCGGGGAGCAGCGAAGCGGGATAGCGACGGTGCCACGGCGCGGGCGGGGAGAACGGCGGATGCGGTGCGATGAAACTGGACCACAGAAAGAACGGAGATCGCCGTTCGGCCAGGAAGTCCCGTGATCGCTCAGCGACCCACCGGGTCGGGTGCGCTTCCTCCGGAAGGGGCGACAGTTGTGGGATGTAGTACATCTCATCCCGCATGCCGTGTGGAAACTGCACCGCATCATGGCCAGCGGCCGACAACCATCGGAGGTAGTCGTCGGACTCGCAGTCGCCGAACTCCTCTTCACTGTCACGGGTTTGGAATCCGCGGAGGTCCGCGGTGTCTGGGGTGAAGTGCATCTTGCCGACGCCGTGCGTTCGATAGCCCGCGTCGGTGAGCAGGCTCATCAGGGTCGGCGTCGCAGGCATCGGCGAGCCGTTGTCGAAGCAGCCGAGGCGTTGGGGTTCCTGGCCACTGATCAGGCATGCACGAGCTGGAACGCAGACCGGAGACGGGGTGTAGGCGGAGGTGAAGACCGTCCCACGTGTCGCCAGTGCGTCGATGTTCGGTGTCTCGACCGTCGGGTTGCCGTAACAACCGAGCGCATCGGCACGGAGCTGGTCGAGCAGGATCAGGCAGATGTTGGGGGAAGCGATGGCGACACTCCTGTCGGCTCGGGGTCGGTGGTCAGCGAGACAGCCTTCGCCGGCATGAAGATCAGACCGATCGCGACGCTGCAGAAGGTCGCCAGCGCGAGGACCCAGGCGAAGGCGGAGAAGCTGGCGGCGACGATGATCGGAACCACCGAGCTCCACAGCGCCAAGATCATCTTCTGCGCAAAGATGATCATGCCCTGCGCGGTCGTCCGCAAGGCGGTGGGGAACAGCTCCTGGCACCAGACCCGGTAGAACTGCTCCTGGCCGCACGATCCCGCAACGGCGTTCAGCACGATGAAGATGATCACTGCTGCCGTGCTGGTGATGGGGAAGATGATCAACATCAGGGCGGCGACGATCGAGAAGAAGCCGGCAATGCCGTACAACACTCGACGGTTCAGCCGGTCGACCAGCGGCATGAAGAGGAACGCCACTCCGAGACCGCCGAGCGCGAAGTTGAGCGCGTTGAAACCGACGCTGGCTCCTTGCCCTTGGCCGCCGACGGTCTTCAGGATGTAGGGCAGGAAGAAGCCGAACGTGCCGGCCGCGATGCTGCCCAGGGTGTGGACGCCGAAGACGAACAGCAACGGCCGGACCAGCCGTGGTGTGAACAATGCTCGAAGCTGTTGGCGGCCGAGCTGGCCGGTGTCCCTGGCGTGGTTCCAGACCTCGGACTCAGCCATCTTCCGACGGAGGAGCCAGGTCACCAGGGCTACCGCGACCAGGTGTCCGAACACGATGCGGATGCCCAGAACGCCGGTGTCGGCCAACGCGAAGGCCAAGAGCAGTGAGACCACCGGTCCGAGATTCCAGAAGAGGGACGTGAGTCCGATCATCCGGCCCCGGACCCGGTTCGGGGCGATCTCGCCGACCAGCGCCCACGATGTCGGGACGTCGGCACCGACAGCCAGCCCCATGATGATCAGGCCGACGAACAGCATGCCGCTGTTCAGAGCGAGCAGCACCAACAGGCCGCCCAGAACGTAGACCAACAGGTCCCATTGATAGATCCGTTTGCGGCCGAACAGGTCACCCAGTCGCCCACCGATCAGCGCGCCGACAGCGTAGGACGCCGCGTTGGTGCCGAGTGCGCCGAGCAGGCCCACGAGCGAGTCACTCATGCCGAAGGCCGACGACCAGAGGGCGAGTCCGGAGGACGCCGCGACGATCGAGCCGGCGTCGATGTAGTCGGCCATGCAGCCGAGGATTGTGCGCCGCCACTGCACCTGGCGCGGGCCGACGGGTTGAGCGGGAATCGAGGGTGAAGACATCGCTGTGCTCCTCCAATTAGATCGATCCAACGCTATTAGATCGATCTAATTGGTGTCAAGAAGGTGCCCTGAGTACTGGCTGCCGGACCGCTCCACAGGAGCTTGACAGGATCGGCCGGCGATGGAAACGTATCCAGTCCGACGGTGCCGTCGGAGCCGCGGTGTCCTGCGGCCAGGGTGAGGTCACCGACGGCTCACCGGCTGCACAGGACCCCGCCTGGCAAGGAGACCCGCGTGTATCGATCACCCCGTCCGCTACGTCCGTCGTCGCTCCGTCGTCGGCGTACGGCGTGGCGCCTGGGCGCTCTGGCCGTCGCCTCGATCGTCCTCGGCAGCCTGCTGCTGCCTCACGGACGAGCGGTCGCCGAGCCGGAACCGGACTCCGCGGCCGAATTCGCGTCGTCGCTGGAGGCGCAGGACCCGCAGCCCGATTGGTCGAGCGCGACCGTGAAGTCCTCCGGTGTGGTTCGCAGCACGACCGACGACACCCCTGGTTTCCGGACGGCGGTCGGCAACGGACCGACGGAGGCCGACACGGCCAAGACCGAGGTCGGGTTCAGCGGTCTCAAGGCCCTGCACTATGCCGGACACCAGCAGACAGCGGACCGCAGCTATGCCTACAACAAGCTCTTCGCCGTCGACATCCCGGTGACCGCGGCCACCACACTGTCCTACAAGATCTTCCCGGAGCTGATGAATCCTCATCTGGGTAAGGGATTGCCGACACCCAGTAGCTATGTCTCGGTGGACCTGGAGTTCAGCGACGGGACCCATCTACGAGACCTCCGGGTCGAAGATCAACACGGCTACCGGCTGACCGCCGACCAGCAGGGCGCGTCGAAGACGCTGTATGCCAACCAGTGGAACGCCGTCACCGCGGTGATCGGCGAACGGGCCGCCGGCAAGACCATCTCGCGGATCCTGTTGGACTACGACAATCCCGACACCGGAGCGGGCGACTTCAGCGGGTGGCTCGACGACATCGTGATCGCTCACACCGCCCCGCGACCGGACCGGGACAGTCTGGTCGATTGGGTGGACACCACCCGAGGTACCAACAGCAACGGCGACTTCTCCCGCGGCAACACCATCCCCGCTACCGCCGTCCCGCACGGATTCAACTTCTGGACACCGGTCACCGATGCCGGCACCACCCGCTGGCTCTACCGCTATCAGGAGGACAACAACGCCGCCAACCAGCCGCAGATCCAGGCATTCTCCTTGAGTCACGAACCCTACCCGTGGGGCGGTGAACGCAACACCATCCAGGTGATGCCGGCCGAAGGGGCGGACGAGCCCGATCCGGATCGGACGGCACGGGCGATGGCGTTCAGTCATGATCATGAGGTCGCCAAGCCCTACTACTACGGTGTGACCCTGGACAACGGCCTGCGGGCCGAGATCGCGCCCACCGATCATGCCGCGATGATGCGCTTCCGCTTCACCGGCGACACCTCGAACCTGATCTTCGACAACATCACCAACGACGGCGGCATCACGCTGGACCCGGAGTCCGGGACGCTGACCGGCTACACCGACGTCGGCGTGGAATCCCGGGCCCGGATGTTCGTCTACGCGACCTTCGACCGACCGGTGCGCAAGGGGGCGAAACTCGATCCGAGTGGTCGCTCCGATGTCGCCGGCTACTACCAGTTCGACACGTCGGCCGACAGCGACAAGACCGTCACGATGCGGATCGCGACCTCCTTGATCAGCATCGATCAGGCGAAACGGAACCTGCAGCAGGAGATCACCGACGACGACACGTTCGAGACCGTGAGGGATCGGGCCAAGAAGCTGTGGAACGACAAGTTGGCGGTGATCACCGACGTCCGGGGCGCGACACCGGACCAGCTGACCACCCTGTATTCCAGCCTGTATCGACTCAACCTGTATCCCAACTCCAGCTACGAGAACACCGGCACCGTGGCCGATCCCGATCTTCGCCACGCCAGCGATTATGCGGCGCCGGTCTCGGACAGCACGCCGACCAGGACCGGCGCCAAGATCATCTCGGGCATCTCGTATCGGCCGAGCAACTTCTGGGACACCTATCGCACCTCCTGGCCGGCCGACGCGCTGTTCTATCCTGAGCAGACCGGGCGGCTGATCGAGGGGTCGCTGAGCCAGTTCCGGGAGAGTGACTGGATCGCCACCGGGATGGTCGGCAGCAGTTCTGACGTCTCGTTCGCCGATGCCTACCTGAAGGGCGTGACCGGCTTCGACATCAAGACCGCCTACCGGGCCGCAGTGAAGAACGCCACCGTGGCTCCGACCGAGAAGGGCGGACGAGAAGGCCTCGAACGCGCGATCTTCCTCGGCTACACACCGACCACGACCCCGGAGAGCGTCTCCCGGACCACCGAGAACGCGATCAACGACTTCGGCATCGCCCAGCTGTCCGAGGCGCTCTACCGGTTGAGTGCGCCGAACGACCCGGAGCGTGAGACCTACCAGACCAACGCCCGCTACTTCCTGGACCGGGCACGCGAGTACGCCCACCTCTTCGATCCGAAGATCAACTTCTTCCAGGGCCGCGACGACGATGGTGACTGGCGGCAGGCGCCGGAGGACTACAACCCCGACGAGTGGGGCTGCCAGTACACCGAGGCCAACGGCTGGGGGATGGCGTTCGCCACCCCGCAGGACGGTCGGGGATTGGCCAACCTGTACGGCGGCAGGAAGGCGCTGGCCGACCGGCTGGACGAATACTTCAGCACCACTTCGACCGCGGAGTACCCCGGCTGCTACGGCAACGTCATCCACGAGATGCGAGAGGCGGCGTACATGCAGATGGGGCAGTTCGCGCTGAACAACCAACCGGACCACCACATGCCGTACATGTACAACTTCACCGACAAGCCGTATCGGACCCAGAAAGTCGTCCGGGAGGCGCTGGCCCGCCAGTTCGTCGGCAGCGAGATCGGCCAGGGCTATCCGGGCGACGAGGACACCGGCGAGATGTCGGCGTGGTACGTCTTCAGTGCGCTCGGCTTCTACCCGTTGCAGGTCGGGCTGCCGGAGTACGCGATCGGCTCGCCGCTGTTCACCTCGGCGACGATCAATCTGGAGAACGGCCACAAGATCGTCGTCAACGCACCGAAGAACAGCGCGAAGAACATCTATGTCCAGGGGCTGAAGATCAACGGCGAGAGCTACCGCAGGACGACACTGCCGCACGATCTGCTGGCCAAGGGGGCGGTGCTGGACTTCGACCTGGGACCGCAACCGTCCCGCTGGGGTGCCGGACGTGACGATGCGCCGGACTCGATCACCGACGGCGACGAACCACCGCAGCCGCTGCAGGATCTGACCGGCAGCAAGCACGGCACCGCCTCGAGCACCGACGGTGCGGTCGACGAACTCTTCGACAACACCTCCGAGACGCAGTCCCGTCTCGACTCCGACGAGCCGGCTGTCACCTGGAGATTTGCCGGCGGAAGCGAGCAGACCGCACAGCTCTACACCGTGACGTCCGGGGCCAGGACCGAGGACCCGACCGGCTGGATCCTGCAGGGCTCGACCGACGGCACGACCTGGACGACGATCGACCACCGGAGCAAGCAGAGTTTCGACTGGCGCCGCCAGACCCGCGTCTTCGCGATCAAGCATCCGGCCGCGTTCAGTCGGTATCGGATCAAGTTCAGCGGGCCGTCGAAGCAGCCGATCGCGTTGTCGGAGATCCAGTTGCTCGGCCGGCCGCCGTCGCAACCGGGCAAGGCGCTGGACGCCGAGTTGACGGCCGAGCAACCGCTGGCGCTGCCGCAGGACGAGCCGACCACGTCGGAGGCGCAGCTCACCGTCGACGCCACCGCGCCCGGGACCGCGGAGATCACGATCGGCGACATCGAAGCGCCGCAGGGCTGGACCGTCGAACCCCGGCAGAAGACCCTCGAGCTGGAGTCGGACGGCAAGCCGGTGCAGGGCACCGTCCCGTTCACCGTCACGATCCCGGGAGGGACTCCCGAGGGCGAATACCCGGTGGCAGCGACAGTGACGATGCCCGGCGCCGCACCGGTCCGGAGCGTCGCGCTCTACCGGGTCACCGAGAAGATCGCCTTCGACACCGGGACGGCCGACGAGCAGCCCTGGCTGTCCGATGCCGACGGTTCCCAGGTGGACGGTGGCGGCAACAGGTTCGCCGACAACGCCAACCACTTCACCTACACCTTCGCGCTGCCACAACAGTCGACCGGGGCGACGGTGACGTTACTGATCGACAACCAGTTCCGGGTGCAGGCCAGTGCTGACGGCAAGGACTGGACCGATGTGTTGGTCGAGGAGCGGGAGATCAGGGACGGCTCCAACCGGGCCGAGCGCAGTGTTGATCTTGCTCCCTATCTCGGCAGTGACAACACCGTCTCGGTGAAGGTGTCGGACAGCTTCCCCGACGACGGTTGGGGAGGCCGTGTCGGTCACGTCACCGTGACGATGAGTCGCTGAGGTCACCGCGTACTGCGACGACGTCGGCCAGGGTCCGGCATCGCCGCAGCGGCGAACGAGCAAGCGGTAGCACCGCGAGCAGGCCGACCACGGCGGCGGTCAGGATGGTCGCGCGGGGACCCCACCATCCGGCCGCTGCTCCACCCAGCAGCGCGCCGACGGGGCGGATGCCGTAGTTGATCGAGGAGAAGGCACCGACCAGACGGCCCCGCATGTCCTCAGGGATGACCTTGATCATCACCGAGTTGATGGTGATGTCGTAGAGCATGATGCCGCCGGTCACGACAAAGGCGCAGCCGGCGTAGCCGATGATCTTGGACGGCGCCGGTGTCGACTCCGGGATCACCGCGAAGATCACGAACGGCAGCGAGAACAGGACGGTGCCGATCATGGTGATCGGGAACAACCCGATCCGCTTCGACAACCGCGACGCCAACAGGGCACCGGCCAGGGCACCGAAGGCACCGATTCCCTGAGCCGTCCCGATCTGTCCGGCGCTGAGCCGCAGGGTCCGGGTGGCGAACACCAGAACGACGGCCAGGATCGCAAAATTGGCCAGATTCATCGTGCTGGTGCACCACAGGATCGAGGACAGCCAGCGGTCCCGGAGCATCGTCCGCAACCCCTCCACTGCTCCGCGCAGAACATGCTGATGTTGCCGCTCGGGTCGCGGCTCGTCCAGCCTGATCCCGATCACCGACAGCGCCGACACCAGATAGGACGCGCTGTCGACCAGCAGAGCCGCCGGTGCGCTGAGCGCTTGGATCAGCCAACCGGCAGCGGGTGGCCCACCGATCTCGGTGACCGAGCGAGCGGTCGAGTTCAGGGAGTTGGCCGTGATCACGTCGTCGGTGTGCACCAGCCGAGCGAAGAAACTGATGTAGGCGGTCTGCGAGACCGAGCCGGCCAGACCGACGAGCACTGCGACCATGATCAACTGACCGACGGTCAACCGGCCGATCAGAGCAGCGACCGGGATGCTGGCCAACGCTGCGGCGCGGGCCAGGTCGGTCAGCACCAGGATCCGTCGCTTGCTCGTGACCCGATCCACGGCGGTGCCGGTCAGCAGGGCGAACAGATAGGGCACCCAGCTGGCCGCGGTCAGCACCCCGAGCTGCCACGCCGGTGCGTGCAGCAGCAGGATGGCGATCATCGGCAGCGCGAGTGCGGTGACCTGATCGCCGAGCATCGAGATCGACTCGCCACCCCAGAGTCTGGCGTAGCGGCGGTTACGTCGGAGCAGGTCGATCATGACCATCTCGCGCCGAATCGCTGTCGGCGGACGGCATCACGTGCCGCACCATCTGGACCGGCCGGGCGTCCGGCGGGCGCTCTTCCCTGGTCACATACGGGGCGAGCAATGCCTCGACGGCGCGGTTGATCTCGCGGAGCTCGGAGAGCGTCACCGTCACGGTGGTGTCGTGACTGCTGGCTTCCGCTCGCCAGTCGGCATCCAGCAGCGGCTCGACCTCGCGGCGCCAGTCGCCGACGACGTCACCGCGTACCTGGTCCAGCGCGGACTGCAGCGAGATGGCGGCCAGCCTGCTCGCCTCGTCGGTCACCTCGTAGCGGAAGCCGGTTCCGGCGGCGCGCCACCACCGTTCTCGGCCGCGGCCCAGCTCGGGTGCGTCCACCACCAGACCGAACTGGGCGAGATGGCGCAGATGCCAGCTGGTCACCGAGGGAGAGGCCCCGACGGTCTTGCTGAGCATCGTCGCCGTCGCAGGCTCGGACTGCAGCCGGAACAGGATCTGGATCCGGACCGGATGGGCCAGTGCCCGCATCCCGGCTGCATCGAGCTCGACATCACCGTACGGGTTGGTCATCGGGTAGCCCATGAGAGAGTCATATCGACACAGTACTCTCGATATGAGTGTATCGAGAGATTTCTCTCAACTTGTACCGATGTTGACCTCAAGTCGGGTTGAAGGGGTTGACTCAGCCGGATGCCGAGCACTGCGACCCCGAATGCCGACGATGCATCGAATCGCGCCGATCAACCAATCGGCTATTGGGCCGGTGAGGCGTACCGCCGGATCTCGGCTGGGCTGATCAGGTCGCTGGCCGAGGTCGGCGTCTCCCAGCCGCAGTGGTGGGTGCTGATCCGGCTCGCGGACGCGCCCCGTCCGGTACCGCGCGAGCGGGTGGTCACCGAGCTGCAGCCCTACAGCGACAACGAGGAGGGCCGCGATGTCGACCTGGACGTCGCCGATCTCGTCGACCGGGGAGCTGTACGGGACGACAACGACGCACTGACGATCACCGAAGCCGGGACGGCCCTGCTCGCAGCGGCGCGGACGAACAACGAGCGGGCCCATCGGTCGATGAGGGCCGCACTGACCGATGACGAATACGCGGCGATGATCGACGGGCTCCGGAAGATCGTCGGCGCGCTCGGCGGCGACCCAACATTCCGCTAGTCGCTAATCCGCTCGTCACTGCGCCAGGAATGCTGGACACTGATCGGCATGCCCGCAGCGAACGGATTCGACTACCAGATCCGGGGTGAAGCCGTCGTGATCACCCACCACGGTCGGCGCGCCACCGTGCTGCGGGGATCGCGCGCCGCGGACTTCCTGGTCGACCTGGAGAGCGGTGACCCCCAACTGCTGATGGCCCGGCTGACCGGCAACTACCGCCGCGGCAACGAGCGGACCGCCCGGAACCACCCGCGGAACCGGGGCCGTTGAGGCGATTCAGCGATTCCGTTCGGCGGCTCAGGATCCTTGGTGGGTTGCTGCTTCGGCGAAGCTGGTGTCGACGTACTTGTCTGCCGGCAACGGCTTGTCGTAGTCCAACGCGCCGAGCTCGATCCACATCCGTTCCATTGCGGCCAGTTGGTCCGGCAGTGGTTTGAGGTCGGAGAACCAGGTGTAGAGCGGAACCGACTTCACCTGCTCCGGGGTCTGTTCGGTGGCGTCGCCGATGATCTTGAGATTCTCCTCGGAGTAGCGCGCGTCCCCCTGCAGGTCGGCTGCCCCCTTGGCCAACGCCTGATAGAACTTCTCGGCGTCGGGCGAGGTGACGAAGTCGCCACCGAAGATGACACCGGTCCCGGAGGTGTTCTTGGGCGTGGTCCACAGCTTGACCGCGACGCCGTCGTCGACGGCCTTGTTCCAGAAGGGTGCGGAGACGAAGGAGCCGTCGATGCTGCCGGACTTGATGCCGGTCTCGATGTCCGGATTGTCCAGCGGGGTGAAGGTGACGTCCTTGATCGACAGGCCGGCGTCCTCCAATGCCATCCCGGTGTAGAAGGCGCTGGTCGCGCCGGAACCACCGAGCGCACCGATCTTGTGTCCCTTCAGGTCGGCCACTGTGGTGATCTTGCCACTGTCGTGCAGCTTCTTGGACACGATCAGCGCCGAGGCGGGCTTCTCGGTGTCGCCGTCGGACACTCCCATCGAGCCGACGACCTTGACGTCCAGGCCGCTGTTGATCGCGTTGAACATGCCGGCGGAGAATCCGACCAGGGAGGCGTCGAGCTTGCCGCTGGCCGTCAGTGGGACGGCGTCCTTGCCCGACTTGACGACCTTGAGATCGACATCGAGCCCGGCGTCGGAGAAGTAGCCCTTGGCGTCGGCGACGAACAGGGGCGCGAAGATCGGCAACGGGACGTAGCCGACGGTGATCTTCCCGCCGCCCTGGTCTGCACCGCTGCCCGCGCCGCCACTACTGCCGGAACAGGCAGCTGTTGCGAACGTCAGGGTGATCAGGATCGCCAGACTGATGATTCTCTTCATCGAGTTCCTACCTCTCGGATGCGACGGGATCTGCCGGCTGAACGCCACGGGACCATGGCGCGCTCCAGCAGGATGATCAAGCCGGTGACAACGGCGCCGATCAGCGATACGGTGATCAGGCCGACGAACATGGTGGACGGCTGGAACAGTTGCCAGGAGTTCCAGATCAGATAGCCGAGTCCGTTGTCGGAGGCGACGAACTCGACCGCGGTGATCACGATCACCGCCATCCCAGCCGCCACCCGCAGCCCCGTCATGATCGACGGGGTGGCAGCCGGCAGCAGGACGTAGCGGAACAGCTTCCAGCCGGTCGCCCGGTAGGCGCGCGCTGCCTCCAGTGTTCGGTCATCGATCTGTACGATCCCTGCCAGCGTGTTGATCTGGACCACGAAGAAGACCGAGATCGCTACCGAAAGCACCTTCGGGGTCTCGGTCAGGCCGAAGATTAACAACAGCAGCGGCAGGATCGCGATCTTGGGCAGCGCGTAGAGGGCGGTGAAGGTCGGGGCGAGCGCAGCTCGCATCGGTCGCGACAGTCCCATCAGCAGGCCGACAGCGATGCCGACGATCGCGCCGAGCACGAAACCGGAGGCCAAGCGGGCGACGGTGGCCACGACGTGCGGGAGGATCTGCCCACTGACCGTCATCTCCGCAGCTCGGACGACGATCTCCGACGGCGGGGTGAACAGCCGGCGATCGAGGACTCCGACCAGGGCCAGCAACTCCCAGATGATCAACAGCAGCACCGGTGTCAGGATCGCCAGTCCAAGATCACGGACCCGCAGCATCCGGTCGTGCCGGTACTCCCGACGGATCGCCTGATCCAGGTCGGCCGAGGTGGACCGGCTCATGCATACCTCAGCGAGTCTTGGACCTCGTCGCGCAGTGACTCCCAGATGTCCTGCTTCAGCTGGGCGAATTCGGCCGTCGCCTCGATCTCCAGCCGGCGCGGCCGTCCGAACGGTACGTCGATGACGTCCTTCACCCGACCCGGACGGGCGCTCATGATCACGATCCGATCGCCGAGCAGCAGCGCCTCCTCGATCGCGTGGGTGACCAGTACGACGGTCTTGCGCTCCCGCTCCCACAGGCCGAGCAGTTGTTCCTGCATCAGGATCCGGGTCTGGGCATCAAGCGCACCCAACGGTTCGTCCATCAACAAACAAGGCGATCCGGTGGCGAAGGCCCGCGCGATGGCGATCCGCTGGCGCATCCCGCCGGACAGTTGATGCGGATAGGCCGACTCGAATCCGGTCAGCCCGACCTCGCCGATCCAGTAGCGGGCGTGCTCGGTCCGGTCGCGTCGCGAGACGCCGGCCATCTGCTCGCCGAAGGCAACGTTGTCCAGCACGGTCGCCCAACCGAACACCCCGTGCTCCTGGAACACGAAGGCCGAGGCCGGCACCCGGCCGGCGGCGGTCAGATTCGAGGTGACCGTGCCGGTGGTGGGCGTCTCGAGCTCGCCGAGGATGCGGAGCAGGGTCGACTTGCCGCAGCCGGACGGTCCCACGACGCAGGTGAAGGAGCCGGTCGGAAGATCGAGATCGATGCCGTCCAGAGCATGCACCGGCGTGCGGCCGATGAAGACCTTCGACACGCCACGTACGGCGAACGCCTCCTGCCTGGACAATGCTCACCTTCCCGCTCGGATCCGCGATGGCGTACCCGGGGCTCGAGGTGCCGGGGAAGGCCGGAGGGCACTTTACTGACATCAGCGTCCTTCGGCGCGATTATTTGCTCCAGACCGAAACGACACGCCGCGAGCAGGAACAGATCAGGCCGAAAACAATTCAGCCGCACCGGAGTGAACCGGTGCGGCTGACTGTTGCTGCTGTGTGGTCGTCGACCTCAGGCGGTGACGGCCTCCTTGGCCGGCCGCTTCCAGGTGACGGTCGGGGTGAGCGCCTCGGTGTTCACCCGATCCTTGTGCGACGACACGATGTCGAACAGCGACTCGATCAGGGTGTCGGACAGCAGATGCGGCTTCAGGCCGAGCTCCACCAGACCGGTGTGCTTGACGTTGTAGTAATGCTCGGACTGCTCGACCCGCGGGTTCTCCAGCTTCTCGATCTGGACCGGACCGGGGAAGGCCTCGGCGACCAGGTCGGCGAGCTGTCCGACCGAGAAGGACTCGGTCATCTGGTTGAACACCCGGAACTCGCCGCGATCGGCCGGATTCTCCACGGCCAGTCGCAGACACTCCATGGTGTCCCGGATGTCCAGGAAGCCACGGGTCTGGGTGCCGTCGCCGTACACCGTCAGCGGCTCGCCCAGCACGGCCTGGATGATGAACCGGTTGAGCACGGTGCCGAAGACCGAGTCGTAGTCGTAGCGGGTGGACAGCCGCGGATCGAGCTTGGTCGCCTCGGTCTCGAGGCCGTAAACCACGCCCTGGTTGAGATCGGTGGCGCGCAGACCCCAGATCCGGCAGGCGAACTCGATGTTGTGCGAGTCGTGCACCTTGGACAGGTGGTAGAAGGAGCCAGGCTTCTTCGGGTAGAGCATCCGGTCCTTGCGACCGTTGTGCTCGACCTCCAGCCAGCCCTCCTCGATGTCGATGTTGGGCGTACCGTACTCACCCATCGTGCCCAGCTTGACCAGGTGGATCTCCGGGTTCAGCTCGGCGATCGCGAACAGCAGGTTGAGGTTGCCGATCACGTTGTTGTGCTGGGTGTAGACGGCGTGTTCGCGGTCGATCATCGAATACGGCGCGGCCCGCTGCTCGGCGTGGTGGATCACCGCGTCCGGAGCAAAATCACGGAGGGTCTCGTAGACGAAGTCGGCGTCCAGCAGATCACCGGCATAGGACGTGATCGTCTTGCCGGACACTTCCTGCCAGGCCTTGACGCGGGTCTCCAAGTCCTCGATCGGCACCAGGCTCTGCACACCCAGCTCCTCGTCGTAACCACGACGGGCCAGGTTGTCCAGCACGGCTACCTCATGGCCGGCCTGGGAGAAGTGCAGGGCTGTCGGCCACCCAAGGTAACCGTCACCGCCCAGGATCAGTACTCGCACGAAATGTCCACCTCCGCGGATCGCTTCATTTCCCTGTTGCAACATCAGTCACAAGCGTTTAGTTCTAAGCGGTCCGCCGCTCAAAACCCTTCCAGCATCGTATCTTGTTCGACTGTGTGTCCAAGTCAGGCGCGAACCGTGGGTCCGCTGTGAAAGTCCGCACGATCCGCTCAATCTGCGGCCAATTACCCCGTTGAACACGTTTCAACCGGTGACTTTCCTCAGCACCGCCAGGGTCTGCTCCACATCGTGCTCGGCGGAGAAGCCGTGGAATCCGAAGCGGAGGTTGCCATTCCGCGCCGTCGCTCGGACCCCCGCCGCGGTCAGTTCACCGACCGCACGCTCCGCGTCCGGCACCCGGAGGGTGACGATCTGGCTCGGGCGTTCCGAGCCCATCACGGCCAATCCCTGGTCCCGGGCGCCGTCGGCCAGCGCTTCGGCGAGCCTCAGACAGTGCTGTTGCAGAACAATCGGGTCCAGCCGTCCGAGCAACTCCAGGCCGGCCTCCGCAGCGGCCCAGACCGGCCAGCTCAGCGGCAGATCCAGTCGTTCGGCGCCGTCGGCGTAGCTCAACGGGCCGCCGTAGTCGCCCGCTCCTGCGCCGGCCGTCCGTGAGTTCGCCGCCAGCGGGCCCAGAGCGGTGAGTCGATCGCGCCGGACCGCCAGGTACGCCGTGCCGCGGACGCCGAGCAGCCACTTGTACCCGTGTGCCGCGACGAAGTCCGGATCGACGCCCGCCGGGATCGACAGCACCCCCGCGCTCTGGGTTGCGTCCAGGAAGAGCCGTGCGCCCACCTCGCGGCAGCGTTCGGCGATCGGGATCAGGTCGACCCGACTGCCGGTAGCCGACTGGACCACGCTGACCGACACCAGGCTGGTCCCGTCGATGATCGCCTCGCACACCCGCCCGCTGTCCAGCAACCCGTCCGGCATCGGCACGGCGGCGACGGTGACGCCGCGGCGCTCCGCCGCCAGCCACGGATAGATGTTGCTGCGGTACTCCCGTTCGCCGACGACGATCCGGCCGCCGCTGGGCACCGATCCGGCCACGGTCGCCGCGGCCTCGGCCGTCGAGGACAGCAGCGCGACCTGGTCCGCCGGCCGTCCCAGCAGCTCGGCGAACCGGCGCCGGCAGGCTTCGGCGCGTCGATCGCGTTCGGTCCAGTCCGCGTCGCCGTCCGCCCAGCGGTCCAGCTCCGCCCGTACGGCGCGCAGCACCGGCGACGCGGCCGGCGCACAACTCGGTGTCGCCAGCCAGCTCAGTCGCTCGGTGATCGGGAACTGCTGACGGAAGCCGTCGAGCTGCATCGTGGGTGACCTCCCTCGGGTGTGGTCGATCTCGGCCGCGCGCGGCGATGATTCGTGACATGACCATAGGTGCGAGACACTGGACGGGTGTCAGCAGCTACCGATGGTCCGCCCCCGGCTGCCGCTGACGCGCGGGCGAACGAGGTGACCGAGCAGGCCGGCGCCGGTCGTCCGGGACTCTTCGGCCGCTTGCTGCGGGCCGGTGCCACCTCGATGATGGCGACGATCTTGTCCCACGGCACCTATATCGCGCTGCTTGCCGCGGCGCACGCCGACGCAACCGTCGCCAGCGCCATCGCCTTCGCGATCGGCGCCAGCTTCAACTACTTCGTCGGTCGTCGACTGACCTGGGGACGGACCAACCGTCCGCATCCGGTCAAGGAGATGCTGCCGTACGTGATCGTGATCGCCGCCGGCGGTCTGGTCTCGGTCGGTGTCGCAACCCTGGTGCAGCACATCATCACGCCGATGGGGCTGACCAACACCGAACGGACCATCGTGCTGGAGATCGCCAACATCGTCAGCTACGGCGCGGTCTTCTTCTTCAAGTTCCTGCTGCTGGACAAGCTGGTCTTCCGGCACCGCTGACGTCAGGTGATCAGGTCCGCCGGTGGGAGAGGGATCGAGGAGACGGTGGCTGCGCTGGTCCAGACGAGTCGGGCGAAGGGTCCGGTGCCGAGGTCGTGGGTGCCGGTGGCGTCGACGATCAGGGTGCGGCCGTGGCCGGTCTGCCAGACGAAGAGATCTGGTTCGGGTTGGCGCACGTCGATCTCGCCGAACGTCTTGTAGCGATGTTCGGGTCGGACGAGGGGGCCGAGGTCGTGCAGTCCGGTTTGCCATCGTCGGCCGGGGACGTAGGCGATGGTGTGGTCGATGTCCATCTTCTGGCTGAGGCCGGTGCTGTTGGGGAAGCGGCTGAGTGGGTTACGGACCAGCACGGCTTCGCGGGTCCGGTCCGGGATCTCGTAGGCGTCGACGGGTGCGATCCGGGCGGGGTCGATGACGGGTTTGAGGTTGATGGTGGCGGTGTTGCCGAACCAGCGTCGGGTCATCGCGAGGGTGGCGGCGCCGAGTTCTTCGATCCGGACGGTGCCGTTCGTGTCGGTGGCGAGGTCTTCGGCGGCGCAGTGCACGTGGAAGGTGATCGGTGCCAGCAGCTTCTCCGGCGGGATAGCGCGGATGATCGCGCGGACGGCGGCATTGCAGTCGTCGGGGTGATGATTGCGCCGATGCGCCGTCTGGTTGTCGGACTGTGCCTCGACGGGGTCGGGGACCTGCCCGGGTTGGGCGGATTCGTCATGATCAATTGGCCCCGTGAGCGCAGGCTCGGTGCCGGCGCTGTCTGCTTGCGTCTCGCTGTGGTGCCCTTCGACAGGCCCAGGGACCTGCTCCGGTTCGTCATGATCAACAGCGTCGCCCGGTGTCTGCTGTCCGTCGGCCGTCGGATCGGCCGGTGCTTCGGATTCGTCGGCCGGCGGTTCGGCCTGGTGGTCGAAGGGTGCTGTCGGATCGTTGGTGGGGTAGTGCTTCGGCGCCGGGTGCGGCCAGCCGCGAGGCTCAAGGGGGTTGAATGGAGCGACGGCTTGGTCGAACAGGTCGGGTTGTTCGTGTTCGAGCAGGAGTTGTGCGGTGCGGATCGGGGCGGCAAGGGTGCCGAGGGCGACGGCGGCCCATTCGTCGGCCGTGGCGGCGTCGCGGTCTTTGATGCCGGGCAGGTCACCGGGGTGTTGGCGCAGGATGGTGACGATCCGTTCGACCATGGCTTTCAGGCGGAGGGCGTCGGGGGCGTCCATGCGGCCGTAGAAGTCGGTGAGGCCGTGATCGTTGCCTTGGCTGATCCGGAAGTAGCGGGCGCGGCGGGCCTTCTCGGCGAGTTGTTCGTAGCGTTCGGCGTCGACGGTGATCAGGGCGGCGGTGATCAGGTTTTCCAGTCGTTGTCCGGTGACGCCGGCGAGTTTGGGGAGCAGGATGTCTTCGACCTGTTCGGCCTGGGAGACGGTGATGTCGCGGGTGGCGCGGGAGATGCGTTGCGCGGTCCAGCGGGGTAGCTGGCCTTCGCGGACCCGGCCGAAGATGCGGGGGTAGCGGTAGCGGACGTCGACGGCGTCGGCGAGGAAGTAGCGCATCTTGTGCACCGACCAGCCGGTCTCGACCGCGAGCGAGGCGGTGATGAACTCGGCGACGGGTGGGGTGCCGGGGCCGCCGATCCGGATGGCGCGTTCGCCGGTGAAGGTGGTGTCGACGCTGCCGGCCAGCGGGAGTCCGTCGGTGGGGTGCAGGTCGGGCCAGAACGCGGCCAGCACGAATTGCTGGTTGTGGGCGCGGAGTGCGGTCCGATCGGCCGCCCGGAATTGTTCGATCGCGGTGGCCGCGGCGAATCCCTCCGGAGGTTGATCGAACATGCATACGATTCTAGCCGATCAAGGACTCGTCGCCTAGTGGATATCCACACGAGTTCCCTTACACACAAGGAAAAAGCCCGCAGTCAATCCGATTGACCTGATCGTTGCCAGGGCGCTACGTTCACGCCGTGACCGTCACCACGCGCGATGCGACGAGCCGGGATCAAGATCACCTGGCGCGCGCCCTCTTCGCGGCCTGGCAGTGGCGGCATCCGTGGGACGAGCAGGCGTTCCAAGATCATCGTCGATCGGGAGGTCCGGACAGCTACCTGGACGACTTCGGTCGGCGTGCCGGTGACGCCGGGATCGTTGCCGAAGAGGTCACCGATGCGGGGCCGCAGTTCGCCGGAGCGGCCTGGTATCGGTTCTTCGCTGCCGATGATCATCGCGCCGGCTTCGTCGCCGAGGACGTTCCCGAGCTGGTGCTGGCTGTCGATCATCGGATGCGTGGCCGGGGTGTCGGCAGCCGGCTGCTCCGTCAGCTGGTCGCTGTCGCGGGCCAGCGCGGGATCCGGGGGCTGAGTCTTCATGTCAGCAACGAGAACCGCGCCGCTGCCGGACTGTACCGATCCCTCGGCTTCGAGCTGCTGCACCGCCATGACGACCGCGGAGCGGTGATGTTCAGAGCGACAGTGCCAGCGGAAGATGACGTCCGGACATGCTGAGCACAGCCGACGTCGGTCGGGTGATCGAGGACGACTACGGCCGGACACCGACCCGGATCAGTTTGATCATGAGCGGTCACAACGACAGCTACCGCGTCGAGACCGACGAAGCAACGTACGCATTCCGGGTCTACGGCGAGGGCAAGTCCTGGATCCGGGGTGTCGCCGATCTCCGCTTCGAGCTCGACCTGCTGAGCCATCTGGGTGATCGTGGCGCGCCGGTGTCGACCCCGGTCGCCCGGCGAAATGGCGACGTCCTCGGCACCCGGACGGCACCGACCGGCGACCGGCACTACGCGCTCTTCACCTGGTGTCCGGGACTACCGATCGATGCCGACGAGCTGACCTTGCCGCAGGCGGCCCGGCTCGGCGCTGCGCTGGCTTCGATCCACGTTGCTGCCGACGACTTCGACAGCGAGTACGCGCGCTACCACCTGGACGAGCAGACCCTGATCCAGCGATCCCTGCGGCTGATGTCGCCTTCACTGCGGCAGGCCGACGCCGGCGATGCCCGCTTCATCACCGAAACCGCTGCCCGGATCAGCGAGCGGCTGCGTGACTTCCAGCCCGGGGCCCACGGATGGGGCATCATCCACGGCGACCCCCAGACCCTGAACTGTCATTTCACCGAGCACGGGGAGATCGCGTTCTTCGACTTCGACCATTGCGGCTTCGGGTGGCGCGGGTACGACCTCGCCTACTGCCTGCGCCACACCGGCAGCCCCGGCGACCCGCACGGTGAGGACATCCGAGCGGCCGCCGTCGACGGCTACGAATCGGTGCGGCCGATGAGCCCGGCCGAGCACGGCATGCTCGAGACGCTGGGGCGGGCGGCTTGGATCCGTGAAGGCACCGCCGGCGGCAACGGGCTGGCGCCGGCCAAACTCGCGCGATTGTTGCGCGACCCGTACGGGCCCTGGGAGTAGCCGGAACGGCCGGTGACCGCTCAGCGAGGTTGCGGTGTGCTCAACTCTTCCTCGGCGGCGGTCGATCCGGAGTGGGCAGATCGCGCGGCGTTCCGCAGCCGCCGGGTGGCGCGGTTGCCGACCCAGTCACGCAGCCAGGTGCCGATCATCACCCGGGCGTAGTTCGCGCCGTAGGTGATGCTGCCGCCCTTCTTGGACTTGCCGCTGTTCCGCAGCCGCATGGTCAACGGCACCTCGACCACCCGGGCGCCGCGGGCCATCACACCGAGCAGCAGTTCCGAGGCCTGATACTGCGGCTCGGTCAGCAGAGTGCCCTGGGCGACCTCGGCCCGCATCGCCCGGAAGCCGAACGAGGTGTCGGTGATCTTGGTCCGGGTCAGGATCGAGGCCAATGTCGCGAACACCCGAACGCCGACCCAGCGGATCTGGCTGTCGGCCTCCTCCGAACCCAGTCGGCGGGAGCCGGTGACGAAATCGGCACGGTCGGTGAGGATCGGCTCCAGCAGCTCGGGGAGTTCGTCGATCTCGTACTGACCGTCGGCATCGGTGGTGACGATGTAGCGGGCACCGCGGTCTGCGGCCAGGTGGTAGCCCAGCCGCAGCGCACCGCCCTGTCCGCGGTTGTCGGTGGCAACACAGACGTAGGCGTCGTGTTCGGCGACGACCTCGGCGGTGCGGTCGCTGGCGCCGTCGACGACCACCACGGTGGCGACATCCAGCGAGCGGCCGTCGGGCGTCGGGCAGGTCTTCGGCATCCGGTCCAGCACCGGACCGATGCCCTTCTCCTCGTTGTACGCGGCGATCACCACCACCAGTTCGGGGAACCGGACCTCACCGTACTGCTCGGAGAATCGCTGCAGCGCAGCCTGATCGGTGGCGTCGGGGTAGGCGGCCATCGCGGGCCGTTTCCGGGCGGTCAACGCACTGAACCCGATCGCAGCGGCCAGCGGGAAGAAGACCAGGCCGGGTAGCTGATACCGCCAGGAGAATTCGAAGCCGGCCGCGCCGCCGACGAGCAGCAGTCCGAAACCGACCGTGACCAACGATTCGGCGCGCAGTCCGCCGCGTCGCCGGATCGCGCCGGCGAGTCCGAGCAGCACCGCGAAGGCCAGGAACGTGCCGCGGGTGTAGCCGCCGTGCAGCTGGTAAGCCCGCAGGAAGGTCGTGAATGCACCGATGACGTGCGGATCGGTGTTGTCGAAGCGTTGGGTGACCGCATTGGCGTCGGTCGCCTCCCATCGGGTGTAGTCGTGCTCGAACTGCCATCGTTTCAACGGGACGTCATTGTGCGACGTCGTGCGGCTCCAGGCGAATCCCTTGGCAAAATCCTTGAGCACGGCGAAGATCAGATCGAACGGCTGGTGCCGGAGCACCGTCATGCCGAACTCGTGTCGCAGCTGTTCCTGGGTCGTTCCCTCCGGCAGCGGTTCGACCTTCGACCCGCTGTGGGTGTAGGCGTCCACGCCGTCGCGCTGATCCAGCGGAACGTTCGGGCACAGCTGGGTGAGGTTGGCATTGAGATCGAGTTCGTTGCACTTGGCGACCGTCGCGGCCCGGCCGTAGAGCACGTCCGAGCTCGCAGCCGACAGGCCCCAGCCGCCGGTCGCGATCCGGAAGACGATCATGTAGCTGCCGAGCAGGACGGCAAATGCGACCGCCCCGGCAACTACGCGCTTGATCATCTTCTTCCACCAGATCCGGTCCCGCCAGCGGGCACCGGCGAGGATCAGGTAGCCGAAGAACGCGATCGCGACGACCAGTCCGATGATCCGGATCGGGACGTTGAAGGCGATCAGCGCACCGGCGGTAGCCGCCTGCCAGGGCAGCGGGCCGTAGCGGCGATCGGGATCGTCATGATCATGATCCCGGTCATGTTTGGGCCGCAGTCGGTGTCGCGCGGGGATCCCCTCCGCGCGGCGGAATTTCCAAGCCAGCAACAGCCACAGTGCGCCGAGCAGGATCGCGTCCGACCAGATCTCGGCCATGATGTTCTGCTCGATGTGCAACTGATAGGCGTCCAACAGCACCGGCAGCGTGATGATCGCCGAGACGATCTTGGGCGCTCCCAGACCTCGGGAGATCCGGTACAGCACGATCGCGATCGCCAGGCCGAGCAGATGCTGGACCGCCGTGGTCAGCGCCAGGCCGGAGTTGAACAGCCGTCCGATGCTGATCAACGGCACCAGGATCAGGTCGTAGCCGACCGGATTCAGCCCGTCGACACACAACGAGTACAGATTGTTGATGTAGCGGAAGGAGTCGATGTAGAGCATCGCCGGCTGGTAGGCCAGCCAGGTGATGATCCGCATGATCAACCCGAGCGCGAGGAAGATCGAGAACAGCCGGTTGGCCGCGACCAACCGCACGAGCCGCCGCGCCAACGAGGGTCTCGAGCTGGGGTGATCGGAAGTCACGACGCCGGTTTGACCGACTCGCGGAAGTACTCCCAGGTGCCGACCAGTCCATCGGCGAACCGGACCGACGGACGGTAGCCGATGGTTTGTTCGCTGTCGGCCAGTTCGACGATCACCGCGGGCATCTCACCGGCCGGCGGATCAATGTGTTCGGCCGGGATCGGCGCGCCGGTCACCGTACGGGCGTCCTGGACCATCTGCAACACCGTCACCGACTCCCCGCCGCCGACGATGGTGGTGCCGACGTACTCCGAATCCAGGGCGCTGATCAGGCCGGCCACGATGTCGTCCAGGTGGACCAGGTCGCGGCGCTGGGTGCCGTCGCCGTAGATCTTGACCCCACCTCCGGTCAGCGCGGCGCGCATCAGGCGGGGGACGAAGCTGTCCTTGTGGTCCATTCCGGGGCCGTAGACGTTGGTGAACCTCAGCGAGCAGGTGCTCATGCCGTACGAACCGGCGTAGCCCGAGATCAGCATCTCGCTGGCAGCCTTGGTGGCGCCGTACGGGGCGAGCGGGCGGATCGCCATCTCGGTGTTGATCGTGCGGGTGCCGACGTTGCCGACCACCGCGTTGGTTGAGGCGAAGACGAAGCGCGGTACGGCATTGATCCGGGCCAGCTCCAGCAGCCGCTGGGTGACGACGACGTTCTCGGCGAAGGTGCCCTGCGGGTCCTCCTTGGACTTCAGCACGTACGTCATCGCCGCCAGATGGATGATGCCGCCGGTGTCGGCGCCGATCGCGGCCTCGCAGACCGCGTCGTCCTTCAGATCGCCGGTGATCATCTGCACCCGATCGGCACCCGGAATGTCCTTGCCGACCTCGCTGAACGGGACCTTGTCCACTACGGTCACCGGTCGCGATGCCCGGAGCAGTTCGGCCACGACGGCGCGTCCGATGAACCCCGAACCACCCGTCACCACGATCCGACCGCTGCGGGCGGTTCCCCGATTTGTCATGCCCACACGGTATCCGCCCGAGTGGCCGAACCTCGATTCGACGGGCCGCGCGGGCGTGGATCCGGCCACCCGTCCGGCACTATCGCGGCGGCTGACCGGTCGAGGACCGGACGGTCAGGCTGGGCGCCGGGTCGGTGATGACCAGGTCGTTCTCGTGCGGCTCGCGCATCTGCTCCAGCAGCCGCTCGACGGCCAACGCTCCGAGTTTGCGCATCGGCAGCGCCACGGTGGTCAGCGGCGGTCGGAGATGCTCGGTGAACCAGCTGTCATGGATCGCCACCACGGAGAGGTCGTCGGGCACCGACAGGCCGGATTCGTGGACGGCCGACAGCACACCGACCGCTGTTTCGGCGTTGACCGCGATGATGCCGCTGGGCCGGGCGCCGGTCGCCAGGTGTTCGACGACCGCGTCGTGACAGCGTTCGGCCGACCAGCCCGCCGCGAGCATCCGCCCGGTGGCATCGGGGTGCCGTTCGACGGCCCGGTCGAAGCCGTGCCGGCGCCGCTCCGACGTCGAGCCCTGGGGGGAGCCGACGAACAGCAGATCGCGGTGGCCCAGGTCGAGCAGGTGCCGGGTGGCCAGGTCCGCGGCTTCCTCGTCCTGCAGGACGGCGCCCGGGATGCTTCCGACACCGTGCGCGTTGAGCAGCACTGCCGGGATCGCGCTGATCCGGTCGAGTGGGATCGGGGTGCTTGCGTCGAAGCCGCCCTGCAGCAACAGTCCGTCGATCCGGCGAGCGGCGATCAGTTCGGCGAACAGGGCGGGACGGCGTTCGACCTCGTGCGCGTCGATCATCAGGATGAAGAAGCCGTGCGTCGCCGCCGCTTCCTGGGCGCCGTGCACGATGCCGTCGTACATCGGGCTGGTGACGCTCTCGATCACCATTCCCAGGGTGGATGTCCGGGCGTAGCGCAGCGAACGGGCTGCCGAGTTCGGGACGTAGTCGAGCTCGGCAGCCGCCGTGATGACCGCCTGCTTGGTCTCCGGACGGAGTCGGACGCTGGCATCGTTGTTCAGCACCCGTGACGCAAGCCCCGGTGACACCCCGGCCCGTTGTGCGACATCCCTGAGCCGGGCAGGTGTCGACCTGTCGCTCCGCGTCGCCATGGTCGAGATCTTAGGCGTGCTGCTCGCGGCGGAGTGTCCTTCCCCGGCGGTCCCGCATCAGGGCTGCACCGATCGCGGCGATCAACGCCACGACGATCACCAGGATCGACACCGAACCGGTCGTACCGGTGGCGGCGATCAACGCGGTTGCGACGAACGGCAACGTCCCGCCGACCAGTGCGCTGGCCAGTTCGCGGGAGATGGCGACCCCGCTGTAGCGGACCTCGGTCGGGAACTGTTCGGGCAGGATCGACGCCTGCGCGCCGAGCATGCAATGCCCGGCGATGCTGAACAAGATCACGAACGCCGCCGCGATCACCGCGAAGTTGCGCGTGTCCAACATCGAGAAGAACGGGAAGGCCATCGCCGCGATCAACAGCGCGCCGGCGATGAACACCGGGCGTCGCCCGATCCGGTCGGTCAGCAGTCCGGCGGTGGGCAGCACGACCATCGCGAAGACGTTGCCGATGATCACCGCATTGGTGCCGGTGACGGCGGGGAGGTGCAACGTGTTGGCCAGGTAGGAGACGCCGAACACCGTCGGGAGATAGCTGGACGCATTCGGGCCGATGTTCATCATCACGGCCTTGAGCAGCGGAACCGGGTGTCGGTGCAGTAGCTCGAGCACACCGACCCTGCCTGCCGCACCGCCCTGTTGGGTGTCGACGTAGACCGGCGACTCCGTGACCCGCAATCGCATCCACATCCCGAACGCGAACAGGACGACGCTGAGCAGGAACGGGATCCGCCAACCCCAGGACAGGAACTGATCATCGGGCAGCAGCGTGAACAGACCGAAGACGATCGATGCCACGATCGAACCGATCGGACTGCCGACCGTCGGGATCGCCGACACCAGACCGCGCCGGCCATCGCTGGAATGTTCGGCGGCGAGCAGCGTCGCCCCGGCGTACTCGGCGCCTGCCCCGAGTCCCTGGGCGATCCGCAACAGCACCAGCAGCAGGGGACCGCCGATGCCGATCTGCTGATAACCGGGCAACAACCCGATACAGAAGGTGGAAGCGCTCATCAGGATCAACGTGATCACCAGGATCCGGCGTCTGCCGAGTCGATCGCCGAGATTGCCGAAGATCACGCCACCGACCGGTCGGGCGAAGAAGCCCACCCCGAAGGTCGCCAGCGAGCTCAGGGTGCCCCGGACCGGGTTGTCGGAGGGGAAGAAGACCGGACCGAGCACCACGGCGCTGGCCAAGCCGTACAAGGTGAAGTCGTACCACTCCAGTGCCGCACCGATCGTGCTGGCGACGACGGCTCTACGCCGCTGACGAAACGTCGTTGTCTCCGTCATCGGATCAACCCTTGAGAACGAGATGGGTCAGGACCGTTGCCGGACTCGTCGCGGTCGCGCCCTCGACGACCAGCCGCAGCCAGCCGCCGAAATGGGTTGCCGGGATCCGGCTGATCATGGTGTCGACGCCGAGCTCGACCGCGGGCCCGATGTCCACCCAGGCCAGCCCGTCCGGGGAGGTCTGCGGTCGCAGTGACAGTGCCGGATGGTCGCCCTCGGTCTGCACGAACCAGGTGGCCTCCAACGCCCAGCCGGCTTCGTAGGGAAAGGTCTGATGATCATCGGTGATCGTCACCCGGCGATCGAGGACCGACGTGTTCGAGTTGAGCATGCTGCACTCCTGTCGTGGGGTAGCGGGCGGTCAGTCGATGGAGTAGACAACCGAGTCGAGGTAGAGGTTCACGCTGCGATCGGTGTCGGTCTCGACGAAGAAGATCGGATTGATCAGGTTGTCGATGCTCCGGTAGCGGGGCGACAGGGTCGGCGCCAGCCCGCGCAGATCGAAGACCCGGTCCTGACTCTCGAACTCGATGTACTGCCGTCGTCGGTAGTCGAAGGTGAGTCGGAGATAGAGCCAATTGATCTTGTCCGGGCTCTCGTTGTAGACCAGATCCTGTTGGCCGTCAGGGATCCACTGGTAGGCGTCGGCCGAGCCGTCGGGATGCCGCCGGCCGTACCAGAGGTTGTCGATCCCGGGCTCCTGCCAGCCGTCGGCCAGGCCGTAGCACCAATCCGCGCGGCTGACCCCGTCACGCACCTTCCAGTACTGCCAGCGCTTGACCAGTTCCCCGTTGACCGAGTTCACATAGCGCACGCCGGGCATGAAGCGGTACTCGGTGTCCTGGAGATCGAAGAAGAAGCCGAACGCGCGGATGTCCTCCTCGCCCTTGCCGGTCCGGTCCTGCTGCGGCGTGTAGGCGTACCAGGCCTCGATCTGGATCGTCGAGGTGTTGGCGATGTTCGACAGCCGCTTGATCGCGGTTCCCATGCTGCCGGCCGCCGGCGGCTCCTCGTAGCGGGCCGCGGTCGGCCGGGTGGTGAGCTTCAGCGAGTAGGTGCCCTCCATCGATCCGTGCGAGGCGGCGAACCGCATCGGGGCGGCGCTCAGCATGGACGGCGCCCAGCGCTCCAGATCGACGATGCTGGGAAACGACCGGTAATCCTCCTCGACGAAATTCGGTGTCAGGTCCATCCAGCCGTTGAAGCCGTGATCGAAGTCGTCGTAGGTGATCACCCGGTCCAACGGTTTGAACTTGCTCAGTCCACGTTCGTAAGCGAGTACGGGCTGCATCAAAGCCTCCTGGTATGACGATTTACCACACCGTCATGCACTGCCGCGACGGTGGTATAACGATTTATCAGAGCGTAACGGGGCCGCCCGAGTGATGCAAGGGGGTACGTCGCCGGTTACCTCGGAGGATGCCTTCGGTGACGATCCGGGCTCGTCCGGCCGACATCTGGGCATGTTGCGGGCAGAACCGCGGCGAAATCACGTGGCCGATGTCACCGGTCCGTCTAATATCTGCGCAGGAGGCGCGGATGACCGACGTGCTGGTACTCAACGCGAGCTATGAGCCGCTGCAGCGGGTGAGCGTGCGGCACGCCATCGGCATGCTCTACCGCCAGGTCGCCGTCGTCGAGGAAGAGGTCGACGGATCCACCTTCGGTCCCTATCCGCTGCCGCGTGTGCTCCGGCTGGTCCGCTACGTCGTGATGAAGTGGGTTCATCGCGGCACTCCGCCGTGCACCAAGGCCGGCATCCACGCCCGCGACCGGGCCTGCGCCTACTGCGGTGGCAAGGCCACCACCGTCGATCACATCCTGCCCCGATCGCGGGGCGGCGGCTCGACCTGGCAGAACCTGGTCTCCGCCTGCTCCAAGTGCAACGAACGCAAGGGCAACCGGACTCCGGGCGAGGCAGGGATGAAGCTGCGGGTCACTCCGTATGCGCCGAGTTACCTGCAGTTGAAGGCGCTTCGCGCTCGGCGGTAGCCGTCCGGGCCAATGCTGCGAGCACCTCGGGCAGCCGGACGAAGCCGCTGAAATGCCCCGATGCCGGCCACACGGTCAGCGTGCTGTTCGGCACCAGCGCGGCCTGGTCGACCGCGTGCTGGATCGGGACGTTGCGATCGTGATCAGCGGCGTAGAAGTCGACCGGGACGGCGATCTCGGTGAGGTCGAAGCCCCAGGGTTGCACGGCCAGCCACAGGTCGTAGGCCAGTCCGTCGATGCCGTTGACGGCGGCCGGCCGGAGATCGCCGACCTCGGCGGCCATCCGTGGATCGGCCTCGATCACCGCCCGATCCTCGGCCGGCATCGCTCGCAGGATGGCGGCCAGTGCGTCCCGGTCCGGCTCGGTGCCTCCCGTCATCGACTCGATGATCGGGCGGCAGGCCTCGACGCCGGTCGCGGCGGCTTCGAAGACCGGCCGATTGACGTCGTACAGGCCGGCGATCGCGTCGGGGGTGTGCAACGGGCCGACCCCGTTGGTGACCACCGCGCCGACCAGCCGCGGGTCGCCGGCCGCCGCCGTTGCCAGGGCGTACGGGCCGCCGCCGGAGACACCGGCCACCCAGTAGCGCTCCAGCCGCAGCTGATCGGCGAGCGCGCTCAGATCGCTCGGCAGGTCGGTGATCCGACGGTCGGGCTGGAACGACGACAGCCCGCAGCCGGGGCGATCGGGAACGATCAGCCGGACACCCGCCGATTCCGCCGCCGAACCGAGCCCGCTCCACATCACCCGGCAGCCGGGGATGCCGTGCAGATAGAACACCGCAGGGCCGTCGGTTGGTCCGTGTTCGTCCCAGCTGAGATCGCGGCCATCGGCCAGCCGCAGCGTGCCGGTCGGGGTGGGGAGTCGGTCGGCCATGCGGATCCTCGTTCGTTCCGGTTCGTCGTGGCTCAACCCTGACGGGACCGCGAGCCCGGGCGCAATAGGGAAAATTCCCGATGTGGGGAATAGCGATCACCCCTACCATTGCTGTTGGTTCTGGCGGTCGGTGCTGATCGGTGGATGCTGTCGGGCATCCACGTGCAGGACCTCCACTCTCAAACTTCGTTCTCGGCGTCGCTGGATGTCGAAATCAGATGGGTGTCTTCGACTACGGGGTGAAGGCACCGACCACCGGAGCCCGTGACGTATGAAAGGCCACCAGCGTGACCACCACTGACGCTTACAGCGCCGGACCCGGCGTCCCGCAGCGGATGACTGCCGGTGATCGCACGGTGATCGGCATCCTGCTGATCGCAGCGTTCGTCGTCATCCTCAACGAGACCATCATGAGCGTCGCGCTTCCGCGGCTGATGGAGGATCTGCACATCACGGCGAGCACCGGACAGTGGCTGACCACCGCGTTCATGCTGACCATGGCCGTGTTGATCCCGACCACCGGCTTCGTGCTGCAACGGCTCACCACCCGGACCGTCTTCATCCTGGCGCTCGGGCTGTTCTGCCTCGGCACCCTGCTGGCCGGGCTGGCCCCCGGCTTCGCGGTGCTGTTGATCGCTCGGATCATCCAGGCCTCCGGCACCGCGGTGATGATCCCGCTGCTGATGACCACGGTCCTGAATCTTGTGCCGCCGGCTCGCCGCGGCACCTTCATGGGCACCGTCAGCATCGTGATCGCCGTCGCCCCGGCTATCGGGCCGACCGTGTCCGGCCTGATCCTGCAGTACCTGTCCTGGCGGTTCATGTTCCTGATCGTGTTGCCGATCGCGGCCATCGCCCTGATCATCGGCATCCTCCGGCTGACCAACATCGGTGAGAAGGACGAGCATCCGATCGACATGGCGTCGGTCGCGTTGACCATTCCGGCCTTCGGCCTGTTCGTCTTCGGCCTGAACCAGTTCGGTGCCGGCGGTGGCGGCGGGGTGCCGGTCACCGCGATCGTCGCCCTGGTGATCGGGATCGCCTGCCTGCTGGTCTTCGGCTTCCGGCAGATCCGGCTGCAGCGCTCCGGTAACCCGCTGTTGGACCTGCGGGTGTTCGGTTTCACCGATTTCCGCAAGAGCCTGGTGGTGATCCTGCTCGGGATGGTCGCGATGTTCGGGATGATCTTGATCCTGCCGCTCTACCTGCAGCAGGTGCACGGTCTGAGCACCCTGGCCACCGGGCTGCTGATGCTGCCCGGCGGGATCCTGATGGCGATCATGGGGCCGATCATCGGCCGGCTGTACGACCGTTATGGCCCGAAGGTGCTGATGATGATCGGCACCGGGCTGCTGAGCCTGATGCTGGTGGCGTTCGCCGTCTCCGACGAGAACACTCCGCTGTGGCTGTTGGGTGTCCAGTACGCGCTGATGATGGGTGCCGGGATGGGCATGATCATGACGCCTGCGATGACCAACGGCCTGAACCCGCTGCCGCCGCATCTCTACTCGCACGGCAGCGCCACCCTGATGACGCTGCAGCAGGTCGCCGGTGCCGCCGGTACCGCGTTGCTGATCGCGATCATGGCGATCCGCACCGGAGCACTGGCCCGGAGCGGTGTGGACGCGTTGCACGCCCAGCTCGGCGGCATCCACGCCAGCTTCCTGGTCGGTGCAGTCGCGGCAGCGATCGCCTTCGTGCTGTCGGCCTTCGTGACCAAGTCCGCCCCGGTGGAGGGGGCCGGTCACGGCGCCTCGGAGTCGGAGCCGGTCGCAGCGCACTGAGCCGTCAGCGTTCAGCCGGCGCGGCTCCGTCGCCGGCCGAACGTGCGCAGCGCCCGCAGGAAGTCGCGTTCGGAGAAACCGGGCCAGTAGCTGTCGCAGAAGTAGTACTCGGCCCGGACTCCCTGCCAGAGCAAGAAGTTGGACAGCCTGATCTCGCCGCTGGTCCGGATGATCAGATCCGGATCGGGCTGATCGGGCTGGTACAGCCGACGGCTGATCTCGTCGGGCTCGAAGGTTGCTGCGAGCCGTTCCAGTGGCTGATCGCGATGATCGTCGAGGTAGTCCCGGAGCGCGTCGATGATCTCCTGGCGACCGCCGTAGCCGATCGCGATGCTGAGATGGCACGGAAGGCCCCGTCCGGCCGTCTTCTCGGCCGCGGACTTCAGGGCGTTCCGGGTGTTGTCGGGCAGCAGATCGATCCGGCCGGACAGGTGCAGCTGCCACCGGTTGTCCGTCCGAGCCGCGCGATCAGACAGCAATCGATCCATCGTGGACAGGATCGCCGCGATCTCCGAACCGGGCCGGCGGATCAGGTTCTCGGTCGAGGCGACGAAGACGGTGACGTGGTCGATGCCTCGGCGCTCGCACCAGCCCAGGACGTCGGTGAGATGGGCAGCTCCCGCACGATGACCGACGCTGGGATCCTGATGGCCCGCCGCACGCGCCCACCGGCGGTTGCCGTCCATCACCAGCGCGATGTGGCGCGGCCGGGGCAGGTCGCGCAATTGCCGGACCAGCCGCCACCGGTAGACCGGATCCAGGATCCGCGTCAGGGTCGAGATCATGGCAACAACTCTGCCCGATCACCGACCAGGACCGGACCCGGACGGGCCACCGTCGCCTGAACGCCGAAGATCGGGTCGCCGTACAGCTCGTCGCGCGGGGCCGACCGTCGCAGGACCTTCAGCAGCGCACCATCCCTGCTGCCGGTCTCCGGGCAGATGTCGATCACCGCACAGCGGGCGACCGGCGCCGTGATCGAGATGGTCGCGCCGCCGATCTGCACCGATCGTCCGATCCAGTCGGGCTCGGGTGTCCTGGCGGCGTCGGTGGAGTCGTCGATGACGACGGTTGCTCGCCACCGGGCCGGGTCGATCGGCGTACCCAGTCGCGCTGCGAGGTTGTCGATCGAGGTACGCGTCACCACCGTCACCGCTTCACCGAACACGACATCTCCGGGTGGGCAGGCGACCAGCAGCAGGTCGGCGCCGAGGTATCGCCCGAAGGCACCGGCCCACGGGCCGGCTACCACCTGCCCGGTCGCCGTCCGGCCCCAGTAGTCGAAGCTGACCTGGTCGTCGGTCAGTGCGACGGGCGCGGAGATCACGGTGTGGTCGGGGAAGCGGCAGCTCAGGACCGGGTCGGTCCAGTCGGCGCGGACCGCGACCAGTTCCGGATTCTGTACGGTGCGCAATGCTCGGCCGCGGCCCGGATCGACCAGGCAGAAGCGGCGGTCGCCGACCGGCCCGCCGGTGCCGAGGGTGATGGCCGGGTAGGCCAGGTGGCGGGTCCCCTTGACCGGGGCGAACCCGACCCGCTCGACCGTCCATGTCACCCGGCGCATCCTGCCACGACGGGTGCGGCAACCTGGCAACAGGCTGAGCCTGTGGCGACCGATTCCGGTCGCCGGATCGGCGGTCACGGCTGGTTCTCAGCAACCGCTCAGCGGGTCAGGCCTACCGTGGTCCCTGGATACAACTTCGAGTTGTAGGACCTGGTGACCCAAGATCGAGAAGGAGCCGGCGTGCTCAGTGGACGAGTCCCCGACCTATCGGCCATGCAGCTGTTGTCTGCGGTGGACCGAACCGGCAGTCTCTCTGCCGCTGCCCAGGAGATGGGCTACTCCCAGCAGGCGGCATCGTCACGGATGCGTTCGTTGGAATCCCAACTGGGTGCCGAGCTGGTCCACCGCAGCCCGACCGGTTCGCAGCTGACCCAGACCGGTCGGCTCGTCGCCGGTTGGGCTCAGGATGTGTTGTCGGCGGCCGAGCGGATGGACTTCGGCCTTGCCGCGCTCCGTGAACGACGGGCGACGCGGATGCGGATCGCGGCGAGTCTGACCACCTCGGCACACCTGGTGCCGACCTGGCTGGTCGAGCTGCATCGCCAACAGCTGCGGGTCGGAGCGAAGCCGACCGACGTCGAATTGATCACCGGCAACAGCTCCAAGGTCGTCGACCTGGTCCGCAACGACAAGGCCGCGATCGGCTTCATCGAGACTCCCGAGCTGCCGCGCGATCTGAAGTGCCGGGTGATCGCCGAGGACGAGCTGGTGCTGGTCGTCGCACCCGGACATCCTTGGGCTCGCCGGCGTGGCGGGGTCTCCCTGGAACAGGTCGCCAAGACCCCACTGGTCACCCGTGAGCCCGGGTCCGGAACCCGCCGCGCCCTGGAGCTCATCCTGGCCAAGGCGTTGCCGGACGCCGAAATCGCCGAACCGGCCGTGGAGCTGAGCACCGAGGGTGCGGTCAACGCCGCCATCGGCGGCGGCCTGGCACCCGGTGTGCTGAGCCGACTGTCGGTCGCCGACGAACTGGCCCTCGGCCGGCTCCGTTCGGTGAAGATCCGCGACCACGACCTGACCCGCCCACTGGCCGCGATCTGGCGCACCGGCCGCTACCCGACCCAAGGCCCCGGCCGCGACCTGGTCGCCATCGCCGCCGCCTGAGTCCCACCCGCCCCAAGAGCAACAACCCCAGCGCGATATATCAAGGTTAGGCACGTTCCCGCGGTGCTGGGACGTGCCTAACCTTGATATATCGCGCTTAGTTCTCCTGGCCGGAGATGAGGGTTTGGAGGGCCTGGCGGAAGTGCGGGATGGCGACCTCGGGGGGTTCGATCTCGGGGTGCCAGGCCTTTTCCCATTCGAAGTCGACGTAGCCGGTGAAGTCGGCGGCTCGGAGTACGCGGATTGCGTCCCCGAGGGGGACGATGCCGGTGCCGGTCAGGACCAGGTCGAACTTCTCCGGGGTGGCGACGCTGCCGTCCTTGACGTGCACCTGGCGGATCCTCGGGCCCAGGGCCGACCAGGTCTGCTCGGCGGACTCTCCGTTGCGGAAGCTGTGCATGAAGTCCCACAGGACGCCCAGACGGTCGCTGGTCCGGTCCAACAATGGCTGGACCGTCGCGGCGGTGCAGAAGTCGTCGTGGGTCTCCAGCAATGCCTCGATCCCTGCCGCGTGGGCGTCGTCGGCGACCGTGCCGAGGCCGTCGGCGATCGTCTGCAGCGACGTGTCGGGATCGGCGTCGGCCGGCCGGGTGCCGCCGAAGACGCGGATGTAGCGGGCGCCGAGCGCACCGGCGATCTCGCAGTTGATCTTGGCGATCTCGCGCTGGGTTGCCAGTTCGTCGGGATCGCCGGAACCGAACCGGACACTGGTGTCGATGCAGCTGACCTCGACACCCGCATCGGCGAAGATCTTCGCGGTGTCGGCGATCCGGCCGGCGGAGAACTCCTCCAGGGTGGCCAGGTCGACCACGCCGCGGATGAATCGGATCTCCACGCCGTCGAAGCCGTTGTCACGGGCCAGCGCAGCCACCTGCTCCACGCTGTAGCCCGGGCAGCCGAGCGTACTGAATCCGATCTTGAACATGCCGTTCGTCTCCCACCTCGTCGTCGGCCGAACCGCCTGGTCGGCTCCGACCGTCAGGTATATCGGGGCCCGCGGCGTACCGGCAAGACTTTGCCGCGAGATGCCATGCGTACGGTGCATGGCACGGCAGCTGCTGTCGATCCCGGTCGCCACATAGCGAGAGGGTGAGCAGGTCATTCAGTCTTCATCCAGGTACGGTGACCTCATGGCAGACGGGGACGAACGTCGTGTAGCGGTCATCATCGAGGACGACGCCGACATCGCGAACCTGCTCGCCGCCGTGCTCGCAGAAGCGGGCTTCGAGTCGCATCAGACGGCCGACGGTGTCGAGGGGATCGAGGCGATCAAGGAGTACGAGCCGATCCTGACCACGCTCGACATCAGCCTGCCCGGGATCGACGGCTTCGAGGTCGCCCGGCGGATCCGCGAATTCAGCTCGACCTACATCATCATGTTGTCGGCCCGGACCGATGAGATCGACACCTTGATGGGGCTGGACTCCGGCGCCGACGACTATGTCACCAAGCCGTTCCGGCCCAGGGAACTGCGGGCTCGGGTGGAGGCGATGTTGCGGCGGATGCGTCGGACTCCGGGCAGTCCGCTCGGCGGCGAGCCGGATCCGGCGACAACGGGTACCGAACAGGGTGGCGAGGAAGGCGGCTGGCTGTCGCACAACGGACTGCGGATGCATCCGCAGATGCGGCTGAGCGAGTTGGACGGCGATCCCGTCGAGCTGACCCGCAGCGAATTCGACCTGATGCTGGCGATCCTGGAGCGGCAGCGCCGGGTGATCACCAAGAACGAACTGGTGCTCGAACTCCGCGGCGACGGCAGCACCGGCGGCTACATCAGCGACAACGACCGCCGCGCGGTCGAGGTCCACCTGGCCAATCTGCGGCGCAAGCTGGGTGATCCGGTCGGCAAACCGCGCTTCGTCCAGACCGTCCGTGGCGTCGGCTACCGGCTCGCGCCGGACGAGGACTGAGCAGACGTCAGGCGACGCTGATCCGGGCGAGCCGGAGCTTGGCCTGTTCGACGCGGGAGATCAACTGCAGTCGGCTGGCATCAACCGCGGCCGGGTTGCCCGAGGCGGATCGTTCGCGTAATTGCTCGGCGGCCTCGGTCACGTCGCTGGCCCCGAGCATCGTGCTGGACGTCGCCAGGCTGAGCAGGTCGACGGTCGCCGCCGGAAGGTCTCCCCGGGCCAGGTCGCTGTCGATCCGATCCAGCCGGGACGGCAGCAGGCGGAGGTAGTCAGCGACGAACCGCTGGACCACCGGTGCGTCGAGATGCAGGGTGGAGCACAGTGTCTGGAGGTCGGCTTCGGCGGTCACCGGCGGTTCGGCGGTCACAGGCAGGGGATCGGACTCTGTCATCGCTTCCTTTCAGGCTCCACCCTGAATGCTCCGTCCAACGGCGCGCTTGGTTGGCGCCGCGCTTTTGCTCAACATTGCGGCAGACCTTCGTGGTCACCGCATTAATGCTTTGCCCTGCAACAAAGTTCCGCAGATGCGGTACTTTCTGGACTCCGACGAGAAGGACGCAGGAACGCCATGACCCTGACAGATCTGCTGCCCGCGAGCGCGGATCCCGATGACGTCTTCGGCGCATTCACCGACTGGGCGACCGATCGGGGCCTGTCGCCCTACCCGGCTCAGGAGGACGCCCTGATCGAGCTGGTGTCCGGCTCCAATGTGATCCTCGCCACGCCGACCGGCTCCGGCAAGAGCCTGGTCGCGACCGGGCTGGAGTTCGCCGTCCTGGCGGCCAGGAAGGCTGCCGAGGAGAATGGTCGACCGGTCGGCAGAGTCTTCTACACCGCGCCGATCAAGGCGTTGGTCAGTGAGAAGTTCTTCGCCGCCACCGAGATCTTCGGCCACCAACAGGTCGGCATGATGACCGGTGACGCCGGCGTCAACACCCAGGCGCCGATCATCTGCTGTACCGCGGAGATCCTGGCCAACATGGCGCTGCGGGACGGCCGCGACGCCGACGTGGCCGCGGTGATCATGGACGAATTCCACTACTACGCCGATCCGCAGCGGGGCTGGGCCTGGCAGGTGCCGCTGATCGAGTTGCCGCAGGCGCAGTTCCTGCTGATGTCTGCCACCCTGGGTGACGTCACCCGGTTCGCAGACGATCTTGAACGGCGGACCGGTCGGACGACGACGGTGGTCGCGTCGGCCGAGCGTCCGGTGCCGCTGCACTACGAGTACGTCACCACCACGCTGCACGAAACGATCACCGAACGGCTGGAAACCCACCAGACCCCGATCTATGTCGTGCACTTCAGCCGAGCGGCCGCGATCGAACAGGCACAGGCACTGACCAGCCTGAAGGTCTGCAGTCGCGAGGAGAAGGACCGGATCGCCGAGTTGATCGGCAACTTCCGCTTCAGCTCCGGCTTCGGCAAGACGCTGTCCCGGCTGGTCCGCAACGGGGTCGGTGTGCACCACGCCGGAATGCTGCCCCGCTATCGCCGGCTGGTGGAGCGGCTGTCCCAGGCCGGGCTGCTCAAGATCATCTGCGGCACCGACACGCTCGGCGTCGGCATCAATGTGCCGATCCGGATCGTGTTGCTGACCTCGCTGAGCAAGTACGACGGCGAACGCCCGCGGCTGCTGACCGCACGGGAGTTCCATCAGATCGCCGGTCGCGCCGGCCGGGCCGGGTACGACACGTCCGGCACCGTCATCGTCCAGGCGCCCGATCACGTGGTGGCCAACGAGAAGGCGCTGGCCAAGGCCGGCGACGATCCGAAGAAGCGCCGCAAGGTGGTGAAGAAGAAGCCGCCGCCGGGCACCGTCGGCTATGGCGAGCCCACCTTCGACCGGCTGGTCGCCGCCGACCCGGAGCCGTTGGAGTCGAGCTTCGCGGTCAGCAATGCGATGCTGCTGAACGTGATCAACCGGCCCGGCGACTGCATGGCCGCGATGCACCATCTGCTGACCACCAACGACGAGCCGCCGCAGCGCCGACGCCGACACATCCGGCGGGCGTTGGCGATCTATCGCGGGCTGCGTCGAGGGGGCATTGTCGAACAGTCCGACGAGCCGGACGAGTTGGGTCGGCGTGCCCGGCTGACCGTCGAGCTGCAGCCGGACTTCGCGTTGAACCAACCGCTGTCGCCGTTCGCGTTGGCGGCGTTCGAGCTGCTGGATCGGGAGTCGGCGAGCTACCCGCTGGACGTCATCTCGATCATCGAGGCGACCCTGGACGATCCGCGCCCGATCCTGAGTGCGCAACGCAATCGGGCTCGTGGTGAAGCCGTGGCCGAGATGAAGGCCGAAGGTCTGGAGTACGAGGAACGGATGGAGCGGCTGGACGACGTCACGCATCCGCAGCCACTGGCCGATCTGTTGTTGCCGGCCTACCGGACCTATCTGCAGACCCACCCCTGGCTGGCCGACACCGAACTGTCGCCCAAGTCGGTGATCCGGGAGATGGCCGAACAGGCGATGAACTTCAGCGAGTTCGTCGCCTCCTACCGGCTGGCCCGATCGGAGGGCATGGTGTTGCGTTACCTCGCCGACGGCTATCGCGCGCTGCGGCAGACCGTGCCCGAGGAAGCCAAGACCGGCGAGGTGCAGGATCTGATCGAGTGGCTCGGTGAGGTCGTCCGGCAGACCGATTCCTCACTGCTGGAGGAATGGGAGGAACTGGCCCACCCGGAGCTGCACCGTGTTGATCAGGATGGCCGGTCGGAAGTCGATTATGGTCCGCCGCCGGTGACCGGCAACGTCCGTGCCTTCCGGGTGCTGGTCCGCAACGCGCTGTTCCGGCGGGTCGAGCTGTGTGCCCGCGAGGACTGGGAAGCGTTGGCGGACATGGACGGCGACCGCGGCTGGAACGCTGACGTCTGGGCCGACGCGATCGAACCGTACTTCGATGATCACGACGAGATCGGGCTCGGGCCGGACGCCCGCGGCCCGGCGATGTTGATCATGGAACAGGCTGGTCGCCGTTGGACCGTACGGCAGATCTTCGACGACCCCGAGGGTGATCACGACTGGGGATTCTCCGCCGTTGTCGATCTTGATGCCAGTGATGTCGAGGGGGTGCCGGTGATCACGGTCACCGGAGCCGGCCGACTGGACGCCGTCTGATCAGTGGCAATCGTCGACCGCGCTGATCCGACCGGACTGCCAGGCGTACTCCCAGGCCTGGATGTCGGGCGGCTGGATGCCCAGTCCGGTCAGGATGGCACAGACCTGTTCGCGGTGATGATTGGCGTGGTTGATCGCCTGGGCCAGCAGGATCCCGGCTCGGGTCTGCTCGGTGTCGTCGTCGACCAGCACGATCCGTTCGGTGTCGATCGGTGGTCCGGCCAGGCACCGGTCCCAGCGGTCGATCAACTCCTCGGCACGGTCCCGCAGCACGCTGAGATCGAGGACGGTCGGCGTGTCCACCCAGCCGATGTCGATGATGGCCAGCCGGCGCAGATAGCTCGCGTCACAGATCACGATGTGTTCCAGCGTCTGCGGAATGGTGCCGAAAGTGCCGACTCCGGTCGCTGTCAGTTGATCCGGGGTGAGGCGTTGGGCGATGACGAAGTCGATCAGCGCCCGGGTTGCCCAGGTGTTGTGTCGGACGATGTCGTGCAGGACAGCATTGGCCATGCTCGATTGTCCCCGCCGGCGAGGCTGCAGGGCCAGCGGTTTCAGCTCGGGCCGAGGACCAACCGGTCGCCGACGGTGATGGTGCCGGCCGCCGCGGCGGCCGCCCGGTAGCCGCGATGACCGTCATCCAGGTCGATCAATGCCTGGCGGACGGCGTCGCTGACCTGCGGCGACGGTTGCTCGCCCAGGCAGAACCGGGAGAACTCCACACACGGATCGGCGACCCGGGCCTGTACGAACGCGATCATGCCGGCGGCACCACGGATGGCGAAGGTCGTCGGGAAGTCGAGGTCGGCGAGCCCGGCCGGAGCGTCGACCAGCACCGACTCGCCGACCGCTCCGTCGACCAGATGCGGCCCGTACCGTTCCCGCAGCGCGTCGTAGTCACCGGTGCCGAAGACCGAGAGGCCGGCACCGCCCTTGCGGTTGCGGGACTGGGGATGGTCGCGGTGGTGGACGTCGATGGCCCGTTGTTCGTGGCCGTCGTCGGCGGTCCAGACGCCGTGGCTTCCGCGGTCGTCGATGAGGAGTCGCTCGACCTGCTGCAGACCGTCGGTGCGGTACTGCCGGAGTGGCGCCCGGCCGACCTTCATCGGACCGGTCTGGATCTGCAGCCGGACGATCCGGAACTCTGCTGGCCGAAACTCTGCTGGCATGGGGCCAAGCTTGCCAGTCCCGGAGGGTTAGGACGTCCTCAGTGCCGCCGTACAATGGCGGCATGGACCAGGTCGACACGCGATGACGGGACTGTTCTCGACCTGGCCGTATCCGCTCGCGGTCTCGATGCTGTTCCTGATCGCGTTGGCCCGCGGCAATCTGACCTACTGGCTCGGACGGGCCGCCCAGGCCGGCGCTCGGAGGACCCGGGCGCGGCGGCTGATCGAGTCGCCCGGCTTCGGTCGGGCCAGCCGACTGCTCAATCGGTGGGGCCCGCCGGTGGTCAGCGTCTCGTTCCTCACCGTCGGCTTCCAGACCTTGATCAATCTCGCAGCTGGGGTCAGCCGGATGCCGTTGCGGCGTTACCTTCCGGCGGTCGGTGTCGGGGCATTGCTCTGGGCATTCCTCTACGCCACCGTCGGTTTCGTGGCCTTTGCTGCCTGGTTCCAGCTGTATGAACGATCACCCGTGCTGGCGATCGTGGCGTTGGCTGTCGTCGTGGTCGGGTTGTTGATCTTCGTCCTCAGCCAGCTGCGGTCTCGGCGGTCGGCCGTGTCCGAGGGGGACCACCGGGTGGACAGCACGACCGGTTCCTGATCGGTCGCCGGGTCATCGGGCTCGTCGGGCACTGTCCTGATCGAGGTAGGCCAGCACGGCCAACACGCGACGGTTCGCGTTGTCGTCGGCGCTGATGTCGAGCTTGTCGAAGGTCGTGGTGGTGTACTTGCTGATCGCGCTCTCGCTGAGGAAGAGCCGGTTGGCGATGGCCGCATTGGACAAGCCTTCGGCCATCAGGGCGAGGACGGACCGTTCTCGGTCGGTCAGCCGCTGCAGGCCGGAGGCCGCGGTCGGCCGGGCCAACAGCTTGGCCACGACGGCGGGGTCCAGGGCGGTGCCGCCGGCCGCGACCCGCTGCAGGGCATCATTGAACTGGTCCCCGTCGAAGACACTCTCCTTCAACAGATAGCCGACACCGCCGGTCTGGTCGGTGAGCAGTTCCCGGGCGTAGAGCTGTTCGACGTGCTGGGAGAGGATCAGCACCGGAAGGCCGGGGATCCGGCGCCGTGCGTCGAGAGCGGCCCGTAGACCCTCGTCGGTGTTCGTCGGTGGCATCCGGACATCGACGACCGCGACGTCGGGGCGGGTGTCGATCAGTGCGGTCAGGGTCTCCTGGCCGGTCGCCGTGGCGGCGACGATCTGGTGACCGTACGACTCCAGCAGCCGGACGATGCCGTCCCGGAGGAGATAGAGGTCCTCGGCTACGACAACGCGCATGGCAGCTCCATTCTGATCTGGGTCGGACCGCCCGGCGGGCTGTGCAGCGTGAGGGCACCGTCGAAGCTGCGGATCCGCCTACCGACGCCGTCCAACCCGCCGCCCGGCGTGCTCACGGCACCGCCGGGACCGTCGTCCTCGACGTCGATCACCGCCCGGTTGCCATCATGGTCGATCCGAACGACGACCTCGGCACCGGGCGCGTACTTGCCGGCGTTGGCCAGCAACTCGGCGACCCCGAAATACAGCGCGGCCTCGACCGGGGACTCGAGCCGACCGGTCAACGAACCCTGCACCGTCACCGGCAACGGGCTGTCCAGCGCCAGGGCGTGGACCGCGTCGACCAGACCGCGTTCGACCAGAACCGGCGGATGGACGCCGCGGACCAGTTCACGCAGCTCGGCCAAGGAGGTGGACGTGCCGGAGCGTGCCTCCCGCAGCAGCGCCTTCGCGCGATCAGGGTCGCTGTCCATCAGCCGTTCCGCGGTTGCCAGGGACAGCCCGACCGCGATCAACCGAGCCTGGGCGCCATCGTGCAGGTCGCGTTCGATGCGGCGGATCTCGGCGGCCTGAGCCATCGTTGCTTCCACCCGTTGGGCCTCGACTGTTCGCAGCCGGTCGATCATCGCGTACCGGTCCGGCAACCGGAGCCAGCGATCGGCGGTCGGATGCAGGATCCGCCAGGCGTACGGTGAGCTGCCGATTCCGATCAACAGCAGCACGATCCCCAGCCCGATCCCGATGCCGCCGCCCTGGGCGACGGCGATCACCGCGCCGACCAGGCCGGCGATCGGGACGAGGCAGATCGGGGTGATCATCAACGCAGCGACGACTACCCAGCGCAGGTCACGCCAGTAGGCGGGGTCGGTCCAGCGCCGGCGCCACCGTGCATCCAACTCCGCGTCCCGCCGGGTGCGTTCGTAGGAGTGTCCGTTCCACCAATGCCCGGTGGCCAGTTGGACCGGCTGGACGGGCGGTCGGTAACCGTCGTCGATCGACAGCTCTGCCCAGCGCGCGGCGAGCAGGCGGAACAACCGGCCGAGTGGCCGGGCCGCTGCCACGGTCAGTGCAGCCGCGATGATCAGCCAGCCGACCCAGGACCACACATTGCCCACGGTCCACGGGCTGCCGAGCAGCCAGCCGCAGAAGGCCGGGATGAGTGAGGCGATCGGGACGGCCGATCCGGCCGCGGCGAGGAATGTCGCTCTGACGAATCCGACGCCGACCCGACGCAACCATCCTGCTGCTCGCTCCATCAGGCCCCTTCAGCGATCTCGATGCGATGTCTCGGGATCAACTTTGGCCCGGCGAGGGCGGCGACGCCAGCAGGTTGGCTCAGGAGTGGGCCCAGCCCCACCTCAGCGGGGGTTCAGCCGCACCGGACGACCCCACCGTGGTCGGCGTCCAAACCCCTACAGCCGCTGCTGACCGATTCCTACCGTCGAAACGTGGTCGGGAGAGTCGGCCGCGTGATCGAAAGGAATCGCCATGCAACAAGGAAACATCAGTACTGCCACGAGCCCGGTCGGATCGGCGTTGCGGCTCGCCCGGATCGCACTGATCGGCTACCTCGGACTCGGCGGGCTGCTGTTGATCATCGATCTGATCTTCACCGGCACCGGGCACGGTGTCGGCGTCAGTTCTTTCATGTGGGGCCGGTCGGCAGGTGTGGTCGGCAGTGGTGCGGCGTTCCTCTGGTTCGCCGCGGCGGCATCGCAGGGTCGGCGCTGGGCCTTCCGGCGGCTGCAGATCGTCTCGATCGTGGTGCCGATCGTGATCGTCGGACTGATGATCATCCCGGACGTCGCACCGTCCTGGTTCAAGATCATCCAGCTCGGCTGCGCGGCCTGCCTCGGCGGCGTCGCGGTGGTGATCAACGCACCCCGGGTCCGTGCCGCCTTCCGCTGACTCAGGGCGTCGGCCCGAGCGGGGGATAGGGCTGGAACACCAGGAAGAACGAATAGGTGCGCCGCTCCGCCCCCCGGTCCCGGGTGCGATCCGACCAACGGTCCAGCAGGTCGGACACCTCCGCGGCGAACTCGTTGCGCTCCTCGGCGGTGAGGCGGATCGCGGAGTCGATGATCGACCGGTCGCCACCGCCGTCGTCCTCCTCGTCCTGCATCGCCCGGTCGACCAGATAGCCGGCCCGGGCCTGCACGTGATTCTTGTAGACCGCGACCGCTCCCTCGCCGCCGGTGGTCCGCTCCAGGGTCTTCAGGTTCACCTGATAGCCGTGTTCGGCCGATGGCCGCCAGACCCGGTCGCGCCGATCACGAGCCTGATCGGGCGCCTCCTCGACCAGCCCGTACTTGGCGAGCTGGCGGAGATGGAAGCTCGCCTGGTTGGCGGGAATCCCGAGATCTCGGGCGAGGTCGGCGGCTCGGGCGGTGCCCACGGCACTGAGCTCGGACAGGATCCGGCCGCGGGTCGGGTGCGCGATCGCGCGGAGCACCCGCGGGTCACTGACGACGGGGGGTTCGGCCATGCGAGCAGCCTACACACTTTCGCACCAACTATTGCGCACTACCTATTGCGCAATAGTCGGTGCGCAACCTACGATGGACGTCATGAACAGCAACTCGAGGTTCCACGAGACGGGCACTGCCGGGAGTGATCCCTACTTCGGCCGTCTGCTGGCCGGGCGAAGTGTTGCCGATCTTCACAGCGAGGGTGCGGCCCGGCGACTGATCAACGAGCAGCGCCGATTGCGTCCTCGCGCCGACCTCCGGTCGGTGGTCGCGGCGGGATTGCGGCGGGTTGCCGACCGGTTGGCGCCGGACATCCGGCAGGCCCCGTCGGCGGTTCCGGTAGGGCGTCAGTTCTGCAGCTGAGTGATCAGCTCGGCGCTTCGGGGGACCCCTGCGATCTCGAGGGCCAGCAGTGCGGCCCCGCCCACGGGATCAAGGATCGTTGTCGCGATCTCGATGACCTGACCGGACGTGTCGCCGCCAGCGGTGAGCAGGGTCAGGTCCTCGTCGAGGCGTCGTACGAAGGTCGGCGCGGTGGCCAGCGAGCCGGCCAGGGCGACCGGCGCCCGCACCCCGGTGATCAAGGGCGCCAGCAGTGCGATGCCAACCGCCGTCTTGGTGGTGAGCGTGCGCAATGCGGCGTCGGCGAGTGGGGAGGTGTCGGCAGCAGCGGTGATCAACGGAGCAAGATCACCGTAACGCCGCTTGACGTCGTTGCGGTCCTGCGCGCGAAGATCAAGGACGATCCGCCGCAGCTGATCGACATCGGAAGCCTTCCAGTACAGGAGAATCTCCCCGATCAACGTTGCGTCCGCCTCGCCGATCTGGCCGGTGAACACCCGATGCATGGCATCGAAGACGAGATGGCGGGCGCCGCCGGCATAGTGCTGGAGGTCACCGCTTTCGATCATCTCGCCGGCCTCGGTGATCGCCGCGATCATCGAGCCGGTCCCGGCGACCACGATCACGCCGGGCTCACCGGCGAGCGCTCCGGCGTGCGCGACGACCGCATCGTTGACGATCTTGGTCGGGCAGCACAACCCGGGTGATCGGATGAAGGACTCGGCCCACGGATTGTCGCGACCGTTGACGAAGGCCGCCACTCCGGCGAGCAGGGCAACGGCTTCGGTGCTGTCCAGTCCGCCGTTGCGCAGTGCGTCGGCCAGCGTTGCGGCGACGTTCTCGGCCGCATCGTGATTGTGATTCGGGCTGCCGCCCGGTCCGGTGGCACCGCCCAGTCTGCTGCCGTCCAGGGCGAAGCAGCCGACCCGCGTATGCGTGCCGCCGGCATCGACGGCGATCACAAAGCGCGGCATGCACGGAACCGTAGCGAATCGCCGTCGCGGCCGGCATCGGATTAAGTCGCGCGGAGATGGTGTGCGCGAAGACTTCAGGTGCGGTGGCCGAGCGCGCCGATCAGGGTTCGTGCGAGGAGTGCCGACACCTCGTGGCGTGCGGCACCGGAGGACTGCACCTGCCAGGCGCCGAACAGCAGGACCCACAGCGTGGTGACGATCCATGGGGTGGGCAGGGCGGCGTCGATGCTGCCGTCGTGGTGGCCGCGTTCGATGATCGCGGCCAAGCCGGTGCCGCCGTTCAGCTCGTCGCTGCCTCCGCTGCCGTCGCGCTCCTCCACGTCTTCCCAGTTGTCGGGGTCGATCAGTGCGTTGTCGGCGAAGATCAACGACAGCACCGGCCCCAGGTCGAGATACTCCTGGGCGAGTCGGCCGATCGCCTCCAATCCGGTGCCGGTGAAGACCTGCGCTCGCCGGCTCGCGTCGTCGAAGCGGTGTCGACACTCGTCGTCGACGGCGGACAACAGGGCCGTGCGGTCGGCGAACTGTCGATGCAGGGTCGAGCGGCTCACTCCGGCGGCGTCGGCGATCTCGCCGAGTGCCGCTGACTGCCGTTGTCCGAGGGTCTCGATCGCGGCATCGATGATCAGCCGTCGAGTGCGTCGGCTGGCCGCCGATCGGGGTGCCGCGGACGGTGGTTGCACCGAGTCGGCGGAGTCGGCTGGGTCGTTCACAATCCCCGACTATAGAGCCAATCTGCAACAAGTCACATTCGCGACGTTCCGACATGACACACTGATGTGTCATTATGGGTCGGTGGCTGACCATGAATCGTCGCGACCGTCCTCGGAACACGGCGCCAGCGAGCGGACCGTTCTGGAGGTCAAGCCGGCGCACCAGGCCGTGATCGTGATCGGCCTGACGGTGGTCGGCATCGCGCTCGGTGTCGTGGCGCCGTTCCTGATGCAGTGGGCCGACGGGCAGGACTGGTTGCCGTTCGAGGGGCCACGGCGGCTGTTGGAGAAGTTGTCGTCCACGGTCGGATCGTGGATCCTGATCGCCATCGGTGCGGTCGCCGGCGTCCTCGCCGGGCTCGGCATCGCCGGTGAGCTGAGCAAGATCAGCATCAGTGCCGACGAAGTGATCATCATCAAGGGCAGCAAGAAGAAGCGATTCTCCCGGGCCCAGGTCACCAGGGCGATGTACGACGACCGACACCTGGTGCTCCGCGACGATCGCGACGCGGACCTGATCCGGGAGGATCTCGACGTCGCCAAGGACGATGTGCTGACCGCGTTCCGGCGGCACGGTTGGCCGACCGAGTGAACAGAAGATCCCAGGACCGTCCTGGCAGGACACTGGTCCGGACCGTCGCGCGGAGGCAGGATGGGCGGCGATGGTATCGAGCTTCGACCAGCAGACGGGATACGCCCGGGCAGACGGACTGCTGCCCGGGGCGGTCGCGTCTGCGGTCGGCTACTCCTCCGACGGCGACCTGCCCCGGCTGCATCGCGGGCTGCCCTCGCCGTATCTGACCTTCATCATCAGCCTGGACGGTCCGGTGGTCGGCGGCTACACCCCCGAACAGGCGACCGGTGAGAGGGCATTGCGTGCCGATGTGCTGGCCGCCGGTCTGCACACCGCCGCCAGCTATGTCGTCCAGCCGGAGCGGCAGTCCGGGCTCCAGTTGGCGATCTATCCACCGGCCGTACGACGTCTGTTGGCGACGCCGCTGGGCGAGATCACCGACCAGAGTTGGAACGCCGCCGACCTGCTCGGCCGGTCGGCGACCCGGCTCTGGGAACGCGTCGGGAACACCGAGGGGTGGGCGGAGAGATTCGCTGTCCTGCAAGGATTCCTGACTCACCAGCTCGACCGGTCCGACAGTCGTCGGCAGATGCGTCCGGAGCTGCTGGAGGCCTGGAAATGGCTGGTCCGGCACCGCGGCGCCGGATCGATCGGTGGGCTGTCGGAGCACGTACTCCTCAGTCGACGTCAGGTGCAGACCCTCTTCGTGCGTGAGTTCGGTGTCGGTCCGAAGATGTTCAATCGATTGCTGCGCTACCACCGGTCGATCCGCTTGATCAGCGCCCGGATCAGCGAGCAACACAGCATCGGCGATGTCGTCGATGATCATCCGGCCGGGGCTGCTGGTGTTGATCTTGCTCGGATCGCCGCCGAGTGCGGCTTCGCCGACCAGTCCCATCTCAATCGTGATTTCGTCGCGTTCACCGGGGTCAGCCCGACCGCCTGGATCGCCGAGGAATTCCCCAACATCGTCGCCGGCGGGCACCGCAACGGGGACGCGGACGATCCCGCGCCGTGACGGCAGACCGGCGACTGCCGAAAGATCCAAGTCACCGGGACTACCGGCCGGCAAGACTGTGGTGATGTCCGATTCAGCAACGACCACAGCCCAGACAACACGATCCGGGGAGCCGGCACCGACCGTGTGGCCGGCCTTCCAGGTCCGCGACGCCGACAGCATGGTCACCTTCCTGACCGACGTGCTCGGCTTCGAGAACACCGCGCTGTATGCCGACGGCGGCACGATCGCGCATGCACAGTTCGACTGGCCGGAGGGTGGCGGCGTGATGTTCGGCAGTGTCGCCGAAAACTCCGTGTGGCAACGGGAGCCGGGCGTCTCCGGCTTCTACGTGGTCACCGATCGGGTCGATGAGATCTTCCAACGGGTGCAGGCATCCGGGGCGAAGGTCCTGCGGGAGCCGACCGACACCGACTACGGCAACCACGAATTCTCCTGCGCCGACCCGGAGGGAAACCTGTGGTCCTTCGGGACCTATCGCGGAGAGCCGCCGACCGGTTCCTGATCGAACGGCTCAGTGCATCTCGTTCAGCCGGGTCCAGAACGCCGACCGCAGCGTCCGACGGATCGGCTGCAGGTCGGTGCTCGGCTCGCCGATCCTGCTGGCGCAGTCCTTGAGCAACACCACATCGAGATGGCGTGGCAACACCGGCTCGTCGGACTTGATCTCCTCCAGTTGCGCTTCGGTGGTCGTCTCGAACAGCTTCTCGGCCACGATCCGGCCGACTTCGTCGGCGGCCTGCAACAGCTCGGCGGTCACCACGGTCGTCCGCTGGGCGATCGCCGACGTGTCGGTGCTGCCCGAGCCGTCCGGAGTCTGCCCGTTCCCGTTCGTCCGGCCCGCGGCCGGTGTGATCGGGTGACTGCGGGCCAGGACGCTCGGATCGGGGCGGGACACGGCGCCGGGGCCGACCGTCGCCGGCGTCGGAGCCGCGGACCGGGTCGGATGGAAATGCTCGGAGATCAACGAGGTGGGCAACCGCAGCAGGCCGTCGACCTGGAGTGCCAGCTGTTCGGCGACCGACATCACCCCGAGTCGATGATCGGCGTCCTCGATGCCGACCAGCTTGACCTTCATCCCGAGATCCTGAGCGGCCTCGATCGCCTCGGTCAGGTCGTCGTCACCGGTCAGCAGGTAGGCGGTGCAGGCGGCCCGGTTCCGCGCAACACCGATCAGGTCCAGGGCGAGTCGGAGGTCGACGCCCTTCTGGCTCCCGCTGACGCCGATCCGGCCCAACCGGACCTTGACGTCGGGCAGCAGCGCGATCTGTTTGTGCTGTGGGGTGAAGGCGGCGTCGGGCGTTGCGTCGTACCAGTAGATCCGCAACGGATCCAGCCCGCAGTCGGCCGCGACCTGTTCGACGATCGCGGTGATCAACGGCCCGACCTCGACCGTCGTCGCCGAGCGCAGCGACGTCCCGGACACCCGGGTGCCGCCCGCTCCGAGCAGAAATCCGGCATCGACAAAGATCGCGCAGCGTCCGTCCATGCCAGCCGACCCTACAGAGCTTCGGGTCGGTCGGCGTTCATCCGGCGCGGTTGGCTCCGAGTACGGTGTGTCGGGTGACGCAGGCTGCTCCCGATCCCTCCTCGATCGCCAACCCGTTCCGGCCGGATGTCTGGGAACCCGTTGCCGGTTTCGACTTCACCGACATCAGCTATCACCGTGCCAAGGCCGCGCCGGTGGTGCGGATCGCCTTCGACCGGCCCGAGGTGCGCAACGCCTTCCGGCCGCACACCGTTGACGAGTTGGCCACCGCTCTTGATCATGCTCGGACTTCCTCCGACGTCGGAGCGGTGTTGTTGACCGGCAACGGCCCGTCACCGAAGGACGGCGGTTGGGCGTTCTGCAGCGGCGGCGATCAGCGGATCCGAGGCCGGGCGGGTTACCAGTACGCCGACGGCGAGACCGCCGAGGAGGTCGACCCGGCCAAGCTCGGACGACTGCACATCCTGGAAGTGCAGCGGATGATCAGATTCATGCCCAAGGTGGTGATCGCGCTGGTCAGTGGCTGGGCGGCCGGCGGCGGACACAGCCTGCATGTGGTCTGTGATCTGACCCTGGCCAGCGCCGAACATGCCCGGTTCAAGCAGACCGATGCCGACGTCGGTTCCTTCGACGGCGGTTTCGGCTCGGCCTATCTGGCCCGACAGGTGGGGCAGAAACGAGCCCGGGAGATCTTCTTCCTCGGGCGTGCCTATGACGCCGAGGAAGGCAAGCAGCTGGGCATGGTGAACGAGGTCGTCCCGCATGCCGATCTGGAGCAGGTCGGCCTGGAATGGGGCAAGATCATCTGCCAGAAGAGCCCGACGGCGCAACGAATGCTGAAATTCGCCTTCAACGCCATCGACGACGGCCTGGTCGGCCAACAGGTGTTCGCGGGCGAGACGACCCGGTTGGCCTACATGACCGACGAAGCGGTCGAGGGACGCAACGCGTTCCTGGAGAAGCGCGACCCCGACTGGACCGAGTTTCCCTACTATTACTGAGCCCGAATCCACCGACGTGCGGCTACTGCGCGACGGTGGATTCAGGCTGAACGATCGGCTCACCGCCGAACGACTTACGGTAGGCCAGCGGTGACAGTCCGTAGGTGATCTTGAGGTGATGGCGCAGTGACGCCGGTGAACCGAGTCCGGAGCTCGTCGCCACCCGTTCGATCGGCAGGTCGGTGGTCTCCAGCAGCTCCGCAGCCCGTGCGACCCGCTGTCGGATCAACCATTCGCCGGGCGTCTGCCCGGTCTCGATCCGGAAGCGTCGGGTGAAGGTCCGAACGCTCATCGACGCCTGCCGGGCCATCTCGGCCAGCGCGATCGGACGATCGAGGTTCTCCAACATCCACGCCCTGACCGACGCGGTACCGCCACGGACCACGTCCGGCAGCGGTGCCTCGATGAACTGCGCCTGGCCGCCGTCCCGCCACGCCGGCACGACCAGATGGCGGGCCACCGCGTTGGCCACCGCCGCGCCGTGGTCCCGGCGCAGCACATGCAGACAGAGATCGATGCCGGCGGCCAGCCCGGCCGAGGTCAGGACGTCACCGTCGTCGATGAACAACGCGCTCGGGTCGACCCGGACGTCGGGATGCTCGGCCGCCAGCTGGGCCGAGCTGGCCCAATGGGTCGTCGCCGGCCGGTGGCGGAGCCGACCGGCCGCGGCCAGCGCGAACGCACCGGTGCAGATCGACATCCAGCGTGCCCGGTCCGGCACCAGGTCGAGTGCCGCCGCGGTGGCGTCGTCGAGTCGACCGGCGTCGCGGATCACCGGATTCCGGGTGCCGGGGATGACCACGGTGTCGGCCGATGCCAGCGCCGACGCCGGTGCGCTGGGCGTGATTCCGTAGCCGAGCGTGCTGGCGGCCGTGCTGTCGTCCGGGGTCACCAACGACACCCGGTACAGCCGCTGCCCGGCGGCATCGACGGCGGTGCTGAAGGCCTGCACCGGGATCGTGGCGTCGAAGCCGATCACCGGTGGGATGGCCAGGACGACGACGTGATGGCGACCGTGGTCGGGTGGCGTCGGCGCGGATACGGACGGCATGGCCAGATTCTGTCACGGATTGGCGATCTGGCCACTGGTCTGTCGGATCCGGGTCCGACAGGATTGCTCGACGTGGAGCCCAACACGCTGCGTTCGGACCGCACGGCGGTCCGTTCGGCCTGGCCCTGGATCGTTGCCGGGGCGGCCTTCGCGACCCTGGTCGCGGCCGCCGGATTCCGCTCGGTGCCGGGAGTCCTGATGCAACCGCTGCAGGACGAGTTCGGCTGGGGGCGCGGAACGATCGGGCTGGCGGTCTCGGTCAATCTCGTGCTGTACGGCCTGTTCGCCCCGTTCGCCGCCGCGCTGATGGAACGCTTCGGTGTCCGCCGGGTCGCGGCGACCGCGCTGCTGGCGATCGCGGTCGGCTCCGGAGCGGCGATCTTCGTCACCCAGGCCTGGCAATTGATCCTGCTCTGGGGCTTCGTCGTCGGGTTGGGCAGCGGTGCGATGGCGATGAGCTTCGCGGCGTTGATCATCGGCCGCTGGTTCGTCCGACGGGCCGGACTGGTCAGCGGTGTGCTGACCGCCGGCGGGTCGACCGGGCAACTGATCTTCCTGCCGCTGCTGTCCCGCTTGAACGAGCAGCTCGGCTGGCGGCCGGCGGCGTTGCTGACTGCCGGGGCGGCGTTGCTGGCGGTGCTGATCGTGGTCGCCGGGTTGCGGAACCGGCCGTCCGACGTCGACACCGTCCCGTGGGGTGCAGCACCGGACTTCCGACCGGCGCCGGTTGTGCCGCAGGGGTCGGTCGGCCGGGCCTTCGCCGTGCTGGGACAGTGTGCCCGCCGACCGGCGTTCTGGCTGCTGGTCGGCGGTTTCGCGATCTGCGGGATGACCACCAACGGGCTGATCCAGACCCACTTCGTCTCGGCCGCCCATGATCACGGCATGCCGCAGACCACCGCAGCCGGACTGCTGGCGCTGGTCGGGATCTTCGACATCGTCGGCACCGTCGCCTCGGGGATGTTCTCCGACCGGGTCGACCCGCGGGTGCTGCTGCTGCTCTACTACGCGCTGCGCGGGATGTCTTTGTTTGCGCTGCCCGGCCTGTTCGGACCGCATGTCGAGCCGCCGATGTGGGCGTTCATCATCTTCTACGGCCTGGACTGGGTGGCCACCGTGCCGCCGACGATGGCGCTGTGTCGGCGGGAGTTCGGCGAGTCCGCACCGATCGCATTCGGCTGGATCTTCGCCTCACACCAACTGGGCGCGGCGATCGCGGCCACCGGCGCCGGGCTGATCCGTGATCGCACCGGTGACTACCGGCTCGCCTGGTGGATTGCCGGCAGCCTCTGCGTCGTCGCCGCGCTGATGTCGATCATGATCGCCCGCAACCGGGAGCGGGCACCGGCGCTGATACCGGCTCGGGACTGAGCTGCATCGGTCGGGTCGGCGGGCGGGTCAGGCGTCGCCGACGACGCCGTACAGTCGGTCGCCGGCGTCGCCGAGGCCGGGGATGATGTAGCCCTGCTCGTTGAGCCGCTCGTCGACGCCGGCCAGCACCACGGTGCACGGCACCTGCAGGTCGTCCAGCAGATCCTGCATCCGGTGCAGCCCCTCCGGCGCGCCGAGCAGGCAGATGCAGGTGATGTGATCGGCACCCCGGTCCACCAGGAACTGGACCGTCGCCGCCAGCGTGCCGCCGGTGGCCAGCATCGGGTCCAGCACGTAGCACTGCCGACCCGACAGATCGTCGGGCAGCCGCTCGGCGTAGGTGGTGGGTTGGAGGGTCTCCTCGTTGCGGACCATGCCGACGAAGCCGACCTCGGCCGTCGGCATCAGCCGGGTCATGCCCTCCAGCATCCCGAGCCCGGCCCGCAGGATCGGGACCACCAGCGGGCGAGGATGGGACAGCTTGACCCCGTCGCACGGCGCCACCGGCGTCTGCACCCGGTGCGGCTCGACCCGGATCTCGCGGGTCGCCTCGTACGCCAGCAGCGTCACCAGCTCCTCGGTCAGGCGGCGGAAGGTCGGCGAGTCGGTGTCCCTGCTGCGCAGAGTGGTCAGCTTGTGGGTGACCAGCGGGTGATCCACGACGAGTTGCTTCACAGCAGAACCGTAACCGAGCGCGTCCAATTCGCGGTCGAATAGTTATCGGTGTGGACGTAGGGTCTGACACGATAGGGAGCCAGATGCGAGCGTGCCTCCGGTGACAGCCGGTGGGGCGGACGAAGTGGAGGGGAGATCGTGGCCGACATCGACGAAGACCAGCTGGAGTCTTTCGGTCTCGACGACGAGGATCCGCGTCAGTCGGCATCCAGCCGCGACCTGGCCGAGGTGGACGACGAGGACGACTCCGACGACGACCTGGACGACCTCGAGGACGCCGAGCCCGAGGACATCGACTTCATCGTCGCCGCCTACCGCGAGGACGGCCAGAGCATGGTCAACGCGCTCAGCGAGGACCTGGCCAACGATCTTGATGAGTTCATCGTCCAACTGCGCCGGCTGCCCGGCGACGGTGGCGCGGTCGGCCTGTTGAGCCTGGTCGGTGAGGTCGCTGTGATCGTCAGGGTCCGCGGCCGGCATGTCCAGGTGATGTTGTCCGACAGTGCGGCCGCCAACGACTGGCCGATCGCCCGCGACATCGCCGAGTTCCTGGACGAGGACATCGCCGAGGAGGACGACGACGATGACTCCGAGCCGATCGGTGATCTCGGCATCCTGAAGGACCTCGGATTGCCGGAGTTCGATCTCACCGCGATGTGTGACGATCTCGATCTCGGCAGTGATCAGCTGCTGACCGAGGTCGCCGACAAGATCAAGATCGGGCCACAGTTCCGTAAGGTCGTCGAGACCGAGTTCGGCGACGACTGATCACCGCCCGTGACTCACCGGCCCGTGACGACAGCCGACTGGCGTGCGGCGATGTCCGTCGCCCTGGAGCAGGCCGATCATGCTGCCGCGCACGACGACGTCCCGATCGGTGCGGTGGTCGTCAATCCTGAGGGGTTGGTGATCTCGGCAGCCGGCAACGAGCGCGAGCTCACCGGAGACCCGACCGCGCACGCCGAGGTGCTGGCGATCAAGCGGGCCGCCGAGACGATCGATGGCTGGCGGCTCGATGATCACACCCTGGTCGTCACCCTGGAACCGTGCACGATGTGTGCCGGCGCCCTGGTCCAGGCTCGGATCGGACGCTTGGTGTTCGGCGCTTACGACCCCAAGGCGGGCGCGGTCGCCTCGCTGTGGGACGTGGTCCGGGACAGCCGGCTGAATCACCGGGTCGAGGTGACCGGCGGGATCGACGAAGAGGCGTGCGGTCGGGTGCTGCGCGACTTCTTCGAACACCGTCGACCATGATCGACTGAACCCGAGGCTCCCGAATCATCGCTGGCCGGACCGAGTAGGGTCGGGACCGATGAAGATCACAGCGGTCAAGTGTGCGGTCATCGGTGATCATCCGACGATCAGGATCGTCACCGATGAAGGGATCGACGGCTACGGCCAGGCCGAGTCGTACAAGCCGTGGCTGAAACCGGTGGTCCTGCACTTCGAGCCCTATCTCCTTGATCAGGACCCGACCGACGTGCAGCGGGTGGTGGATCGGGTCCGTCGGCTGGGCGGCACTAAACCCTGGGGCAGTGCGGTCAGCGCGATCGAGATCGCGCTCTGGGACCTGGCCGGTCAGGCAGCCGGTCTGCCGGTGCACAAAATGCTCGGCGGCAAGGTCCGCGACCGGGTCCGGGTCTACAACGGCGGAGTCCGTCAACCCTTGACCAGTTGGGATCCGGCCGGTTATCGCCAGGCGGCGGCGTACATGAAGTCGGCTCCGGAAGGGTTCACCATCGTCAAGGAGGGGGTCGCCTTCCACGGTGCGATGGCGGCGCAGACCCCGGACTTCTTCTACGGCGATCTCCGCAGCGGGCCGCCGCATCCCGACGGTGGGCTGTTGACCGAGCGTGGACTTGATCATGTGGTCGCCTGCGTGGAAGCGATCAAGGACGAGCTGGGCGACGGCATCGGGCTGGCTTTGGACTGCGGGCCCGGTTGGCGGATCAGTGACGCCATCCGGTTCGCCCGTCGGGTCGAGCACCTCAACCTGCTCTGGCTGGAGGATCTGCTCTCCGGTGACTACACCCCCTACACCGACGCGGCAAGCTATCGCGAGGTCACCCGGGCCACCTCGACCCCCACCCACACCGGCGAGCAACTCTATCTGCGCCAGGGATTCCGTGAACTGATCGAGACCGACGCGGTCCGCGTGATCGGGCCCGACCCGGCCGACGTCGGCGGGCTGGCCGAGCTGAAATGGATCGCCGAGTACGCCGACCTGCACGGGATCGGCATCGCACCGCACGGCGTCTGGGACGGACTGCTCGGACTGGCCGCGCACATCCAGCTGGCCGCGACGTTGCCGGACAACTTCATCGCCTTCGAGTATCCGGTGCCCAGCCACCGCTGGTGGTACGACATCGTCGACGGCCTGCCCGACCCGATCGTCGTCGACGGACACATCGCCGTCGGTGATCGTCCCGGACTCGGCGTGACGATCATCCCGGAGGCCGCCAAGGGCTACCTGCGTCCCGAGGACGCCGACTTCTTCGACTGAGGTCGGCGCGCGGGCTCAATCGCCGAAACCGTCCAGCACGTGGGCGCGAAGATGATCACGATCGAAGGCGATGCCCAACCCGGGACGGTCCGGCAATCGCAGCACACCGCCGCTGTTGTCCAGCGGTTCCTCCAGCAGCACGTTGTAGCCGCTCAGGTCGAAGCTGCTGGTCTCCAGCCGGTAGAAGTTCGGCACGGTCGCCATCACCTGCGCACCGGCCATCAGATTCACCGGACCGCTGGCATCGTGCGGCGAGACCGGGATGTTGTACGCCTCGGCCATGATCGCGATCTTCTTCAACTCGCTGATCCCTCCGGTCCAGGTGACGTCCGGCATCACGAAATCGGCCAGCCGCCGTTCCAGGACAGGGACGAAGTCCCAGCGGGTGTGCAGTCGCTCGCCGACCGAGATCGGCATCCCGATCGCCTGCCGTGCCTGCTCCAGCGCGTGATAGCTCTCCGGTGGCACCGGCTCCTCGAACCAGTGCAGATCTGCGACCCGGCCGAGCGCTCGGGCGGCGCGGATCGCGGTCGGAACGTCGAAGCGTCCGTGCGCATCCACCAACAGTTCGACGTCCGGTCCGGCCGCGTCGGCGATCTGTCCGGTCAGCTCACTGGCTCGTCGTTCCAGGGACCGCGGCAGCTGGCCGTCCAGATAGTCGTCGTTGGTCGGTGAGACCCCGGCCGGATGCGGGAACGGATCGAACTTGATCGCATCGTGTCCGGAGGCGACGATCCGACCGATCTCGGCCGAAACCCCTTCCGGGGTTGAGAACTGGCTTTGATCGGGATGGGTGTAGAGCCGCAGCCCGTCGCGCAGCCGGCCACCCAGCAGCAAGTCGCAGATCGGCAACCCGAGCGTCTGACCGCGGAGGTCCCACAGGGCGATGTCGATTGCGCTGGTCGCATTCAGGGCAGCGCCCCGGCTGCCGGTGTAGGTAAAGGATCGGAACACCTTCTGCCACAGGTGTTCGATCCGGGCCGGATCCTCACCGGCCAGCACCTCGCTGAGCTGCCGCAGAATCGCTGCCACCGCCCGATTCGCCGTCCTGGTGGTCGTGGTGACCTCGCCCCAGCCGGACGGGCCGGTGTCGGTGCGGACCTCGACGAACAGATACTCGCCCCAGTAGGAGTTCGAGGATTCGACCAACCACGGGACGATCCCGGTGATCTTCATTCCGCGGTCCCGGTCGTCGGCGACTCCTGCTGGCGGCGCCACTCCTCGTACTCCGGACGGGCCTCGGCCGACAGCGGATAGTAGCGGCGCAGGTCGCCGCCCTCGGCCAGTCGGATCCGCGAGAACTCCTCCCATTCGGCGTGCTCGCCGGCGGTCTGGAGCAGTTTCGGCGCCAGCTTGATCGGTACCACCACGGCGCCGTCGTCGTCGGCGACGATGATGTCGCCCGGCTCGACGACGGTGCCGCCACAGGCCACCGGCACGTTCACCGCGGTCGGGAAGATGTCGGTCTGGGAATGGAAGTTCGGAGTGGTTCCCCGCAGCCACAGGCCGAGCCCGAGTTCCTTGGCGTGGCCGGAGTCCCGGATGCAGCCGTCGATCACTACACCGACACCGCCGCGTCCACGGAAGTAGGTCAGCATCATCTCCCCGAACACACCGCTGGTCATGCTGCCGCGGGCATCGACGACCACGAAGTCGCCGGGCTGGGTGTGATAGAGCACGTGCCGATGCAGCTGACGCTCCGGATCGGCGTACTCGTCGACCTGGTAGAGATCCTCGCGTTTGGGCATGAACTGCAGGGTGAGCGCCGGGCCGGCGACCGCAACTCCCGGGGTATGGCTGAACGGACCGGTGAGGTGCGCGCTGCGGACACCGAGCTTGCTGAGCTCGCCGCTGGCCGTCGCACTGCCGATCTCGGCCAGACCACTGACCAGTCGGGGATCCGGACGGACGATGTCGGGTGTCTGAACAGGCCTCTGGGTCATGACTTCCTCTCCGCGTCGGTGCCGCGCTTCGGCGATCCGACCCTACTCGCGTCCGGTTCGAAAGTGCCAGCACATCCACTCGAAACTGTCCGAAAGAATGGAACACGCATTGACGGTTTCGGTGTGGCGATCGTAGTTTGGTCCGGCACGGGCCCGCTCGACCGGGCCGGACTGCTCCGGACGTTCGTGCCGGGCTCACTGCAGAGCGGGGGAGGGTGTTGTCATGCGGCGCAGGCCGACGACGCCGGCTGCCATCGTCGTGGCGGCGGTGTTGACGCTGTTGGTGACGGCGTGCGGCGGCGGTGTCCAGGAGGCGACCTCGTACACCACCTTGGATCGCAACGGGACCTTCCGGATGGATCTGGGGAGCGACCCGGGCAGCATCAACCCGTACGAGAGCACCGGCGGCCTGAACCGCCAGGTGTACGCGTTCGCCTACGACACGCTGGTCGGGCGGGCGCCCAGCGGTGAAGCGGTGCCGCAACTGGCGTCGTCGTGGAAGGTGACGCCGAAGTCGGTCACCTACACCTTGCGTGACGACGTCACCTGCAGCGACGGGACCGAGCTCAAGCCCAGCGACGTGGCCGCGGACTTCGACTACATCAAGAATCCCAAGACCTTGTCGCCGTGGGTGCAGTTCTCGGTCCCGGTCGACTACAGCGTCTCCGCCGATGATCGGGCCGGCACCTTCACGATCACCTCGACGACCGCGTTCGGTTCACTGCTGCAGGGCGCCGGCGCGGTGCCGATCGTCTGTCCGTCGGGGCTGAAGAACCCGCAATCGATCCAGCACGCCACGGCCGGCACCGGCCCGTACGTGATCACCAAGTACGTACAGGGCGATCACTACGAACTCGCAGCGCGGGAGGGTTACCGCTGGGGTCCGGATGGTGCCGCGACCGACGAGCCGGGGATGCCCAAGAAGGTCGAGATCGCCTTTGTGGCCAACGAATCCACGATGGCCAACCAGCTCGTCGCCGGCGAGATCAACGCCGCTCAGATCACCGGACCCGACCGGGCCCGGCTGGACGAGACCCGTGGCATCAAGCGCTTCGACCTACCGGTGATCGTGGGCGAGATCAATTACAACGAGGCCGCCGGCCGGGTGTTCCGCGACACCGCGGTGCGGAAGGCCGCCACCATGTCGCTGAACCGCCGTGATCTTGCTTCGGTCAGCACGGCGCGGCAGGGGACCCTGGCCAAGAACCTGATCGCCGAAGCGCCGGTGCAATGTCCGGGCGATGAGACCACCGGGTCCCTGCCCGAGCGGGATCTCGATCGAGCACGCCGGCTGCTGGACTCGGCCGGCTGGCGTCCCGGGCCGGACGGGATCCGACGCAAGGACGGCAAGCCGCTGACGATCAAGATCATCTACCAGACCGGTGCCCCGCAGACCGAGTCCGCGGTCGAGCTGACCGGACAGTATCTGAAGTCGATCGGCATCGGCACCCGGCTGGTCGGCCTGACCAACGCCGCATTCCTGGAATCGCTCTACACCACGGCCGACTTCGACATCTTCTACAGTGCGATCAACGTCGACTTCCCGTACATGGCCTCGACCTTCTTCGGCGGTGCCACACCGGCCGACGGCGGACGCAATGCGGGCGCGATCGACAATCCGGAGTTCGCCCGGCTCTCGGCCAAGGCCGCGGCCGCACCGGAGAAGAAGTCCTGCCCGTTGTGGATCGCGGCGCACAAGGCGCTGCTCTCCCGGGCCGATGTGGTCCCGATCTCCAACGGCAACCGGCCCTTCTACACCTACAAGGCGACACTGCAGACAGTCGGGTTGTTCGCCGTGCCGACCAGCATTCGGGTGTACCGATGACGGCCGCGACACTCGATCAAGCCGGTGCCGCGGTGCGTCGGACGACCGCTCGCCGCTGGGGATGGTTCATCGGTCGACGGCTGCTGCGGCTGGTGATCTCCCTGTTGATCTTGACCTCGGCGACATTCGTGATGATCCATCTGATCCCCGGGGACCCGGTGCAGGCGGCGTTGGGTGAGCAGGCGACACCTCAGCTGGTCGAACTGCGTCGTCACCAACTCGGGCTGGACCGGCCGTTGATCGTGCAATACCTGGACTACCTGCGTGGTGTCGCCACCGGCGACCTGGGCAACTCGATCGTCACCGGCGCGCCGGTCTCCGACCTGCTGGCGACCCGATTCCCCAACACCCTCCGGCTGGCGATCCCGGCATTCGTCCTGGTGATCCTGATCTCGGTGCCGATCGGCCTGCTGACCGCCGTCCGTACCCGGAACGGTCGCGGTCGGCTGACCCGCGCAGTGTTCGTCAACATCACCGGCCTGTTCAACTCGATCCCCGACTTCGTCCTGGCGACGGTGTTGACGATCGTCTTCGTGATCGGGCTGCGGGCGTTGCCGGCGGCCGGGGACGAGAGCATCGGGTCCTACCTGTTGCCGGTGGCCGCGCTGATCGCCGGCCCGACAGCGTCGTTGGCGCGGATCGTCCGGGTCGAGGCGCTGAAGGTGCTGGACACCGAGTACGTCCGCGCCGCACGAGCCAGGCGGCTGCCGACGCTGCTGCGCTACGGGCGCCACGTGCTGCCGAACATGATGACCGCCGCGCTGACCTTCAGCGCGATGATCCTGGCCGGCCTGATCGCCGGAACCGTCCTGGTGGAGAACGTGTTCGGCTGGCCCGGTGTCGGGTTGGTGATCTCGCAAGCTGTTGTGCAGAAGGACTATCCGCAGATCCAAGGCGTCCTGCTGGTCCTCGGCACCACGGTGCTGGTGCTGAACATGGTCGTGGACGTGCTGCTCGGTGTGTTGGATCCGACCTCACGGATGGGGGACCGTTCATGATCAGCCGACAAGCCGGGGGCCGGTCGCGGTGGACGGTCGGGGCGGTGGTCCCGTTGGTGCTGATCGGCTGGTTCGCCTTCCTCGCGATCGCCGGCCCGGCGATCTGGGGTGCCACCGCCGAGCGCACCGATCCGCTGCATGCCGGACTCGGGATGAGCCTGGACCATCCGATGGGCACCGATGATCTTGGTCGCGACGTGTTGGCTCGGACGCTGGTCGCGATCCGGCGGTCGCTGGTGCTCGCGGTGTTGTCGACGGTGATCGGCGGCTGTGTCGGAGTTGCGCTCGGCCTGGTCGCAGGGATGGCGGACCGGATCGGCCGGATCGTCGGCGCGTTGATCACGACGCTGATCGCCTTCCCGGCCCTGTTGCTGGCGATCTTCTTCGCGGTCCTGTTCGGGATCGGGACGACCGGCAGCGTTCTGGCGGTCGGTGCCGCCTTCGCGCCCGGGTTTGCGCGATTGTCCCAGACCCTGTCGGCCTCGGTGTCGACCCGCGAGTACGTCCAGGCGGCCCGGATGCTGGGCAAGAGCCCGGTCAGCATCGTGCTGCGGCATGTGCTGCCGAACATCGGCGAGCCGCTGATCCTCTACACCACCATCCATATCGGAACGGCCATCCTGTCCCTGTCCGGGTTGAGCTTCCTCGGACTCGGGGTGCAGCCGCCGAGCTATGACTGGGGCCGGATGCTCAGCGAAGGGCTGACCAGGGTCTACGTGTCACCGGGGTCGGCATTGGCGCCGGCGATCGCGATCGTGCTCGCCGGGATCACATTCAACCTGGCCGGCGAGCAGCTCTCCGACGTCCTCGGTGGCCGCGAGGCCGCCGCCCGAACGGTGACGGCCGAGGCCGCTGAGCTCGTCCCAGGGGCCGAGGACGTCGATCATGATCAACCGTCGGTGCTGCAGGTGCGTGGCCTGCGCGTCGTCTACGGCGGCCGGGATCGGGTCGCGACGCCGGTGCGTGATGTCTCGTTCTCCGTGACGCAGGGACAGACGGTGGCGATCGTCGGGGAGTCGGGCTCGGGCAAGAGCATGGCGACCTCGGCCGTGGCCCGGCTGGTCGAGCAGCCGGGTTCGGTCGCCGCTCGTGAGTTGCGCCTGGCCGAGAGTGACCTGTTGGGCCCCGACGCCGAACGTGTCCTGGGCCAGAACCTGGCGATGATCTTCCAAGATCCCGGGGAGGCGTTGAATCCGGCGATCAAGATCGGCACCCACCTGATCGAGCCGGCGGTCGTGCATCGCAAGGAATCCCGGGCGACCGCCCGTGCCAAAGCACTGGAGGTGCTGCGGTCGGTGGCGATCCCGGACCCGGAGCGACGCTACGGCCAGCATCAGCACGAGCTGTCCGGCGGCATGAAGCAACGGATCTGCATCGCGATCGCCCTGATGGGGGAACCGAGACTGTTGATCGCCGACGAGCCGACGACGGCCCTCGATGTCACGGTGCAACGTCAGATCCTGCGGCTGATCGCCCAGGCCGGCGAACAGACCGGAGCGAGCATCCTGTTCATCTCCCACGACATCGCCGTGGTCTCGGAGATCTCCGATCGGATCGTGGTGATGTATGCCGGCTTCGTGGTGGAGGACGCACCGACCCCGGACCTGCTGAGTGCACCGGCCCACCCGTACACCGCGATGCTGATGGCGGCGAGTCCCGACATGACCGCCGACCTTGATCAACCGCTGCCGACCTTGGACGGCACGATGCCCCGGGCAGACGAGGATCTCCCGGGCTGCTATTTCGCGAACCGCTGCCCGCGGGCCGACGAAACGTGTCGGACCAGTCGTCCGCCGCTGACCACCGCCGGCGACACCGATCGGCGGGTCGCCTGCTGGCATCCGTTGACCGCGGGCGATGCGCTGATCTCCAACACCCGAGAGCAGGTTGCATCGTGACCGCCGGGCTGACCGTGCAGGACCTGACGGTCCGCTACGGCCAGGTGACCGCCGTTGACGACATCAGCTTCTCCGTCGCACCGGGCACCGTCCTGGGGCTGGTCGGCGAATCCGGGTCCGGCAAGAGCACCGCCGCCCGTGCCGTCGTCGGACTTGCGCCGGCGCAGGGATCGATCATGCTCGACAATGTTGATCTTGGTCGGCTACCCGGCCGGCAGGCCCGGCGGGAGCGACGCCGGCTGCAGATGATCTTCCAGGACTCGCGAAGCGCGCTGGATCCGAGATTCACCGTCGCGCAATGTGTCGCCGAGGGGTTGCCGTCGGCTTCCGGTGTTGATCATGGTCGGCCGGATCCGGCTCGGGACGCACCGCGGAGGAGTCGCGGTCGGATCGCCGAACTGCTGGAGCTGGTGTCACTGGACACCGGATTGATGAACGCCCGCCCGCGGGCGTTGTCGGGTGGCCAGCGGCAGCGGGTCGCGATCGCCCGCGCATTGGCTGCGGAGCCGGACGTCCTGGTCGCCGACGAGGTGACGGCATCGTTGGACGTGTCCGTCCAGGCGGTGGTGCTGAATCTGTTGCGTCGGCTGCAGGCGGACCTCGGCCTGACGATGATCTTCATCAGCCACAATCTGTCGGTGGTCCGCTACATGGCCGATCAGATCGCCGTGATGTACGACGGACGGATCGTCGAGCAGGGCCCGACCGCTGACCTGATCGCGGGCCCGGAGCATCCGTGCACCCGATCCCTGCTGGCGGCCATTCCCCAGATGGGGCAGCGACGGTTGCTGTCCGACGAGGGAATCGAGGCCTCCGTGGTCAGCGGACCGGCGAGCGCGCCCGGCTGCGCCTATCGCCTGCGCTGCCCGATCGGACCGGCTGCGTCGTCGGACGGTCGGGAGATCTGTACCTCCACCGACCCGATGGCCGAGGCATTCGACCGGCACCATCAGACTGCCTGTCATTTCGCGTCCGTCGGATCCTGAGGATCGGGGATCAGCGGTTGGGTGCTGCAGCGGTACTGGACCGGACCACCAGCGTCGTCGGCAGCTCGGTGCGCGCCACCGGCGGCCCGTCCGCCTGCTCCGTGCGGTCCAGGATCGCTCGGACCGCCAACCGAGCCAGCTCGGGGATCGGCGCCCGGACGGTGGTCAGCGCCGGCAGCACCCATTGCGACATCGGCACGTCGTCGAAGCCGATCACGCTCAACTCGTCGGGGACCGACAGTCCGTGCCGCTGGGCGGCGGCGTACACCCCGAGCGCCTGTTCGTCGTTGCCGGCGAAGATCGCGGTCGGCGGGTCGTCCAGCTCCAACAACGCGGACGCGGCCCGCTCGGCCGAGTCGTAGTGGAAGTCTCCTTGCCCGATGAGCTGCTGGTCGGGCGTGATTCCGGCCCGTTCCAGTGCGGCTCGATATCCGGCCAGCCGGGCCTGGCTGCACAGGTAGCGCATCGGTCCGGTGATGGTGCCGATCCGACGATGTCCGAGTTCCAGCAGATGTTCGGTGGCGGCCAGTCCGCCGCCCCAGTTGCCGGCGCCGAAGGACGGCACGTGGGAGGCGAAGTCGCCCATCGGATCGACCATCACGGTCGGTACGTCGAGCTCGGCGATCCGCCGCTGAGCATCATCGGCGAGCACCGATCCCAAGATCACCCCGACCGAGCCACGGGAGGCGATGGTGTCCACCCATCGATCGTGGCTGTGTTCCTCGTCGAGGACCGAGACGACCACCGAGATGCGCTGGTCGCGGGATGCCTTCTCCACGCCGCGGATCATCTCGGTCGCCCAGGGCGAGCCCGGATCGGTGAACACGATGTCGATCAGCCCGGGGCGTTTCGCCTTGCGCGGGCTGGACGGAGCGCGCGGAGGCTTGACGTAGCCGTGCGTGTCCAGCGCGGTCTGGATCCGTTCCCGGGTGGACTCGGCAACATCTGCCCGCCCGTTCAGCACCTTCGACACGGTCGCCACCGAGACACCCGTCTCAGCGGCGATGTCGGAGACGGTCACCTTGCCCGTCGGAACGTTCGATGCCAACGCCTGCCCTCTCGATACCTGACCCGGTGTGCATCCCATCATCGCAGAGACCGGTTCGAAACTCGTTCGAAACCCTCGATCGCCGAATCGGCTGCCATCGTGCCGCAGCGTTCTGGGATGATCGGCGAGCGAGGATCAACGAAACTATCTCTATATGGACTGAAAGTTGCTCGACGAGTTTCGTCGCATTATCGTTCTGACCATCCGTCCAGCGAAGGAGCCGTCGTGAGTACCCCCGTCACCGCCAACAAGCTGCCATCGATCCGCACCGACGGCACCCGATTCGTCGACGATTCCGGTCGCGCGATCCGGTTGCGCGGGGTTTGCCTCGGCGGCTGGCTGAACATGGAGAACTTCATCACCGGATACGCCGGCAACGAGTCGCTGATGCGCTCGACCGTCCGGACGGCGATCGGAGCCGACCGCGCGGACCGGTTCTTCGAACGGCTGCTGACCCGCTTCTTCGACGCCGACGATGCGGCCTTCCTCGGACGCAGCGGCTTCAACGTCGCCCGGATCGCGATCAACTATCGCCATCTGGAGAGCGACGACAAGCCGTTCGAGATCATCGAGGACGGCTTCCGGCACCTGGACCGGGCGATCGAGCTGTTGGCCCGGCAGGGCATCTACTCGATCATCGATCTGCATGCCCTGCCCGGTTCGCAGAACCATCACTGGCACTCCGACAACCTGACCCACGTAGCCGCCTTCTGGCAGTACCGGCACTTCCAGGACCGGGTGGTCAACATGTGGCAGGCGATCGCCACCAGGTATCGGGACAACACCGCGGTCGCCGGCTACAACCTGATCAACGAACCGGCCGACGAGACCGGCGAGCTGGTCGGCCCGGTGTACCAGCGGATCTTCGACGCCGTCCGAGAGATCGACGCCGATCACACGATCTATCTGGACGGCAACACCTACGCCACCGACTTCTCCGCCTTCGACGAGGCGTGGGACAACACGGTCTACGTGCTGCATGACTACGTGGCCGCCGGGCTGGGCCGCGGAACCGGCTACCCCGGGACCACCGACGGCGTCTACATCGACCGTGACTACGTGGAGCAGAAGTTCCTGCAGCGCTCCGAATTCGCCCGGCGGACAGGCACCCCGTTGCTGGTCGGTGAGTTCGGACCGATCTACACCGGCGACGAGGTCCAAGATCGTCAGCGACGCCAGATCCTTGATGATCAACTCGAGATCTATCGACGGTACGACGTCAGCTGGACGTTGTGGATGTACAAGGACCTCGGTCGGCAGGGGCTGGTCTCGGTGAAGCCGGAATCGCCGTACCAGCAGCGGTTCGGTGACTTCGTTGCCAAGAAGCGTCGGCTGTCGGTCGATCAGTGGGGCAGTGACGGCGAGGGCCCGAAGGACATCACGGGCCCGGTCCAGGAACTGATCGCACGCGAGTTCCCGAACTTCGACCCGTACCCGTGGGGACGCTTCGACTGGGTCCGGACAATGCTGCTCAACCTGCTGATCGCCCAACCGATGGCCTCTGAGTACGCTGACCTGATGAAGGGACTGGATGACAGCGAGCTGGACGCACTGGCCGACTCCTTCGGTTTCGACCAGTGCCAGGTGCGGCAATCGCTGCTTGATCAACTCCAGAACGGATGACCACGACCACGCGCGCCGCCGTGCTGCGGACTCCGGGCGAGCCGCTCACGGTGGAGGAAGTCGAGTTGGATCCACCGCAGCGCGGCGAACTCCGGATCCGGGTCGAAGCAGCCGGCGTCTGCCACACCGACTACCACTACATGACCGGCGACATGACCTGCCGGCTCCCGTCCGTGCTCGGCCACGAGGGAGCGGGAGTGGTCGAGGAAGTCGGACCGGGCGGCCGCAGCGGCGTGCAACCGGGCGACCGGGTGGCGATGCTCTGGCGACCGCACTGCGGCGCCTGCCCGGCCTGCCTGGCCGGCAATCCCGTGCTCTGCCGACTCGGCCGTGTCCAGGCCCAGACCGGTGGCCTGCCCGACGGCACGTCGCGGATCCGTCGCGGCTCGGAGACCCTGCACCACTTCCTCGGCGTCTCCTGCTTCGCCGACCAGGTGGTGGTGTCGGAAGACGCGGTCGTCCCGGTGCCGGACGGGGTCCCGGCCGAGATCGCCGCGATCTCCAGTTGTGCCGTGATCACCGGACTCGGCGCCGCGCTGAATGCCGTACGCGATGCGGCCGGTCGGCCGCTGGTGGTGCTCGGCGCCGGAGGTGTCGGGGTGTCCGCCATCCTCGGTGCGCGCCTGATCGGTGCCGACCCGGTGATCGCGATCGATGTCGACCAGCGTCGGCTCGACGCGGCGCGACGTCTCGGTGCCGACATCGTGATCAACGCCGGCGATGCCGACCCGGTCGAGCAGGTGCTCGACCTGACCGGCGGCGGAGCGCCGTGGGTGATCGAGGCGGTCGGTCGACCGCCGACGTTGCAGCAGGCCCTGGCGATGCTGTCACCGCGGGGCAGCCTGGTGATGGTCGGGCTCGGAGCGGTCGACGCGACCTTCGCCGTACCGGTCAATCTGCTGGTCCAGCAGCAGCGCAGCATCATCGGTTCGCTGTACGGCTCGAGCAATCCGTTCGTCGACCTGCCCCGGATCTTCGCCCTCTACGCCGACGGCAAACTACCCCTCGACGACCTGATCGGCGAGCGGATGCGGTTGGATCAGGTGAACGACGCGTACGCCGGACTGGTCGGCGGTGCGGTCGGGCGGACCATCCTGCGTCCATGATCAACTGGGCCCAGGAACAACGAGCGATCCGGCGAAGGAGTCGAGATGACCGGCCTGCGGAGTGACAACTGGTACGGCGGAGACAATCGGGACGGTTACATCCATCGGGCCTGGATGCGGCGCGGGCTGCCGCAGAGCGCCTTCGAGGGCAGGCCGCAGATCGCGATCGCCAACACCGCCTCCGACCTGACCCCGTGCAACGCCCACTTCAACGAGGTCGCCGAGTCGGTCAAGCAGGGTGTGTACGAAGCCGGCGGGATCCCGCAGAACCTGCCGGTGATGTCGCTGGGCGAGACCAACGTCCGGCCGACCGCGATGCTCTGGCGCAACCTGGCGGCGATGTCGATGGAGGAGATGTTCCGCGCGAACCCGGTCGACGGCGTGGTGCTCCTCGGCGGCTGTGACAAGACCATCCCGGCGCTGCTGATGGCGGCGGCGTCGGTCGACCTGCCGGCCGTGGTGATTCCTGGCGGGCCGATGCTCAGCGGCAGTTTCCGCGGTCGGCCGATGGCCTGCGGCACCGACATCTGGAAACTCAGCGAGGACGTTCGCGCCGGTGCGATGACCCAGGAACTCTTCCAGCGTTCGGAATCGTCGATGATCCGCAGCCGCGGGCACTGCAACACGATGGGCACCGCCTCGACGATGGGGATCGTGGCCGAGGCACTGGGGATGACCATCCCGGGGTTGGCCGGCACTCCGGCTGCGGACAGCCGGCTGCTGGAGGCCTCGCATGCCACCGGTCGGCTGGCCGTGGATCTGGTCCGGTCCGACCGGCGCCCGAGTCAGGTGATCACCAAGGCCGCCTTCCACAATGCGATCGTCGCCCTGGGCGCGATCGGCGGTTCCACCAACGCCGTGGTGCATCTGCTGGCGATCGCCGGGCGGCTCGGCGTCGACCTGAGCCTGGACGACTTCGACCGAATCGGCAGCAACGTGCCGATGCTGGTCAACCTGCAGCCGGCCGGCGAATACCTGATGGAGGACCTGTTCCGGGCCGGCGGTCCGTTGGCCGTCCTGCAGCAGGTCAAGGACCTGCTGGATCCGTCGGCGATCACCGTCACCGGCAAACCGTTGGTGGACTATCTGACCGACCAGGAGATCTGGGACAGTGCCGTCATCGGTACCCGTGACGCGCCCATCCAGGATCACGCCGGGATCGCCGTGTTGCAAGGCAATCTGGCGCCGCTGGGTGCCATCATCAAGCCGGCGGCGGCAACACCCGCGCTGCTCACCCATCGCGGCCGCGCCGTGGTCTTCGACTCGGTGGAGGACTGCCATGCCCGGATCGACGATCCGGACCTCGAGGTCGATGCCGACTCGGTGCTGGTGTTGCGTGGCTGCGGACCGAAGGGCTATCCGGGGATGCCGGAGGTGTCCAACATGCCGCTGCCGACCAAGTTGCTGCAGCAGGGCATCCGGGACATGGTCCGGATCTGCGATGGTCGGATGAGTGGCACCGCCTACGGAACGGTGGTGCTGCACGTCGCACCGGAAGCCGCCGCCGGTGGTCCACTGGCGCTGGTCCGCGACGGCGACATGATCGAACTCGATGTGCCGAACCGAGTGCTCCGGTTGGACGTCTCCGATGAGGAGCTGGCGACCCGCAGCGCGGAACCGGCGATGACCGAATCCGTCGCGCATCCGTTGCGGGGCTGGGAAAAGCTGTATGTCGACCATGTCGGCCAAGCCGACACCGGCGTCGATCTCGACTTCCTGGTCGGCGCCACCGGCAACGCCGTCGGTCGCGAATCCCACTGAGCGCAATGTGATCCGAGGCGTCAGTCGCGCCAATCGGGATCGAACTCGGTCACCAGGGTCTCGAACAGGTCGAACGTCACCGCGTCAACGCCGCTCACGGTCAGCACCATAGCCCGCTGGCGGACTGCATGGCAGGGCGACCGCGCCAGATCGACGTGCTGTAAGGAAAAGCACGAAGATGATCGTGATCGGACCGTTACTTGGGCGGGTCGATCTGGGCATGATCGACGGGTGTTCTGTCGGAGGTCGTCCGTAGTGTGTTGATCATGGAAACCGGCACCGACGTTGGGGACGAGGCGGTGCCGCGCGACCATGATCTGGCAGATGTCGATCTGGCCACGCTGGCAGCCGATGCCGCCGCCTGCGTGCAGGCCGAGATCGCCGCTGGCTGTCGGTTGTTGCGGCTGGCGGCCTGTTGGGCCGACCACCATCCGGCCGATGGGATCGTCCATCAGCGCACCCGATTGGCGGTGGCCGGCGAGCGCTCGATGCGTTACGGCGGTGACGGCACGCCGGACATCGCGGAGGGAGCTCCCGCCGGCTTGGGCCTGGAGATCAGGATGAATCCCCGCCAGGCGGCCAGCTTGATCGCCGACGCCGTGGATCTGCGACACCGACTGCCGCGGCTGTGGCGACGGGTCTGCGAAGCGCAGCTGCCGGCCTGGCAAGCCCGACGAGTCGCCTTCCGGACGCGCACCCTGAGCCGCGAGCAGGCCCGGCTGGTCGACCGCCGTCTTGCGGGACGCGTCGGCCAGGTGTCGCGCCGTCGGCTGGAGTTGTTGATCGACGCCGAGCTGCTGCGCGCCGATCCGGATCGGGCTGCCAAGGTCGCTGCGGCGGCGCAGTCCAGGCAGGTGTGGCTGGGGCAGAGCAACGAGTACGGGGTGAAGGACTTCTACGCCCGGATGGACGCCGCCGATGCGATCTGGCTGGACGGCACGGTCGATCGGTTGGCTGACATCCTGCTGGCCGATCCCGAACGGCTGCCGGCCGGCATCCCGGACCGGGGCGCTCGCACCAAGGCCGAATGGCGTGCCGTCGCGCTCGGCCTGCTGGCCCGCCCGCTGATCGCGGCCCGGCTGCTCGCCGAGGACGCCCAACCCGACCTGTTCGACGACCTCGGCCTCCCCGGCACACCTTCAGGACCGGACACCGACTTCACCACCCGGCCGCAACAGAATGGCGGCGCCGAACCTGCTGACCGGCCATTGCTGTCCCTGCAGGGTCTTGAGTCTGTCGGAGGGCCGGAATCCGTTGCAGGACAGGCATCTGACGCCGCGGCCGACACAACTTCGAAGGATCGCGCCGACGATCTCGCTCCGCCCGCGCCAAAGCCGGACGCGATACCGGTGGCGTTGTCGGCGGCCGACCGGGAACGGCTGCTCGGCGAGCTGGCGCGACGGATCCGTCCTGACCGGCTGGCTCCTCGCGCCGTGCTGCATGTCCACCTCAACGCCGAGGCGCTCCTCGACCCCGACGGGCCTGACGGTCACGTCGTTCGCACCGAGGATTTGGGCGCTCAGCTCGGCCTCACCGTCAAACAGTGGCTACAACGCACTCGACTGCGAGTGCAACCCATCCTGGATCCCACCGACCTGCCCGCTGTAGATGCCTACGAAACTCCCGGCTGGATGGCCGACGGCCTCTTCGAACGCTCCCCGGCCAGCGTGTTCCCGTTCACTTCCGCGATGGGACGCCGGCTGCAGAAGGACCACACCCTTCGCTATCGACCACCACCCGCCGGGCCGCCGGGCCAGACCGGTGGCCACAACCTCGGCCCACTGGCCGTCGCCGAGCACCGGCCCAAGACCTTCGGCACCGTCCGTGTCGCCCAACCCCAACCGGGCAGCTACGTCTGGCGCACCAGCTTCGGCCGGGTGATCATCACCAACCCGACCGGCACCTTCGACCTCGGTGCCGGATCATTCCCTGACGCCCTGTGGCGGCTGGTCCGAGAGCACGGACTCTCCGGCACGGGTTGACTTCCTGATCGGCTCAATCCAGCCGGGAGGTGGTCGGGGCGAGTGCCTCGATCTCGGTCCACAACGCGTCGGGGATGCTGACGGCTGCGAGGTCCAGGGTCTGCTGTACCCGGTCCGGTGCCGAGACGCCGACCACCGTGCTGTCCACCAACGGGCTGCGCAGGGAGAACTGCAGCGCTGCCGCGGCCAGCGGCACCTCGTACCGGGCGCAGGCCCGCTCGATGGCGACGGCACTGTCGATCAACTCCTGGTCCCGCTCGCTGTAGGCGTAACTGCGGTTGACGCTGGGCCCCTTGGCCAGCATTCCGCCGCCGTACGGAGCCGCGTTGATCACTCCGATCCCGCGTTCGCGGGACGTGCCGAAGAGGTCGGTCGCAGACCGATCCAACAGGGTGTAGCGGTTGTGGTTCAGCAGCACCTCGAATTCGCCGGTGTCGACATACTGCTCCAAGATCGACAGCTTTCCGCCGGCTACCCCGATGTGGTCGACCGCTCCTTGATCACGCAGCTCGATCAATGCCCGGGCAGGTCCGTCCGTGGCCATCCCGTCTTCGAATGAGATCCGTTCCGGGTCATGCAGGTAGAGCAGCGGGACCCGGTCGACGCCAAGCCGTTCCTTGCTCTCCTGCCAGGACTGCCGGACCCGTGCGCCGGAGAAGTCGGTGGAACCGCGGACCGGGTCGACCTTCGTTGCCAGCAAGACGTTGCTCGGCAGGCCGCCTGCTTGCCGCAGCGCGGCACCGATCCGCAGTTCGGAGGACCCGTCGACGCCGTAGCTGTTGGACGTGTCGATCATGGTGATCGGGCTGTCCAGGGTGGCCAGCACGGTGTCGATGGCGCGCTGCTCGGCCACGCTGTAGCCGTACAGCCGCTCCATGCTGCCCAGCGGGCTGGTGCCGATGCCGATCGCCGAGCATTCCAGTCCGGTGTCGCCGAGCCGGTGGGTGGCCAGGTCCATGATCACTTCTCCTTCGGTGCGAAGCCGGAGGCTGTTTCGGCGATGGCGTGTTGGGCATCGACCAGCCGCTGCAATACCTCTGCGTCGCCGGGCTTCGGACCGGTGCTGTCCGGATGATCCGCACGCCACTGCGCCATCCTTCGGGCAGCCCGGTGGAAGGTCAGCTGGGGTGCGAACGCCGGCACGTAGCTGCGCAGCTTGCTGTTGTCGAAGACCGCGCTGTGTCCGATGTCCCACAGTGCTTCGTACGACCAGAACCAGTCCGGCGCGATGACCGGGAACAGCTCGGACGGCAGGTGGGTCAGCTTGGCCTCGACTCCGAGGGCACCGGCGACGATGGTGTAGATCTGGTCCCAGGTGTAGACGTCGTCGCCGGTGATGTGGAAGGTCTCGCCGATCGTCCGTGGGTTGCCGAGAAGGCCGATCAGCCCGACAGCGAAGTCCTCACTGTGGGTCAAGGTCCACAGTGACGTGCCGTCGCCGTGTACGACGATCTCCTCGCCGCGGGCGAGCCGGTCCACGGCCGCCCAGCCGCCGGGTAGCGGTGGGTTGGCATCGTCGTAGGTGTGCGACGGCCGGACGATGGTGGCGGGGAATCCCTTGTCGGTGTAGGACTCCAGCAGAGCTCGCTCGGTCTCGGCCTTGGCGTTGGCGTAGGGGAACAGTGGGTTGTGGGCCGGCACCGACTCGGTGATCGGCGAGCGGTGCACCGGCTTGGCATACACCGAGGCGGAGCTGATGTGGACGTACTGCGCGGTCCGTCCGGCGAAGACGTCGACCATCCGGCGGGCGTCGTCGGCGTCGAAGGACAGGAAGTTGATCACCGCGTCGTAGGTCCGGTCGCCGAGCGCGGCCAGCAGCGAAGCGGTGTCGGTCACGTCGGCGGTCAACGTGGTGACAGCGGCGGGCAGCTCGCGTTGGGCGGCGTTGTTGCCCCGGTTCACCAGCGTGACGTCCATCCCGGCGGCGACGGACAACCGGACGCAGGACGCGCTGATGGTGCCGGTGCCACCGAGGTAGAGCACCTTCAGTGGTGCGCTGTCGTAATCCAGCATGATCATTCTCCCTTCATCGCCGTGCCGGCGAACCAGTCTTCGAATCCGTTCTCGACGATGCAGATCAACACGTCGTCCGGGCGGACACCGACCTCGGCGAGGCGGCTGGTCATCGCGTCGTACAACTTCTGCTTCGCGGCAACCGGATGCATGTGCACCATGGTGATCCGGATCAGCAACAGGTGCTGACGGTCGACACCGCCGAACGTGGGCGAGAAGACGAACTCGCCGGGTTCGTGCGGCCGGTAGACCTGGAACAGGTCATCCGCGGGTGCGTTCAACACCTCGAGCTGGGCGTCATGGACGGCCTTGCTGATCTCCTCCTTCGAAGAGTCGAACAGCTCGCGTTCGAGGTCGATCTGGATCAGGGGCATGAAGTCGATCTCCTTGAGGTCGGGTTGTTGTCATTTGATCGCGCCGGCGGACAGGCCGCGTTCGAAGAGACGTTGCAGGCAGAGGTAGGCGACGACCTCGGGAATGGCGGTCAACACCGCCGAGGCCAGCACCTTGGTCTGATCGTTGCTGAACTGTCCGATGAAGAACTGCGGCACCAGGGTGATCGTCTGCATGCTCGGGTCCTGCAGGAAGACCAGCGGCATCAGATAGTCGTTCCAGGCGCCGACCAGGGTGAAGATCAACACCGCCGCGGCGATCGGCCGGGTCAGCGGGATCACCAGGTGGATGAAGGTGTGCAGCGTGTTGGCACCGTCGACCCGGGCGGCCTCGAACATCTCGTCGGGCAGCCCGTTGATGAAGGTCCGGGTGAGCAGCACGGCGAACGGTACCTGCAACGCCGCCAGTGGCAGGATCACCGCGAGGTAGGTGTTGTAGAGCCCGAAGGCGGTGGCCGTGGTGAACAACGGGGTCAGCAGCACGACCTCGGGCAGCGTCAGACAGGCCAACAGCAACCAGAAGTAGATCTCCCGGCCACGGAGATGCAGCTTGGCGAAGCCGAAGGCGGCCAGCATGGTGACCAGATAGACCAGGACGATCACGGCAGCGGCGATGATGGCACTGTTCAGGAAGAAGCGGGCGAACCCCGGGACAGCCAGTACGGCACGGTAGTTCTGCCAGCCCTGGCCGGCGAGCGATCCCTTCACCATCACCACCAACGGGAAAGCGAACGGCAGGATCAGCAAGGTGATCAGCAGCTGCAGGATGATCTTGCTACGGCGGGTCCTGAATTCAAACACGGGGCACCTCCCGCTCCCGGCCGCGGATCTGGAAACCGATGGCGATCACCAGGGCGACGACCAGCAGGATGATCGACAGTGCCGCACCGTAGCCGACGTGCGCCTGCGGGATCGTCATCCGATAGATGTAGGTGCCGAGGAACTCGGTGGCGTAGTTCGGGCCGCCGATCGTCACCAGGTAAGGGACATCGAAGGTCTTCAGGGCGCCGATCGCGGCCAGGATCGCCAACGCCAGCGTGGTGCCCCGGACGCCGGGCCAGATGATGCTGACCAGCACCCGGAAGTTGCCGGCACCGTCGATCCGGGCTGCTTCCAGGGTCGAGCTGTCGATCTGGCCCATCGCTGCGAAGTAGAGCACGAAGGTGACCCCGGTCCACTGCCAGATGGTGATCGCCATGATCACCGGCAGTGCTGTGCTGGGCTGGCCGATCCACGGCTGGGTGAGGAAGCCGAGCCCGATGTGCTCCAGGACCCAGTTGAACTCACCGTCCGGCGCGAAGATCTGACGGAACACCGGTGCCATGATGGCCGGCGCCAGCACCACCGGGATGAAGATCAACACCTTGTAAACGACGCCGAGCCTGACCGAGGAATGCAGCAACACCGCGAACAGCACCCCGAGCAGGGTCTGCACGCCGAAGGTGACCACGAAGAAGATCACCGTGTGCCACAGGGCCTTCCAGAAGATCGGGTCGGCAATGATCCGGGAGTAGTTGCTGAGCCCGACGCGTGCCGGATCGGCGCTGACGCCGTCCCAGTCCAGGGTGGACACGAATCCGGTATAGCCGATGCAGTAGTAGATCAGCCCGACGGCGAGGACCAAGGCGGGAAGGATCCACGGCAGGCCGGTCGGTGGGCGGAGCTGACGGCGGGCGCTCATCGTTGCACCGCCGCGGCGGCCTCGGCCGCCTGTTGCAGAGTCTGGGCGGCCTCCTGTGGTGTGGACTGGCCGGTGGCGACGGCGGACGCCGAGGCCTGCATCGCGGTTGAAACGTCCTGATTGACCAGCGACATCCGCGGCTCGGTCACCGTACTGGTCTGCTTGACCAGGCTCTTGATCCAGGGGACCTGCCGGTCGTCGACCATTGTGATCTTGTCGAAGTCCGGTTGGATCGACCGTAGTGACGGCAGGTCCAGCAGCGAATCGGCGACCGCGTGCTGGCCCTGTTCGCTGGTGGTCATCCAGCGCACGAAGGTCTTGGCTGCGGCCCGGTGTTCGGAGCGGATGTTCACCGACAGGCCGTAGTCGGCGTCACCGAAGAGCGCACTCGGATGGTGCGAGCCGTCCACCCGGGGGAACGGGATCGGCTGCATGGCGAAGGGCTGCGGATCGGCGACACCGGCGGCGCTGAGCGAGCTCTGCATCCCGGTCCTGGTGCTGTTGATCATGTACCAGGTGCCCATCATCACCATCGCGTACTTGCCGCTGAGGAAGTCATTGTTGGCGTCCGGATACTGCTGGTAGCCGATTGCTCCGGGCTGCATGATCCCGGAGTCGAACAGGTCCTTCCAGGTCTGCAGTGTCCTGATGATCACCGGGTGGGTCCACTTCACCTCGCCCTTGGAGGCCTTGGTCCAGATCCCGGGCTGGATCGAATCGGCGATCGCCTGCAGGGTGTCTTGGTTGAAGCCGGCCCCGGCGGCACCCTGCACGAAGCAGCCCTGGTCATGGGACCGGAACACCTTGCAGACCTTCTTCCACTCGGCCATGGTCCGGGGCGGCTGCAGGTGATACTTCGCGAACAGGTCGGGATTGATCCACACCGAGCCGGCGTAGGTCTGGCCGACCGACAGTGCAGTCAGTTTGCCGTCGTAGGTCAGGCCCTTGACGCCGATCTCGGCCAGTTTGTCCTTCCAGGCCGGGCCGAGGGCATCCTCGGCCAGCGGCGTCAGGTCCTCGGTGAAGCCCTTGAACCGCTCGACCCGTTGACCGGGCTCCATGTCGAACACGTCGGGGCCGCTGGACGAGGCGAGGGCGGGCCGGAGTGCCGCATCCCAGGAGTCGATGGATACCAGCCGGAAGGTGACGTGGATGTTCGGATATTCCTTGTTGAACGCCGCGATGTACTGCTTGGCGACCGCGGCGTCGGTCGGTGTCCAGCCCCACCAGGTGATGTTTCCCGAGGTGGGCGAGCCGGGCGGCGGTGGTTTTCCCGGGCCCGGCACGCAGCCGGTGCTGGCCAGAGCAGTCACCGCAGCGGTGATCGCTGCGGCGAAGATCATCCCGAGTCGACGCAGCGACGCCCGTGAGACGTGCACGGAGCGCATCGAAGTATTCCCCTTCGTCGCGGAGGACTGCGAAGGCCGAGGCTCACCCGACGCGCCTCCGAACGGCGCGATCGTACCTTCGCAAGTTTCTGCGATAGTAGCGAAACTTGAGCGAAACGTCTACGGATCGAGGTCGATACTTGCTGTACTTTCGCGTACGACCAGCGAGGTGGCGACCTCGATCCGCGGAACGGTGAGGTTCGGGTCGTCGCGCAGTGCACGC